>JAKJAC010000040.1:19780-25707 GCA_022707705.1 Chloroflexota bacterium
CCAACTCTCTACAGATTTTCGCCCTCGTGGTCAAATGCACCCAAGGGTTGCCGCGTCTGGATTCACGGGTATAATTTACCGCTGTGAGCTTAAAAAACCGATGCTTAACCTGGTTTGTGGTGCTGCTAAGCCTGGCTATGATCGCAGGCTGTAGTCGTGCGGATACCGGCGATTCTGAGGTCGCCGTCGTCACGATTCAGAACAAAGGTTCTGATACTATTGTCAATCTAGCGCTTGCCTGGGCTGAGGCGTATCAGCTGGTAGACCCGCAGGTACGGGTTGCGGTGACTGGTGGCGGATCGGGGACGGGCATCACGGCGTTGGTCAATGGGACCGTAGATATCGCCAACGCCTCGCGGCAGATCAAGGATGAGGAACTGCGGGCAGCGCAGGCGAATGCGATCGAGGTGCGCGAGCTAGTCATTGCGCTGGATGCTATCGCCATTGTCGTGCATCCCGATAACCCGGTGGAGAGGCTCACCCTACAGCAGATTTCTGATATCTACAGCGGCAAGATCACCAACTGGCGTGAGGTAGGCGGAGAGAATCGTCCGATTGTGTTGCTTTCCAGAGAGACGAACTCCGGCACCCATGTCTACTTTCTGGAGGAGGTTATCCGTCTGGGGCAGGCAGACGACACTACCTTGTTTTCGCCGGATACTTTGCTCCTGCCATCATCAGAGGGCATCAGCGCGGAAGTGCGACAGAACCCCAACGCCATCGGCTATGATGGTTTGGGTTATGTGACCCCGGATATGAAGACCGTTGATGTAGGGCTTTCGTTTGAGGGACCTTTTTGGTCGCCCACGGTTGAGACGGTGAACGCGGGGCAGTATCCTATTGCCCGCGAGCTCTACATGTATTCGACCGCCGCCGCCTCTGATGCGATCACGACGTACCTGGAATGGATTCTTAGCCCCGAAGCACAGCGCATTGTGCTCGACCTGGGCTTTATCCCTGTCGCCGCGACGGAATAAGTGTAGTTGTTATGAAGCATCTGACTGAACTCCTGACTGCGAAGCGTGCAACCTCATTCTCGGAATTCCTTATCGAGCGGCTGATTGGGCTTACGGGCCTTTCGGCGATTGCCTTAGTGGCTATGATCTTTTTCTTTCTCATCCGCGAGGGGGTGCCCGCGTTTTTCAAGGTTCCCTTGAGCAGTCTGTGGAGTACCCGTTGGTATCCGATTGAGGAGTATTTTGGGCTGTTGCCGCTGATTGCCGGTTCCCTGTTGGTGACCGTGGGTGCTGCCATTATTGCGTTACCGCTGGGGCTGACGACCGCGATTTTCATCGCTGAGATTGTACCCCGTTGGGTGCGGGAGTTTCTCAAGCCATTGGTCGAGGTATTGGCGGGGATTCCCTCAGTCGTGATTGGTTTCATGGGAATGCTGGTGCTGGCGCCATTGGTGCGGGTGTCCCTGAATATCCCCACGGGACTGACCGCATTCACTGGGGTGATTTTACTTGCCTGGATGGCGCTTCCAACGGTGGTGAGTGTGGTTGAAGATGTATTGGATTCTGTGCCACGCACTTACCGCGATGCAGGGTTGGCGTTGGGACTGACGCGCTGGCAGACTATCTGGCGTATTGTGCTGCCGGCGGGGCGCTCCGGGATTCTCACTGCGTTGATGTTGGGTGTGGGACGCGCGATTGGCGAGACGATGACGGTGATGATGGTGACCGGCAACGCGGCGCGCATTCCGCGCTCGCTCCCAGATTTCTTTATGTCTGTGCGCACGATGACGGCGACGATTGCTGCCGAGATGGGTGAGGTGGCTCAAGGGAGCGCCCACTACCATGTGTTGTTCGCCGTGGGGTTGGCGCTGTTCGTGATTACCTTCTTAGTGAATGCTGCCGCTGCGACGGTGGTCTTCCGCCAGCTGAAACGCTCAGAACGGATGCTCTCCTGATGTTTAACCGGCAAATCACGCAACGTATTGCTTTTTTGTTGATCAGTCTGGCAGCGGTATTGGTCATCCTGCCGATTTTTGCGATTATCGGCTATGTCGTTGCGGAAGGGATCGGCGCAGTCAGTTGGGAATTCCTGACCGCTATGCCGCGGAATGGGATGAGGGAAGGGGGATTGTTGCCCGCCATTGTGGGCACATTGTTGCTAACATTGGGCACAGGAATGATAGCCGTGCCTATTGGCGTGGGTGCCGCCATCTATCTCGCGGAATATGCCGGTGATAACACACTCACTCGCGCTATCCGCATTGCAATCATCAACCTGGCAGGTATTCCCTCGGTGGTCTATGGGCTTTTTGGCCTCGGGCTGTTTGTCATCTTCCTGCGTTTTGGCACTTCAATTCTGGCGGGTTCGTTGACCCTCGGTATCATGACCCTACCGGTGATTATCAGCACTGCTGAGGAGGCGCTGCGCGCTGTGCCGCAGGAGTTCCGGTTGGTGAGCGTAAGTCTCGGGGGCACGCGCTGGCAGACCATACGCCGGGTGGTAATTCCACAAGCGTTGCCTGGCATCATTACGGGCATCATTTTGGGGCTAGAGCGCGCCGCCGGAGAGACCGCCCCGATTTTGTTCACGGTAGCGGCTTTTTTCCTGCCGCGGTTGCCCAGTTCCATCTTGGATCAGACGATGGCGCTGCCCTATCATCTTTTCGTCATCAGCACCCAGGTGCCGGGGATGCCGGTTCAGATTCAATATGGGACCGCACTGGTCCTGTTGGTTTTTGTGCTTTCCATGAACGTGCTGGCAACGTTGATCCGCCGCCATTACCGTAAGCAGCGGGTCTGGTGAGGTTCACAAGGACGCATGGAGATGCAGACGAAGATTCGCATTGAGAATTTAACCGTCCGCTATTCGGATGGAACCGAGAGTTTGCGTGGGATCAGTTTGGAGCTTTACGCGAATCAGATTAATGTGCTCTTTGGTCCATCTGGCGGCGGCAAGAGCACACTATTACGCACTCTGAATCGACTCAATGACCAGGCCGATGTGGTCACTCAGACGGGGCGGGTTTTGCTCGATGACGAGGACATTATGGCTCCGGGTTATGATGTCATTCGTTTGCGGCGGCGAGTGGGCATTGTTTTTGCGCGCCCTGTGCCCCTACCCATGACGATTTATCAGAATATCACCTATGGGCTGGAATTGGCGGGTATTCGAGATCGGCAGCGACTGGATACTGCAGCAGAGCGTTCCCTCAAGCAGGCAGCTTTGTGGGATGAGGTGGGCAATCGCCTGCATGACCCGGCGCATGCACTTTCCGGCGGGCAGCAGCAGCGGCTCTGCCTGGCGCGCTCGCTGGCGTTGCAACCAGAGGTGATCCTCCTGGATGAGCCGACATCCGGCTTGGACCCGATTTCTACGGGCAAAGTTGAGCAAACGCTACAGGACTTGAAGGCGACCTATACGATTGTCATCGTCCCACACAGCATCCAGCAGGCAGCACGCGTCGCCGATTGGGCGGCGTTTTTCCTGCAGGGCGAACTGGTCGAGTGTGGTCCTCGTGATCAAATGTTCACAAATCCCAGCGATAAACGTACCGATGAGTATATCACCGGGCGCTTCGGTTGATTGGGTTTTCCTCATCCATGCACCAGTATTCCATTTCCAAACAGACTGCCCGACGCTTTGTGTTGGGAAAACAGGGATTATGGCCCAGGCGGCGCTGGCAGGGCATTGATGGACTCACTCAAGCGCTTCAGGCTGTCGAGCGCGTGCAGCTGGACCCGCTGTGTGTTATTGCGCGTAGCCATGAGCTGGCGTTGTTGAGTCGCGTTGATGGCTTCTCTGCCGCGCATCTGGATGCACTCTTGTTTGAGCGCCGTGAGGCTTTTGACTTTGGCGATACGCTGTTCATTCAACCGATGGCTGAACTTCCGTACTGGCGCGCCATCATGCAACGGAAGCGCGCTGAGCCACGTTGGAGCGCTTTTGCCGACGCTCATGCTGGTTTGCTTACAGAGGTGAAAGCCGAACTGCGCGCCCGCGGACCTCTGGGAAACCGTGATTTCGATGGGAACGCGCGCGTCAATAGCTATCGCGCCCGCAAGGATACCGGGTTGGCATTGTTCTACCTGTGGCTGACCGGCGAATTGATGACGCATCACCGGGTGCGTTTTGAACGGGTCTTTGACTTCACTGAGAATATCGCCCCCGCTGCCCTCAACTATGAAGCGTCACTTGAAGTTGCGGAGGCGTTCCTTGTGCGGAAGGCCATTGCTTTTTGGGGGCTTTGTCGCGCCCGCCATTTTGGCGCTTTTCTGGAGCGGAAGTTTAGTTCCGAAGAAGGCGTTGTTTGGGCCAAAAAACTGACCGATGCAGGCGATATTGCCCTGGTTGCTGTAGAGGACCGACGTGACTGGTGCTATATCCTCGTGGATGATTTGCCGCTGCTGGAGACTATTGCCGACGGGGGTACACCTGAGTCATGGCACTCGGCTTCGGGGTGCACTGAGGACGAGGTCATTTTTCTGGCGCCATTGGATATTGTCAGCGCTCGCGGACGGGCTCGCGAGCTATTCGACTTTGAATATGTGTGGGAAGTCTACAAGCCTGCGGTGCAACGACGTTGGGGGTATTACACGCTGCCTATCCTCTTTCATGATCTCCTGGTGGCGCGGGCGGATTTCAAATTTGAACGCCAGACAGGGGTGCTCCACCTTCTGGGCTTCTGGCTGGAAGAAGCTGCTACAGGCTCCGATGCCGCGTTTGCAGCGGCGCTCCTGCGTGGGTTACGCCGCCTGGCGGCATTTGTGGGGGCGCAAAGCCTTGCTGATACGCCTGTAAACGCTGCTTGCCCCGCATATGCTGCCATTTCGACTCCTTGAGTGGTATCTGGGAGGACCCACTATACCTTTGAGCAGTTTTGGCTGCTCTCTGAATTGAGTGTGCTATGGTTGACCTTATCTTTCTCCATGCTCCAAGTGTATACGATTTCCGTGAGCGCGCGACGCTTTGGGGACCGATTTCCGACCTGGTGCCTTCCACACCCGTGTTTGATATGTATCCTATTGGTTTCACCACGCTCCTGGCTTATGTTCAGCAGCATGGCTTCCAGGCGCGAATTATGAATCTGGCAGCGCGGATGGTACGCTCCGCTAGATTTGACCCTGATCGGGCGTTGGCGAATCTGCAAGCGCCGCGCGCCTTTGGCATTGACCTGCACTGGTTGCCTCATGCACACGGCGCCCTTGAGGTTGCCCGGCGTGTGAAGCAGCTGCACCCTCGCAGCCCCATCATCTTTGGAGGCTATTCGGCAACGTATTTCCATGAGGAGCTCATTCAGTTACCGTATGTGGATTATATTCTGCGGGGCGATTCCACCGAGGAAGCGCTGCGTTTGTTATTGGAGTGCCTGCGCTCAGACAGCGTTCCTGCTGATGTGCCCAACCTGACATGGAAACGGCCTGACGGAACTGTACAGGTTAACCCGCAGACCTATGTTCCAGATACGCTAGATCATCTCACAATGGATTATCATCCCCTGGTACGTGCGGTGGTGCGTGACCGAGATTTGCTGAACTATGCTCCTTTTAGCCATTGGCTTGATTATCCCATCATGGCATCCCTCACGGTCAAGGGGTGTACTGAGCACTGCACCATCTGTGGTGGCTCAGCTTTTGCCGGGCGGAACCTCTCCAATCGTCACCGTCCCGCATATCGGTCGCCAGAGTGCCTGGCTGAGGACGTCCGTCGTATCGGCGCTTTGAGCCGCGTTTTCTTCGCGCCGTGCAGGGCTATCGTGGTCCGGTAATTGTCGAATTTTTCAAGCCTGCCGATCGGGCTTATATGGAGGAATTCGCCGCGGCCTTGCCTGATTTCTTCGTTGAGTTTTCGCCTGAGTCGCACGACCCTGCGGTGCGTCGGGCATCGGGAAAACCCTACACGAATGCCGAAATCGAGGAGACGCTTGCTGCTTGCCTGGATATGGGCGCCCGGCGTTTCGATCTCTTCTTCAT
>JAKJAC010000410.1 GCA_022707705.1 Chloroflexota bacterium
GCTTCGGGAACTGGCATTGAAAAGGGTGGTTGAAGCTTCTGTGGCGAGGTTTTCCATCAGGGATGTGAGCATACCGTCTCAGTCCCTCATGAAGAAGATCCTGGACCACATCGACAGGAACATCACCGAGGGGTATCCCACCTATGTTCACTGCTGGGGAGGCAAAGGCAGGACCGGGACCGTGGTGGGGTGCTACCTCGCCAGGCATGGAATTGCAATAGGGAAAGATGCCCTCGAAACGATCAAACATCTCCGCCTGCACGATGCCAGCTCACATGAACCTTCACCAGAGACCAGGGAGCAGTGCGATATGGTCGTGTCCTGGAAGGTGGGGGAGTGAGCATGGAACTGTTGGAGCGATATCAGGGATGTCTTCTGGGTCTTGCCTGCGGTGATGCAGTGGGCACGACCCTGGAGTTCAAGCCGAGGAGATCGTTCGAACCCATAACCGACATGGTGGGCGGAGGCCCCTTCAACCTGGAACCAGGCCAGTGGACGGACGACACCTCCATGGCACTGTGTCTTGCTGAGAGCCTCATCGAGAAGAAGGGCTTCGACCCCCTGGACCAGATGGAGCGGTATGTGAGGTGGTACAGGACAGGATATCTCAGCAGCACCGGGGTGTGTTTCGACATCGGAGGAACGACGGCATCTGCGCTGAGGAGGTTTGAAAAGAATCGTGAGCCCTTCTCCGGACCCACAGACATCCACAGCGCTGGGAACGGATCGCTTATGCGCCTGGCTCCTGTGCCTCTGTTCTTCTTCCCGGACAGGGATGCCATGATCTTCTATGCTGGCAAGAGCTCAAGGACCACCCACGGGGCTCAGGAGTGCATCGATGCCTGTAGGCTGTTTGCCTCGATCCTGTACAATGCCCTGTCTGACATGGACAAGGAGCGGGTGCTGTTCGAGCATGATGAGGCCATCATAGAGTCATCGGCTGTCAGGGAAATTCTCAATGGTGCATACAAAGGAAAAATTGAGGATCAGCTTCAGGGTACCGGTTATGTGGTGAACAGCCTGGAGGCTGCGTTGTGGTGCTTCTAT
>JAKJAC010000411.1:0-312 GCA_022707705.1 Chloroflexota bacterium
TTATCAGTCAGGGTCCCCGCCTTCACGTAACCATAGCCCGCCAGGCTCTCGTAGAGTACCAGGGCCGCCTCCTCACTCACGGGATAGGGATTACCTTGCTTATCTGAGAGCACTTTATCCTTGAACAACGCGGGAGAAACTTTCTGTGGCCGGTCGGCAATCACCTCGGCAATCTCGGTCTGTAGTGCTTTCGCAAACCGGTCGTAGCTCTCGCTCGCGATCACCGTCAGCTGGTTGATGTGATGCACCTCGCTTCCCAGAAAATTGGTATCCATGCGCTCCCCCTCCTGGTTCACACACAGGCGGAGTCCC
>JAKJAC010000411.1:401-650 GCA_022707705.1 Chloroflexota bacterium
CGCATCGCTCTGTTTCAGCGTGCAGATCTGGAACACGTTCGGATTGTCCCATCCCTCGCGCAACGCAGAGTGAGAAAAGATAAAACGTACCGGTTCGCCGAAAGAGAGCAGCCGCTCCTTGTCCTTCATGATCAGGTCGTAGGCATCGGTGTCCACGCTCTCCCGGGAGCTTCTTTCCACTTTTCCGTCCACGAACTGATTCTTCCTTTTGTCGATGGAAAAATATCCCGCATGCGTTTTATCTGCCGT
>JAKJAC010000411.1:757-1022 GCA_022707705.1 Chloroflexota bacterium
TTCAGTTGCAGGCTGTTCACCACATCGTCGTACTCCTCCTCGAACATATCCGCATAGGAACCGTTAAACGCATTGCCGGAAGCATCGTACTGCTTGTATTTGGCCACTTCGTCGATAAAAAAGAGGCTCAGCACCTTAATACCCCTGAAGTAAAGCATTCGTTCACGTTCGATATGCGACAGGATGGTCTCCCGGATCTGGATCCGGCGAAGCTGCTGCTCGTTCACCGCCCCTTTCACATCGCCGGCAAATAGCTTGATGCCAT
>JAKJAC010000412.1 GCA_022707705.1 Chloroflexota bacterium
AACTATCTTTTTCATCTCATCCTCATTATTTACACCCTCAAGGTGCTGTTTACCTCGCAGCAAAGACTTGTCAAGAACTTTATTGCGCCAATGCATTAAAAAGAAAAAGAACAAAATAAAAACGCAAAATCATTTAGCCCTGGATACACGAAAACCGAAGTTGTTGTAACTGCAATCGGGATTGAAGATGAAGCGATTGGCAACCCGACAGAAGTTGTCGTCGTTGAGCCAAGAACCTCCACGCAGCACGCGGTACGAGCCAGAGTCCGCCCCACGCGGGTCGAGGCCCGGGCTCTTGGCATAGTAGCCTTCATCATACCAGTCCCAGCACCATTCCCACACATTACCACTTGCTTCCCACACTGTGGGTCTGCTTTCCGGCATTGTCCCAATACCAGGCTACGGAATTGATGTCATTGGAAGCGGAATACATATAACCTTTGTCCTTAACTCCTTCCCGGGCTGCAAATTCCCACTCCGCCTCGGTGGGCAGACGGTAGCCGTTTGCAGTCCAGTCGCATGTGATGTATTTGCCACTGCCGCTGTAGCAGGGAGTCAGGCCTTCTTTGATACTAAGTTTGTTGCAATAATCCACCGCGTCAAACCAGTTCACCTGTTCCACTGGCAACTGGTCGCCTTTCCAGTATGAAGGATTGGAATTCATCACCTCTTTCCATTCCGCCTGGGTGACTTCATATTTGCCAATCCAGAAAGGTGAAACCGTCACCTTATGCACCGGTTTTTCGTCATCTTCACCATCATTTGAGCCCATCATTAAGCTTCCGCCTTCAACATAAACCCAGTCTGATACCACAGCGCTCAACCCAAACTGCCAGCCCTGAGGTTCCTCGCCTTCCAGCAGCGGATTCCAAAAAAGCTGCCGGTCCCTTCCGGGGAAACAGGGCTGAGTAATCCCCTCCCCTCTAAAGTAACGGGCATCTTTAAGTTCCCTGCCCCCTTTACGGGGAAGGGCTGTAACCTGATACTGTTTGCTTG
>JAKJAC010000413.1 GCA_022707705.1 Chloroflexota bacterium
CTTCGGCGCCAGCTCCGCCAACCACCACTCTTGGCACCACGTCCACGCGGGACTGCTGCACGGCTTCGGCAAAGCGGTTCATGACCTGCTGCGTCACCTGGAACTGTGGTCCGCCGTACGCAGCGACCTGTTCTTCGGTGGCGATAGCCTGGGCGATACCAGTGCGGGCAATTTTTTCGGCTTCGGCCTCGGCCAGCGCGCGAATTTGGGCGGCTTGCTGCACCGCGCGGGCGTAATCCGCCTTACCCTGGTTAGAAAGCACTGTGATGCTCACCTCGGATTCGGTAATATTGCGCTGCTGCTCGGCGCGGGCTTGCGCTTCGCGAAGTTCACGTTCCTTTTGCGCCGCGAGTTGTTGGCGCTGGAAAGTCTCGATTTGCTCCACGGCAATTTGGCGCGCGCGCAGTTGGTTGAGGATGATTTCCATATTCTTATCCTCGCCGCTGGTGGTTGGCGTGCCAATCAGCACTTCCTCCAGTTCCAGGTTGTAGTGCAGGAACTTATCCTTCATTTCCTGGCTGGACTGGCGCTGGATTTCGTTGCGTTCGTGGATTAGTTCAATCAGAGTGCGCATCTGACCGATGTTCTTAAAGTAAGCCGAAACCATCGGGTCGAGGGTCTGCTCCACCAGTTTCTTTACATCGCCAAAACGCTGCACCACTAACGGGGCTTTTTGATAGTCAATGTGGATGACAACTGAAAGCGGCAAGGAAGGCTCGAAGGCGTCTTTGGTGATGAGCGAGACCTCGGAGAGGTTCTCGTCCAGGTTGTGCGAACCAACTTCGGACTTTATCCACTTGAGGATGATGTTGGTAGTCGGCACCATTACCACTTTGCCAGCATAGGTATTGAAGGCGTACTTGCCAGGCAGGAGCGGATCGCTCCACACGCCGCGGCTGCCTTTGCTAACCAGCTCGCCGTGGCGGTAATCCAGACCGGAAAGGTCTTCACTGACCTTGCCAGTATAGGAAACGACCACGCCCACG
>JAKJAC010000414.1 GCA_022707705.1 Chloroflexota bacterium
CAAAACGCCAGATAATGTAACAAATACACCCGTGTCCGATGTGTCTTCAATCAGGTTAACGGCTGTAGTTATGGGCCATCCAGTGATGTCACACAGCTTTTGGCGCACGCACTCAGTGTATCCTTCAACCGAGTTCACTCCAGTACCAATAGCGGTCGCGCCCAAGTTCACCTCGTGAAGCAGGGTGATGGCCTCGTTCAGTTGAACCACATCTTCCAAAATCGTGGCGGCAAAAGCCTCGAATTCCTGACCTAACGTCATCGGTACCGCGTCTTGCATCTGGGTGCGTCCGATTTTTAAAACATCTTTAAACTCCACACCTTTGGCACTAAATGCCTTTGAAAGCTCTTCCAAGGCGGTGATCAGGCCTTGCATCGAAGCGATAAACGCCAGTTTTAATGCGGTAGGGTAGACGTCGTTAGTCGATTGAGACAAATTTACGTGGTTATTCGGATGACAAGCCTTGTGGTCGCCCTTTTTAGAGCCCAGAATTTCTGCAGCTCGGTTGGCGATGACCTCGTTGGCATTCATGTTGGTGGATGTCCCAGCACCACCTTGAATCATGTCCACAACAAAGTGTTCGCTTAAAAGTCCATCTTTAACTTCTCGCGAAGCAGCAACGATGGCGTTGCCGATTTTTGGATCAAGCTGGCCAAGCTCCATATTTGCCAGCGCACAGGCCTCCTTCACAATGCCCAAGGCTTTGACAAGATTGGGGAATCTGGAAATAGGCAGCCCCGTAAAGGGGAAGTTTTCAACGGCCCGAACCGTTTGAACGCCATAATAGGCTCCAACTGGAATCTGACGCTCACCAAGACTGTCCCGTTCAATTCGACCCATTCAATACCTCCTCGTAGTATTCAAAAGACGCAGTTTATTTTGCGCCGAGCGGAGTATTGGCTATAGGCCTAGTTCAGGCAAGTTTTGCACAACAAGCAGATGACAAATTAAAGGGTTACATTTTCAGTCGATTAAC
>JAKJAC010000415.1 GCA_022707705.1 Chloroflexota bacterium
ACCCCGGGCAAATATCTGTGGATTATGTTCGGGCCGCTCTTGGTTCCCATTTTTTGTGGCCTGGTTTGGCTGTTGAAGCGAAAAAAAGAACGTTTAAGCCACGGCAGGGCATTTTGGATTAGCTTATCGCTTTTTGCGCTTCTTTTTGCCTTTTCTTGGACGATATCCTTTATCGCGTTGCGTTTGCCTGAATTGGGACAGCTCTTTTTATCCCTTCAAGGCGCCGCCGTTGGGCAAAACCCTTTAGTGGCAGCCCTTATCGCCCGTCTGAAAGCCCCTGGCACAGGAATAACCCTGTTTCTGCTATTGTTTTTAAGTTTGACAGCGCTTATTCGTCCTAAAGCTGGTCAGGATTTAGAAATTGAAAATCAACACCAGAGGCTGGCCAAAATTGGCAGCTTGGCAGATGTTTTTGTCATCCTCATGGTGATTTTAGGCACGCTGCTGGTCTTGGCGCCCGAATTTATCTACTTGCGCGACCAGTTTGGGACGCGGATGAATACGATTTTCAAGTTCTATTTCCAGTCCTGGATTCTGTGGTCTGTCGCGGGTGCCTACTTTAGCGCGCGGCTGATGGAAAGGCTTGGCTTGGCTAAGCTGCGGAGTAAGGTTTTTCCTGCGATGATGCTATTGCTGGGTCTGGCGGCAATTTTCTTGGGACTTTATCGCGCAGACGCGGTCTTTTCCCGCTTCAATCAAAACCTGGGCGCCGTTGGCAGCGCTCCGCTCGATTACATCATCCTCGGTATTTTTGCTCTGGGGATAATCTGGATGGTAATTGAGCTTATCAGCCGGCGACCGGCGGCTGCCCTGGCTGTTTTGTGCATCTGTGGTTTTGCTGCAGGCCTGGTTTATCCAGTAGTTTCCACCTGGAACAAGCTTGGGGGCAGCGCGTCATTTGGACTATTGACCTTGGACGGCAGCAGCTATTACCGCGATTTTTGGCCAGACCAAATGCAG
>JAKJAC010000416.1 GCA_022707705.1 Chloroflexota bacterium
AAACAAACGAAGAGGAACTTTTTTAGTGTTTTTGGCGCGCGGTACCCCGCGCGCCAAAAACACTTTCTGAGAAAAACCAGTACAAGGGCGCCTTCTATGTCAGGGCGGTTATGCAAAAAAGTGGTGCGCACCCGGCTGAATTTCACGCGGGGGCGGCAGCCTTGAGGAAAAGGCTCATTGGCGACGGGACTCTGTCCCGTCGCCAATGAGCCCTCAAACTGAACCGCACCGAATGCCCCTTAGGGCACGCTTTGCCCATTCACCGGCTGTGACGGTTCTGGTTCGGGCAGCGCGGCTGGCGCTGCCTCCGGAGCCGGCTCCACTTTATCCGGCGCGGGCGGCGCGACGATTTCGGTCATGCGATAGCTCTCCATGCCGGCCTGCTTAGCCACGATGCGATAGTCAAAGGCGATGCTGCACGCTTTGCCGCCAATCGCGCCGACGGTGAAGGCGGTTGCCGTCTTTTCCGCCACGTAGAGCGCACAATCGCCCAGGGGCGTGAGGAAAACGTGATACTCTGCGTTCAGGTTGACCGTCGCGGCGAAGTCGGTCGCGATTTTGACCGTCGCCAGCCCCTCAGCCAGCTGCCCCGTGCCAAAGTCCTCGACCCAGACCTCGGTGTTCTGCGCGCCATAGAGGACTTTCTCCGAACCATCGGCAGCGGTGACAAAGGTATTCCATCCCAAATCAGCATAGGCCGCCCCATTGCGCTCCAGATAGAAGCGCAGTGTGCCGCCAGGATAATCTCCTTCACGACCCTCAAAGATGCGGCCATTATAGGACCAGGCGCCGACGCCCACGCCATCATAGTAAGCATGGCCCGCCACCCCATAAACCGGGAGCAGCGCGGCGCCGTCGCCATCGACCCGCCCGTAGACGCCCGCAACATTCGAAGCGGCGGCGTTGTTATCCGCTACGAAATACCCGGCGGCTCCGCCATTGGCAGAATTCTGAGTACC
>JAKJAC010000417.1 GCA_022707705.1 Chloroflexota bacterium
GGGTGAGGCAGCCGCGGAGGATATGATCTCTTCGCTGGAAGCGATTCACGAAAGCCTGAAAGGCAGCGAAGGTCCGCACATCGTGACTATCATCGTGGACGGCGAAAACGCATGGGAAAACTATGATAACGACGGTAAGGAATTCTTCCATGCCCTTTATAAAAAATTGGCGGAAAGCGAGGCGCTTGAGACGATCACTCCATCCGAGTACCTCGAACTCTATCCCGAACAGCATGAATTGGATGTCCTCTTCCCGGGGGCATGGTTCAGCGCTAACTACGAAACCTGGATTGGTGAGGGCGAGGAAGCTGAAGGCTGGGACTTGCTTGCGCGCGTGCGCGCGGACCTGAAGCAGTATGAAGACGGCACGCTCAGCGTAAGCCCCGAAGCTTTGGAGGAGGCGCAGGACTACATGCATTTGGCGGAAGGCTCTGACTGGTTCTGGTGGTACGGCACGGATCAGGATTCCGGGCAGGATACTTACTTTGATGAAGGCTACCGCGCCTTGTTAAAAGCGGTTTATGCATCTCTGGGCGTTGATTATCCTGCTTACCTGGATATTCCAGTGATCCAACCGCTGCCTCTCAATCCGAACTCGGCTGTCAGCGGGGAAATGACCGCGGAGCTCGACGGAATCGCAGGTGAGGGTGAATGGAGCAAAGCAGCGGTTTATTCCGCGGCAGAAGGCTCGCCATTCACCAGTTTTGCCTACGGGATGGACCAGGAGGATCTTTTTATCAAAGTTGAACTGGCAAAGCTTTTTGGCGGAAATCAGTCAGTGGAAGTCTACCTGAACGCTGCCGGAGACCAGGAGCGGCAGATGACCCAACTTGGCAGCGGGCGCTTGCTTGCCCCAGCCTCACGCGTTTTGGAGGTTAAGGCTGGGCAGACTACAGTTGCACTTTACTTGACAGATGGAGAAACCTGGACATCGCAGGAGGAAGCTGTTGGCAGAG
>JAKJAC010000418.1:0-250 GCA_022707705.1 Chloroflexota bacterium
CTGTGCGCAGGAGCGCGTCTGCTTCTGTGCAGAGGAGCGCGCCAACGGCTGTCATCAGGGTGGTCCCGTTGGTGAGGGCCAAGCCTTCTTTGGCAGCCAGGCGCACCGGAATAAGTCCGGCGGCGGCCAACGCTTCGGACGCGGGCATTACCTGACCCTGCCAGCGCACCGCGCCCTTGCCAATCAGGGGCAGTGCCATATGCGCGAGCGGTGCCAGGTCTCCGCTGGCGCCCAAAGAGCCTTTCTCCGG
>JAKJAC010000418.1:277-524 GCA_022707705.1 Chloroflexota bacterium
TTTCCTCCCCCAGGAGGTCCCCGACGCCGACGGCGTGGCTTAGAAGGATATTCTCTTGCAATGTTTCCACCTGGTCGGGCGGAATGACGCGGTCTTTGAAGGCGCCAAAACCGGTGGTGATACCGTAGGCGACTTCTCCCCTGGCGACCAGCTGTGCCACCGCGTCGGCTGATTTTTGGATGCCAGGGAGGCAGGTTTCCGAGAGCCGCACCTGCACTTCGGGATGATGCGCGACAAGGTGAACCTG
>JAKJAC010000418.1:571-953 GCA_022707705.1 Chloroflexota bacterium
TTGACCGTCAAGGAAAACATGCGTCATTGTGCCCTCTCCGCGCGAACTTTGTTTACGATTCGGTGATATCAATTGAATTTATTGTGACAGCCGGCGCGTTAATCAGATTCGGGTCGCGCGGTGGAATCGCGAAGAGGACATCCAGCCCACCCACCACCTGCCCAAAAACGGCATGCTTGCCGTCGAGCCAGGGCGTGGGAACGTGCGTGATGAAAAACTGCGAGCCGTTTGTGTTTGGGCCGGCGTTCGCCATGGAAAGCACGCCGGGCATATTGTGGCGCAGTTTTGGGTCAAATTCGTCCCGGAATTTGTAACCAGGACCACCGCGGCCGGTGCCGGTCGGGTCGCCGCCCTGGGCCATAAAGTCCGCGATGACGCGGTG
>JAKJAC010000419.1 GCA_022707705.1 Chloroflexota bacterium
ACCGACACTCTCGTCCGCTGTGTTGTCTGGGCCGGCGCTGAGCTGAGCCGAATTACTTTCGGCCATAGACCTGGCAATTTTTGGCTGCCAGGCCAACACTGAAACCAGGCCGCCGCAAATGAGGGCCGTGAAAACCCAGGATATCCAATTCTTGTGCCTTAAACCGCCCCCAGTTTGGCTTGTGTTATGTTCTTTCATGCCTGTTCTTTCTATTCCTTCCTGACCGCTTAGTTATCGGTCAGACTCTCAAGAAACTCCGCGTTCGTTTTTGATTTTTCCATGCGCTGCAGGATGGCTTCGGTTGCCACAGCGGTATCCATGCCGGCTCCCTGCGGTGGGTTGGCAACCATTTGCAGATACATACGCCGCATCAGCCAGGCTCTTTGCAGGGTCTCACGCGGAAGCAGTAAATCTTCACGCCGGGTTGAAGACCTTTCAATGTCGATGGCAGGGAAAATCCGGCGCTCCTGCAGGCGGCGTGAGAGGTGAAGCTCCATATTGCCGGTGCCCTTGAATTCTTCATAGACCACGTCGTCCAAACGCGAACCGGTATCGACCAAAGCCGTCGCGATAATCGTCAGACTGCCCCCGTCCTCAAGGTTGCGTGCCGCTCCGAAGAAACGCTTTGGCGGATAGAGCGCTGAAGGATCCATACCGCCAGACAGCGTGCGCCCGGAAGGGTTGACGACCATATTGTACGCGCGGGCCAGGCGGGTCAGTGAATCCATCAGGATAACCACATTAAGGCCGTTTTCGACCAGGCGTTTGGCGCGGTCCAAGGCGATTTCGGCCATGCGCACGTGCGCATTGACCGGTTCGTCAAAGGTGCTGGCAACTACTTCCGCCTCAACCGAGCGGTCCATATCCGTCACTTCTTCCGGGCGTTCCCCAATCAGGGACATAATCTGACGAACTTCAGGATGGTTAACCGCGATTGCG
>JAKJAC010000041.1:0-8705 GCA_022707705.1 Chloroflexota bacterium
CGCCGCTCAGCTTGCGGAGCTCAGCGACTTCCCCACAGTCTGGATTCCTGAAAGCCGTTATCTGGTGGAGCTCGCCAATGCAGCTTACAAAGAGCGTCTGGGGCAGGATGTCTTCCTGACCGACGGCGAGTATCGCGCGCGCCCTATTGCCACCAGCCTCTTTACCTGGGGCATCTATGAGACCCGTGCGCGTGTGCTGCAGACAAAGTTCGGCGAGATTAGCTGGCAGACCATTCATGATGCGGCTGTTGCCAAGGGCGGTTGGCCCGAATTGGGGGGCGACCCCGCCTGGGGCTATTTCAAACTGGTAGTACCCAATCCCAAGAAGAATGTGGGCGGTCTGCACGCGATGATTGCGGCGGCGGGTGAGTATTTCGGACGCACTGAGATTACGGTGGAGGATATCACCAACCCACAGTTCCAGCAGTGGTTGAAGGAACTGATGGGGTCGGTGACCGACTTCAGCAGCGCTAGCGCCTACACGGCAGAGGACTTCGCCCTTTTCGGCTATAGCGTGGGCGATGGTGGGCAATTGCTGGAAAGCGATTTGTTGCAGAACATGCAGGGTATTCTCACCCGCTGGGAGGATCCGCTGAATCTGTATTACCCGCGATACGTGACCTGGTTCGACTTCCCATACTCGGTCTGGGTGGGTTCGGAAACAACCGCCCTCGAGAAGAATGCTGCGCTCGAATTCCAACGTTACTTGCTGGGAGACGAGCAACAACAGGTGGCTTTGGTTTATGGCTTGCGTCCGGCAAATCCTCGCGTGCCAATGGATGCGAATTCCGAGAGCCTCTTCGTCAAGTGGCAAGCGCGCGGCGTCGAACCGGTAGTGCCCCGCGCTGATGCCATGCGCAATCCCGATCGTGAAGTCCTTCTTTCCTTGCTGCGCTGGTTTGAACTGAACGTGGCGGACTGACATGAACACGCAATCTCGTTCTCCACTGGATTTACCCAGCAGCCCGCGGCGCTCGCAGTCGCAGCAGACGACCTGGGCAGATGCCCGCATTTACCTCATCATTGGGGCGGTTCTGCTGCTGTGCGTGTGCGCTGGGCTGGTGTTTTTGGCATTGCGGACATTCGGCGGCGATAATCCTCTGCAAACTGAGGGCGAGGCGACAACGATCGCAGCGCCTTCCAACGCCACCCTTATCATTGCCGTCTCGCCAGCGATGGCGCCTACCTTCGATATGCTGGTGACACAATTCAACAACCAAAAACTCCAGACCCCTGATGGGCAGCCTATGCTCGTGCAGACGGTGGCGCTGGAGCCGGAGAAAATGGTGGAGCAGAGCCTCGGTGCCCCGACATTCCAGGCTATCGCCCCGGATAGCAGCTTGTGGCTCAACCAGCTAGAGCAGCGTTGGGCTGCGCAGCAGGGTGCTGTCGAAGAAGCGGGTTCGATCATTCCCATCGGCGACCGCCGGATTGATGCGCCGTTGCGCTATGCTACCAGTCCCATCGTCATTGTCGCCTGGGAGAGTGTCGCTCGCGATTTGGGTTGGCCCCTGGAACCGGTGGGTTGGGAGCAGGTGCAGCGCAAGGCAACGCGCGATCCGGACTTCAAGTGGAGCCACCCGAGCACCAATAACGCCAGTGGGCTGTTGGCGACACTGGCTGAGTTCTATGCAGGCGCAGGGCTCACGCGTGGGTTGACGGAGGATGCCGCGACGGCGCAGCCGACGTTGGATTACGTGCGCGCGGTCGAGGCCACGGTGCGCTTCTATGGCGAGGGCGAAGCTGTGATCATGCAGCGCCTTGCAGCAGAAGGGCGTAATTTCTTGGATGCCTTTGTTGCTCAGGAACAGGTGGTGATTGCCTGGAATCAACTCGGGCGCGGCGAGCGCCTGGTGGCGCTCTACCCTGCAGAGGGTACGCTGTGGGCGGATCATCCACTGGCGCTGCTAGAATTGGGCGCCAATGGCGAGGCGCCTGTCACACCCAATCAGCGCAATACTTATCAGGCATTCGGCGCCTATATCACGGGCGCCGAGGCGCAGCAGCAGTTATTGATGGCGGGCTATCGCCCGACCGATTTGGGCCTCGACTTGAGCGCGCCTGGCAGCCCGTTTGCCGCTGGCGACGCTGTGGATTGGCGCCAACCGCAGACAACCCTGCAAATGCCTTCCGCCAAAGTCATCGAAGTAGTCCAGAATGTCTGGTGGTTCACCAAGCGCCCTACCAATGTGTTCCTGGTCGTGGATACCAGTGGGAGCATGGCTGAGGGCGATAAACTCCCCAGCACGCAAGAAGCACTGATTGCCTTCCTCACCCAGATGCAGGGTGACCGGGACCGCGTTGGATTGATCGAATTTGGTAGCGGCGTGAAACGGGTGGAGGCATTGCGACGTCTGGATGGCGCCGGACGTTCTGAGATGACTGCCATCATCAATGCTATGGACGCACGGGGCAACACGGCGCTCCTTGATGCTGTCTGGGAGGCCTACATTTACCTGGTGCAGGAAGATGACCGCGAAGCCATCAACGCTATCGTGGTGATGACCGATGGACAGGAGAACGCCAGCAATCTCAGTTTGCGGGAGCTCCAGAAGCGTTTTGCGCAGGAATCCGGCGCGCCTATCGTCGTCTTCACCATTGGCTTTGGCGATGATGTGGATGACGCGATGCTGGAGGATATCGCGCGCATTGGCGGCGGGCAATATCGTCGCGCCAATGAAGTGAATATCCAGGAATTGTATCGCGTTATCTCGACGTATTTCTAACGCTGTACCCAGCGCGTTACCGGTCAGGGTCCAAGAGCCGCAGGTCTGGATTCTCGTTTTTGTGCCTTGTTGACATCAGGGTAATCTATGAGTAACTTACACGCAGAGCTCCACAAGAAAGCACAAGCGGCAGCGTTACAATACGCGGTGTTCCGCTGGGAAAGTGCCGTCATTCTGGCAGGCACGTTGCTGCTGGCGGTGCTTTTACCCCATCCTTTCCCGTGGTGGCCCGGGTGGGCGTGGCCCGCGCTGGGCGCTATCGCGCTTGCGACGGTAATCTTTTCCAGTCTCACCGATGCCGATACGGGCGCCAAAGTGCTGCGGCAATTGCTTGAGGAGCGGCTTGACCCGAATTTGATCAAGGATGAGGGCTTGCGTGGGCAGCTGTTGGCGGCCTTCACTTCCCTGGTGCAACTGGAGACCTGGCGTCTGGACCTGCCCTCTGGTACAGTGAAAACGCAGGTTGACGCGGCAGTATGCCGCCTCATGCCACTCTTGACGGCATGGGTGGAGCAGGTCTTCCAGCTGCTGCGCTACCTGGATACTCACCGGCGCGATTTCCGCGTTGAGCAGCGCCGGGAACAGATGAACGAGGAGCTCAAGACCCTTTCTGCGCGTCGCCGCTTTGAACGCAACCCGCAGATGTTGACCCGTTTGGACGAGGGGATGGAGGACTTGGGGAAAGACTGGTATACCTTGCGTTTGCTTACTGCTGAGCTTCGGTTGGCAGAGAACCGGTTACCACAGCACTTGCAAAGCTTTGCTGCCGCGATCCAGGGGGTGCGTGAGCTGCAGACGCAGACGCACCTGCTGGATGAGCAGGTCGCCCATTTGCAGGGCGACCTGCAAGAGCAGACGGAACGCTTGCGCGAGCAAGTTGCCCGTATTCATCGCACCTATACTGAGGTGCTGCGCCGGGCTTGAGCGGGTCAGTGCATCAGGTGGGGTTGGGTGAGCACAGAAGCGTCTTTGAACCTTCTTGATTTTGTGTGAGATTGCATTTGATAAGGAGTGTACAATCCATGACCAAACGATGTTTATTTGCCTTGCTGCTGATCAGCTTGCTGCTGGTCGCGGGTTGTGGGAAAAGTAACGGTGTGAAAGAACCTACCCGGGGGGAGGTCTTGGTCTTTGTTGCTGTGCCTCTGACCGGTTTTCAAGCCAATGGCGGTCAAACCGTGCTTGGGGGCGTGAGATTGGCTGCCGAGCAACTTAACCGCAGCGGTGGGCTGGATGGTTACAAAGTCGTTGTCGTGCCGCTCGATGACGAGTCTGATAGCGATGTTGCCGTAGACCAGGTCGCGCAAATTCAGGATGCGTTGAATCAGGGTAAACAGGTGGTTGCCGTTATCGGACACCTCAACAGCGGGCAGACACTTGCCGCCATGGAACTGTACAGCAGTTTGCCGTTGATCGTCATCACCCCCACCGCTTCTGAACAGAGTCTCAGCGCGCGTGGTTACCAGAATTTCTTCCGTGTGAATGCCAGCGATGATGTTCAGGCGGCGGTGGATGCCCGTTTCCTGGCTGAAAAGCTGAATGCCAAACGTGTCGCTGTGATTTTCAACAATACGGAATACGGGCAAGGTCTGGCGGGCGCACTGGTGAAAGAACTAGAGGCGCGCGGAATCCAGGCTGTGACCCGCATCGAAGTGGAGGAAGGGCAAAGTCGCTATGATGCGGAGGTCACACAAGTGCGGTCCGCAAATCCCGATGCCATCTTCTATGCCGGTTATGAAATCGAGACGCCCTATTTACGCGCCGACCTCGTTCGGGCGGGCATCACGGTGCCGATGCTGGCGAGCGATGGCGCCTTCCTGGCGGCTACGATTGACGAATCCGATGGCACTGCTGAGGGGATGTACGTCAGTGCTTTTGCTCCTAGCCCACGTGCTGTAGGAGATCCCAAGTGGTTCGAGGCTTATCAGGCGGTGGAATATCGCAATCCTGATACCTACTCCGTCAACGGTTACGTCGCCATGCAGGTGCTTGCTGAGGGCGTGCGTCAGGCGGGCAGCCTCGATGCGGCAAAAATCGCCACGGCGTTGCGCCAATCGCCGGTCATGACCTTGTTGAATGAGCTGCGTTACAAAGAGAACGGGGACCTCACCAACCCGAATATCTGGATCTATCAGGTAAAGGATGGGGAATTCCAGCAGGTGGAGTGGTGATGACTTCCGCAGGATAGCCCTTCATTCTTGAAGGCTCTTGCCTATGCTATCGCGGGGTTTTGCGGGCCATCATGGCCTGCAAAACCCCGCTTTTGTGGTACTGCATAGCGTTGTTCCACTCACCGTAGCAGGTGTGGCTGAGGTCGCGATTTCTGAGAGTATTTTGGCTGCCGCGGCACCGAGGTCGGCGTTGCGCGCAGCAGCCAAAAACGTCTTTACAGTCACTCGCGAACTATCAGGAATCCAAACCTTCCACAGAGCGGCGCTCGATGTGTTTCCCCAACACGCGCTCTACCTGACGCACGAGGGGCTCGTCTTCCGCTTCGATGAACGTGAAAGCCTCACCCGTCGCAGCAACGCGCCCCGTGCGCCCGATACGATGGGTGTAAGCATCTACGGTATCGGGCATATCGAAGTTGATGACGTGCGTGATATCGGTGACATCAATTCCGCGGGCGGCGATATCCGTTGCCACAAGAATATCGTATTTGCCATCGCGGAAGCCATCGAGGGCGCTCTGGCGTTGGTTCTGCGACATATTTCCCTGTAGCGCAACTGCGCGATAGCCACGTCGCTCCAGGTCACGCGCCAGATTACGCGCGCGATACTTGGTGCGGGTGAAGATTAGCACACGCCCAGTCGCTGTGCGCTCCAATAGTGCCAGCGCTAACTTCGGTTTGAGAGCGCGCTGCACTGGATATAGCACATGGGAAACGGATTTCACTGGCGCAATGGCGCCAATCTGCACTGTGACGGGTTGGTGTAACAGATCATCTGCCAGCGCACGAATCTCGGCGGGCATGGTGGCAGAAAAGAACAGCGTTTGTCGCTGGGTCGGCAGCAGCCTGAGAATGCGGCGAATATCCGGCAGAAAGCCCATATCGCACATGCGGTCGGCTTCATCCAATACCAGTACCTCGACGTGCGACAGGTTAATAGCAGCCTCCCCGTAGAGGTCCAGCAGGCGTCCGGGGCAGGCTACGACGATTTCCACACCCTGGCGTAGTGCGGTGACTTGTGGACTCTTGCTCACCCCGCCATAAATGGTAACGCTGCGCACTTTGGTGTTGCGGCTGAGTTCGACTGTGACCTGATGAATCTGTTCCGCAAGTTCCCGTGTGGGGGCAAGGATCAGCGCGCGTACGCGATTTAGCGGTCCGCGTGATAGACGCTGCAGAATCGGCAGGATGAAGGCAGCCGTTTTGCCGGTGCCAGTTTGAGCCAGACCCAATACATCGCTCCCTTTGAGCACATGTGGGATGGCTTCCACCTGGATAGGGGTGGGTTCAGTGAAGCCCATGCTCTTGACACCGGCAAGAATGCGCGGCTCAAGAGCGAATTGTTCGAAATTCATAACTGAGTACTCCTTGACTCGTGAGCCAAGTCGCACTCTTGACCCTCTGATATCGGGCAAACATCTGTGCCCGTCGCGTTCTTTTGCTTTTTGGTTTGTTGTGAACGCGAATGTCTATTCTACTCGATACTCCGCAGAATACAAACCCCCGAGGGTATAGGAGGCGCGTCTCAAAACGGGGGTGAAAATCTCAGGCATCTCTACAGGGTGCAAGAGAAAATTGATTTTTGGCGGCGGAGCAAAGCCCCGCCGCCAAAAATCAATCAAAGGAAAGGCATTTGCATGATAGTCGTCTCGCTTTTGCCCCAAAGTTGAAACGCACCCGGTATAGGTAACTGTTCAGATTTCCATCGTCAAGTGCAGATTCCGGACTAAAGTCCTTTTTCGGAGAGTGTTTTTCGGCGCCGCGCCGAAAAACACTCTTTCTGATTACAATGAACTTTTCTTCCTCATGCTGCATGTAATTCGTAGATGGGCAAAAAACCCATAGTCCCAAACTTTAGCATCATTGAGGAGGAGTGACATGAAACTGCATCTGCGAACATTGGTTTTGGTGTTGTCCCTGTTGGCATTCCTGGCAAGCGGTTGCGCCGTACGGTTATCGGCAACCCCAGAAGTCGTCAAAGTTCAGGCGCCTTCCTACCATCTGGAACAGGAGTATCTTGCTCCCACTGCCAGCCCACTGGGAGATGCTTTTGGTCCCTCTACCGGCGGCACGGATGAGCCGAATGATCAGCCCTATGGCGATGTCTTTTTTCAAAATTTTGGCGTCAATCCTCGCATCGACACGGAGGATGATTCCTTTTCCACATTTGCCGTAGATGTGGATACCGCTTCGTACACGGTGATGCGCCGCCTCATCGGCGATGGTTATCTGCCGGACAAGGACTCGGTGCGCATTGAGGAATACATCAATTTCTTCGAGCAGGGTTATACGCCGCCAAGTGAGGGGGCTTTTGCGATCAGCATTGACGGCGCTCCTTCACCCTATGTGGAGAACTACCATCTGGTCCGCGTGGGGCTAAAGGGTTATGAGGTCGCTCCCGAAGATCGTCCGGATGTGGTCCTCACCTTTGTCATCGATGTCTCCGGTTCGATGGATATGGAGAATCGCCTGGGATTGGTCAAAGATTCGTTGCGGTTGTTGGTCGAACAACTGCGACCCACCGATAGTATCGGTTTGGTGGTGTATGGCTCTAATGCGCGCGTGGTGCTCAAGCACACAGCGGTGGAGGACGGTGATACTATTTTACGCGCGATAGACCGGTTGGAGGCGGAAGGCTCGACCAACGCCGAGGATGGATTGCGTGAGGCTTACCGTCTGGCGCGGCGCGCTTTCAATCCTGAAGCCATCAACCGTGTGATTCTATGCTCGGATGGCGTTGCCAATGTCGGCAATACCGGGCACGACTCGATCTGGGATGAGATTAAGGAATATGCTGAGGACAGCATCTATCTGACCACTGTGGGGTTTGGGATGGGCAATTATAACGATGTGCTGATGGAGCAGCTGGCCGATAATGGCGATGGCTTCTACGCCTATGTGGATGATATCAAAGAAGCTGAGCGTATCTTTGTGGACCGGTTGCCCTCTTCTCTGCAGGTGATTGGTCGTGATGCCAAGGTGCAGGTCGAATTCAATCCGGCAGTCATCAGCCGCTACCGGCTTTTGGGTTACGAGAACCGCGATGTGGCGGATGAGGATTTCCGCAACGACGCCGTGGATGCGGGTGAGCTGGGACCCGGTCATAGTGTGACCGCGCTCTACGAAGTGAAATTCCAATCAGATGCAGACCCGCTCGCAAAGGCGCTCACGGTCTACCTGCGCTGGGAGGATGCCGATACCGCCGAGGTTATTGAGATCAATCGCAGTATCGCGCAGGCAGATTTTGCCACCGAATTCGAGCGCAGCGATCCCCATTTTCAGCTGACCGCGGCAGTTGCACAATACGCAGAGATTCTCCGGGAGAGCTACTGGGCGAAGGATGTGGGTACGACGTTGCCACAGGTGGCTCAACAAGCCCGTCGTATCGCCGAATACTTCCCGCAGAATGCTGAGGTTCAGGAATTCGCGCAGCTCGCTACCGCGGCAATTGAGCTGTCTACAACGCGCTAATCGTTCCCTTACCTTTGGATGAAACCTTCGCGGTGAGGTAAAGCCTCGCCGCGAAGGTTTCATTTTCCTTCATGCTCTGTCGAGATAGTTGAACTCTTGTTACAATTCGCTTTTCTGAATTCCCCTCGAAATTGGGTATTGACACGCCCATAATCTTATGCTATACTGAAATCGATTTCAGAAACCGATTTCAGAAACCGATTTCGTTTCTCGCTTTTCAAACAGGGTGAGACATGCCTCGCACAACCATTGCCGATGTCGCTCGCGTTTCGGGCTTTTCCCAAGCCACCGTCAGCCGCGTGCTTGTGGGGCAGGCAAAACACATCCGCGAAGATACC
>JAKJAC010000041.1:8715-25354 GCA_022707705.1 Chloroflexota bacterium
TTCTGGAAACCGTGGATGCGTTGGGATACCACCCTAGCAACGCCGCTCGGAGCCTCAAATCCAAGCGCAGCTGCACCCTGGGTGTAGTCGGTTACGGTCTGGAATACTATGGTCCTTCCTGCACGCTCTCCGGCATCGAACAAGAAGCCAGTCGAATTGGATACACGATCCTCCTACAACTCATTCGCCAACCGGAAACCAATGATGTTGCCCAGTTGCTCCAGGAAATGAGCTCCCGTTATGTGGATGGCATCATCTGGGCAGTGCCAGAAATCGCGGATAACCGCGCGTGGCTTAAAGAAAAATCGTTTAAGACATCGGTGCCGGTGGTCTTTCTTACCATGGAGACACAGCCTGATCAGGTGATTGTTGCTGTGGATAACTACAATGGCGCTTTGTTGGTCACACGGCACCTGATTGCTCAGGGATGTCAGAATATCGGACTAATAACCGGACCCATGGATTGGTGGGAGGCGCGTGAGCGCAAACGCGGTTGGTGGGATGCGCTCGAGAGTGTGGGCGCGCCAGTTTCAGAAAGTTTCGTTGCTGAGGGGAACTGGTCAACATCCAGCGGTGAGGAGGGCTTGACGGCGCTTCTCGCACGACATCCGAATCTCGATGGCGTCTTTGCCTGTAACGATCGTATGGCGCTCGGCGCGTTGAAGACCGCGCGTGAACACCACCTGCGTGTGCCTGAAGACCTGGCGGTAGTGGGCTTCGACGATACGCCGGACGCGGCTTATTATTGCCCTGCACTTTCGACGGTGCGACAGGACATGGTTGAATTAGGTCGTCTCGCGGTAAGGGAACTCGGTCGCACCATCGAAGAGGACCAGGATGGTCAGCCGTTGGCGCCGAAGACTGTTTTACTGCAACCGGAGTTGTTGGTACGGGAGAGTTCGCGTCTGAGGAAGATCTTATGAATTCTTGATCAGCCCTTGCCATCGATGGCGGCGGTTGATAATGCGATTGAAAGACACAAGGAGATACCAGCTCACGTGGCGGTAAGGGGTATCTCCTTGATCCAAGACAACTCACAGCACCTGCGCAGGACTGCGCCGGCGATGGCGCTGTTCGTTGTTCTTGCTCATTATACCTTAACATTTTAAATGCCTACGTGGGTAACTGCTCGGGTTGAGGCGCAGCTTCAGTCACTGCTCGTCATGACGAGTGGCAGAACGCCGAACCGTTGCCTGTTGGGCTAAAGCAGGTTGGGTATTCTGTGAGCAATTTTGGATTCTGGTTAGAAATATCCGATCATTTTCAATGATAAAGGAGCAACCTATGCGTAAGACGACTTTGGGTGTCATTATTGGCAATCGCGGTTTTTTCCCTGATCATCTCTGTATCTCCGGACGGGCTGAGATCCTGCGTGTTTTGGAAGAAGAAGGCATTAATGCCGTCGCTTTGGGACCAGAAGATACGCTGTTCGGATCGGTCGTGACCCTTGAGGATGCCCTGAAGTGCGCGGCGCTTTTCAAGGCGCACGCCGCTGAGATTGATGGTATTCTCATATCTCTCCCTAATTTTGGGGAGGAGCAAGGCATTGCCAACGCTGTGCGTCTTGCTGACTTGCGTGTGCCCGTGTTGGTGCAAGCTACCCCCGATGATATGAGCAAGTTGACGGGTGCCGATCGCCGGGATAGTTTCTGCGGCAAGATGTCCACCTGTAACAATCTGCGACAGTATGGCATTCGCTATACACTGACCACCTTGCACACGTGCACACCCACTTCAGACAGCTTCCGTCAGGATTTGCGCCAGTTCGCCGCCACCTGTCGGGTCGTGCGCGGGTTGCACCATGCTCGGATTGGCGTCTTGGGCGCCCGCCCAGCAGCGTTCCTCACCGTACGCTTTAGCGAGAAGCTGCTGGAGAAATCCGGTATCAGCATCGAGACGATGGATCTCTCGGAGGCTTTTGGTCGCGTACAGAAACTCCAAGATGAGGATGCCAGGGTTCAGAACAAGCTGGCAGAGATCAAGGCTTATGTGCCTACCTGCGGGATTCCCTCTGTAGCGCTGTTGAAGATGGCGAAGTTTGGCCTGGTCATGGAGGATTGGATTGCCGAACAACACCTAGCTGCAACGGCGGTGCAATGCTGGACGGCTATCGAGGAATATTTTGGTATCGTACCATGCGCTGTGATGAGTATGCTCAGCAACACCCTCCAACCCTCCGCATGCGAGACCGATGTTACTGGCGCGATTGGGATGCTTGCTATGGCGTTGGCTTCTGGCAGCGCTAGCGCCATTCTGGACTGGAATAATAACTTTGCTGATGACCCCAATAAGGGCATTGTCTTCCATTGCAGCAACCTGCCCAAAGCCTTCTTCCGCGATGCCAAGATGGATTATCAGGACATCATCGCTGGGTCCGTGGGTAAGGAAAATACGTGCGGCACCGTGGTGGGGAAGATTCTTGCCAATCGTCCCTTTACCTACTGCCGGGTTTCAACCGACGATGAGCGCGGTGTCATCCGCGCTTACCTGGGCGAGGGGCAGTTGACCGATGATACCGTGGAGACCTTCGGCGGTTATGGTGTCATTGAGATCGCGAATTTCCAGAAATTGCTGCACTACATCTGCGAAAATGGCTTCGAGCACCATGTGGCAATCAGTCTATCGGAGTGTGCCCCTGCGGTCAACGAGGCGTTCAGCAAATATCTGGGTTGGGAAGTCTATCATCATCAAGGTTAGCCTGTGCGGAACAAGGAGGGGGCTTCTGTGAGTAACAGCAAATATACCATCGGCGTGGACTTTGGCACGGAATCGGGGCGTGCTGTGCTGGTGGATGTGGCAACCGGCGAAGAGGTGGCGTCCGCTGTGCATCCCTATGGCGACGGTGTCATTGATGAGCATCTGCCGGGCAGTGATAAACCCTTGCCGCCTGACTTTGCCTTGCAAAACCCTCAGGATTACATCGAGGTGTTCCGCGAGACTATCCCGGCTGTTCTGCGAGAGGGACGCGTTGCCGCTGAGGATGTGATTGGTATTGGTACCGACTTCACCGCGTGCACCATGCTGCCGGCGACCGAAACTGGCACGCCGCTGTGCGAACTTCCTGAGTGGCGCATGAATCCTTACGCCTGGGTTAAAATCTGGAAGCACCATGCCGCCCAACCTGAAGCGAACCGGCTCAACGAGATTGCGCGGCAACGCGGCGAAGCCTGGCTTGACCTCTACGGCAGGAAAATCTCTTCGGAGTGGTTTTTCCCGAAGATTTGGGAGACCTTGAACAAGGCCCCTGAAGTCTACGAGGCGGCGGGGCGTTACCTTGAGGCTGCGGACTGGATTGTGTGGCAGCTCACCGGAGAGGAAAAGCGCAACGCCTGCACCGCCGGTTACAAAGCCATTTGGAATAAGGAGCGGGGTTACCCATCCGATGATTTCTTCGCGGCGCTTTCACCTCGGTTGCGTCATGTAGTTGACGAGAAGCTCTCGCGCACGATCTATCCTCTGGGGCAGCGTGCCGGTGGGCTTACGCCTGCGATGGCTGAGTTGACGGGGTTGCGCCCTGGTATCGCGGTGCCGGTGGGCAATGTGGATGCCCATGTCGCTGTGCCGGCGTCTACGGTGGTCGAGCCGGGTCGTCTGGTGGCCATTATGGGCACCTCAACCTGCATTATGCTGCTGGGCAAAAAAGAGCGGCTCGTTGAAGGGATATGCGGCGTCGTCGAGGATGGCATCATCCCCGGTTTCTTCGGCTACGAAGCAGGGCAATCTTGCGTGGGGGATCACTTTGCCTGGTTTGTTGAGAACTGTGTGCCACCCGAGTATCACGAAGAAGCCCGGCGGCGTGGGCTGAATCCGCATCAGTGGCTGGAACAGAAAGCTGCTCAACAACAGCCGGGGGAACACGGTTTGATTGCTCTGGACTGGTGGAACGGCAACCGTTCTGTCCTGGTGGATGTCGATCTCACCGGTTTGCTGCTGGGTGCGACGCTTGCCACCAAGCCCGAAGATATCTATCGCGCGTTGATTGAAGCCACTGCGTATGGTGCCCGGGTGATTATCGAGGCCTTTGATCACAACGGCGTACCGGTGAATGAGATTGTCACCTGTGGAGGCTTACCCGGACGCAACAAATTGCTGATGCAAATCTACGCGGATGTGACGGGTCGGGAGATCAAGGTTGCCGGTACGGACCAGGCTGGAGCTTTTGGTTCCGCGATGTTTGCTGCAGTGGCAGCGGGAAAATCCGCGGGCGGCTACGATTCCATCTTCGACGCGGCGCAGAACATGGCTCGCCTGCAGGATGTGGTTTACAAACCGCGCCGGGCGCACAAAGCCATCTATGACCAGCTCTTCGCGGAATATCTGATGCTCCATAACACCTTTGGGCGCGGTGCGAACGACGTGATGAAACGCCTTAAAGCGCTGCGACAACGGGTGCTGGCAGATAAAGGCAGCGGTGTCGCTTAGGGAGTTTGCATGTTAGAACAACTCAGGGAAGAACTCACGCGGCTGCACCTCGAACTGCCCAAAAATGGCTTGGTCAAGTGGACGGGCGGCAATGTCAGCGCCAGGGACCCACACACCGGGCTGGTAGTCATCAAGCCGAGTGGTGTGCGTTACGAGGAGCTGCGCCCGGAGCATCACGTTGTTGTGACGCTCGATGGCGAGATTGTTGAGGGAGAGCTCAAACCATCTTCGGATACGGCAAGCCATCTCTACATCTATCGCCATAAACCGCAAATCTGCGGCATCGTGCACACGCATTCACCGTATGCCACAGCTTTTGCGGCTTTGGGTAAGGCAATTCCGTGTTGCCTCACGGCGATTGCTGATGAGTTTGGCGGTCCCATCCCTTGCGCCGATTTTGCAATGATTGGCGGCGAGGAAATCGGCAGACAGGTTGTCGAGAATTCTGGTTCGTCGTGTGCGGTGTTGCTCAGGCAACATGGTGTTTTTACTTTCGGGGAGACAGCCACCGCAGCCGTCAAGGCCGCAGTGATGGTAGAAGATATCGCAAAGACGGTGTGGCTCGCGCTCCAAATGGGGGAGGTGAAAGAACTGGATCAAGAGAGTATCATGCGATTACATGACCGCTATACCCATGTCTATGGCCAGTGAAGCACAGAGCGTACCTATCAGGACTCACGCTGCTCCGTGCGGGTATTGGCATCGCCTTCAAAAACATCGTTTGTGTCCAGGTTCCAGTTGGTTTTTTTCACTAGTCTAAGGAGGATTGAAATGAAGTCGCGGATTCTGTATGGTGTTCTGCTCATGGTGTTGGTATTTGGGTTGGTAGGCTGCGGTAAGAAATCTGCCGGTCCTGCATGTGCACCGAATTGTGAGTACAAGGATATGGTTGTTGGCTTCCTGCAGACTGGTTCTGAAGGTGGTTGGCGCGCTGCCAACTCGGCATCCTTCCGGGAAACCGCGGATCAGCTGGGTCTCACG
This sequence comes from Chloroflexota bacterium, assembly GCA_022707705.1. GTDB lineage: Bacteria > Chloroflexota > Anaerolineae > B4-G1 > SLSP01 > JAAZNO01. The sequence goes on from JAKJAC010000041.1 coordinate 14,119, forward strand.
CTCAAGTTCTACGACTCCCAGAATGATCTTGCACGCCAGGTTGCCGGTTTCCACCAGTTCAACCAGGACCCGGATGTGAACGTCATCATCCTGGCGGCGCTCGAGACAACCGGGTGGGAAGAAGTTTTGAAGGAAGCTCAGGCTGCTGGCAAGGTTGTGGTTTTGGAGGATCGCCGCATTGATGCCTCTGAGGATATGTATGCCACCTACATCGGCTCTGACTTTGCCGAGGAAGGGCGCAAGTCAGCCAATGAGATGTGCAAACTGCTCGAGGGTATGGCGGGGAAGAACGTCTGGGAGCTGGTCGGCAACGTAGGCTCCTCAGCTGCTAAGGACCGGGGTCAGGGTTTCCGTGAGACGATGGGAGCGTGTGGCATTGAGGTTACCAAGAGCCAGACCGCTAACTGGAGCATCACGGAGGGCAAAGAGGTGACTGAGGCCTGGCTCAAGGAGACGCAGGACGTTCAGGGTATCTTCGCGCAGAACGATGAGATGGCGCTCGGCGCGATTGAGGCGCTCAAAGAGGCTGGTCTCACACCCGGCGTGGACGTCAAGATTCTCTCGGTAGATGCGACCGCTGGCGCTTTCAAGGCGATGCTTGCCGGTGAACTGAATGTGACCGTGGAATGCAACCCGCTGCTCGCGCCGCAGGTCTACGAAGCTGCGCTCAAAGCCCTCAATGGTGAGACGCTGCCCAAGTGGATTCCCTCGCAGGAAGGCGTCTTCAGCTTCGATATGCCCAATCTGCAGGAAATTGCTGACGGTCGTAAATACTAGAATGCCCTGTATCCGCCCTCACCATCCGGGCAAACTCACCTTATTCTGGCGGCAAGTTTACAGGTCTTTCTGAAAAATGTATGGGGGAGCAACGGACACAGTCCGTTGCTCCCCACCCAACTATCCGATTCCTTTTGCAAGAGTGCGAGGTAGCATGATGTCAGATGCTGATTACGTGGTAGAGATGGAGCGAATCACTAAGGCTTTCCCTGGTGTACAGGCGCTTTCTGATGTCCATTTCTCTTTGAGGCGCGGCGAAATTCACGCCATTGTTGGAGAAAACGGCGCGGGAAAGTCCACACTCATCAAAATACTGACTGGTGTCGAGAAGCAGGATGTGGGGTCGATTTGCCTGGATGGCAAAGCTGTTATGGTTCGTTCGCCTCTGCACGCTCAAGAGCTGGGTATCAGTACGGTATACCAGGAAGTTAATTTGTGCCCTAATCTGTCGGTCGCGGAAAACATCTTGATTGGTCGCGAGCCTAAACGGTTGGGCGGAATCAATTGGAAAGCCATGAATGCCCATGCCCGGGAGTTGCTGCTCCAACGGTTGAATATTGACATTGACGTTACTCAGAAGCTGGCAGCCTATCCCGTGGCAATTCAACAGATGGTCGCCATTGCACGTGCTCTTGAAATTTCTTCTACCAGAGTGCTGATTCTGGACGAACCCACATCCAGCCTTGATGTCAACGAGACCGCGCAACTCTTCCAGGTCATGCGCAAGCTGAAGAGCGAGGGCGTTGCTATCATCTTCATCACGCACTTTCTCGACCAGGTTTACGAGATTTCAGACCGGATCACCGTTTTACGCAATGGGACGTTGGTAGGGACCTTTGATACCTCTGACATATCACGCCTGGAGCTGATTGCCAAGATGATCGGTCGTAGCCTGACCGAACTCGACGAAATGTCGAACATCAAGCTCGAGAGCCGCAAACATATCAAGGATGAAGCACTTTTGCAGGCTGAGGGCTTGGGATTGACGGGCGCCATCGAACCTTTTGACCTTGAACTGCATGCTGGCGAGGTGCTTGGCATCGCCGGGCTATTAGGTTCAGGGCGTACGGAAATCGCGCAGCTCCTTTTTGGGGTCGAAAAACCTGATAGTGGTACGTTGAAGATGGCAGGCGAGGTAGTGGAGCATTTCTCGCCTCTGGCTTCTATCGGTCGGGGCATCGCCTTGTGCCCGGAAGATAGAAAAGAAGCCGGCATTATTGACGATCTGACGGTCCGCGAGAACATTGTTCTGGCGCTCCAGGCAAACCGGGGCTGGTTCAGATACCTGAGCACCCAACAGCAATATGAACTCGCAGACCGGTACATCAAGCTACTGAACATTGCCACGCCCTCGGCTGACCAGTCGGTCAAGAATTTGAGCGGGGGAAATCAGCAGAAGGTCATTCTGGCGCGTTGGCTCGCGACGAACCCACAACTCTTGATTCTTGATGAGCCTACCCGAGGCATTGATGTGGGCGCTAAGGCTGAGATTCAAAAACTCGTGCTCTCATTGGCTGAGGAGGGCAAGTCCTGTGTTTTCATTTCCTCGGAACTTGATGAGGTGTTGCGCACCAGTCATCGCATCATGGTCTTGCGGGATCGGGCGAAGGTTGTTGAATTCAGTGGTGAAGTGGATCAGCAGCAGATTATGCAATCCATGGCGGGGAGCGAAGCATGAGCAAGTTCAGATTCTCTTTCAATTTGCGAAAAATCACGGAGAGCAGGCTCTTTTTCCCTCTGATAGCTCTGGGGGCGATTCTGCTTTTCGACTTGATCGCGGTTCCCGGTTTCTTCAGGATTTCCACACGCGAAGGCAACCTGTATGGCAACCTGATTGATATCGTGCGCAACGCTTCGACTGTTTCTTTACTGGCAATCGGCATGACATTGGTGATTGCCACCGGCGGTGTGGATTTGTCCGTTGGCGCCATCATGGCAATTTCTGCCTCGGTAGCAGCTATTTTGATGAATCCCTATGTTCTGGCTACCGAACTACCGCCGCATATCATGAAATTTATGAGCGATCCAAATTTCACTTATCAACCACTCTGGATCGTGATTTTAGCGACTTTGATTGTAGCGACAATTTGCGGTTTGTGGAATGGGCTGCTGGTCGCCTATGGAAAAATACAATGTATGGTGGCTACGCTAATCTTGATGATTGCCGGTCGCGGCATTGCGCAGCTGATCACCAATGGAGTGCGAATTCAGATCTTTTATGAGCCGTATGCCTTTATTGGGCAGGGGTGGATCATCTTGCCTTTTTCTCTCTATCTTGTTGCTATTGTGTTTGCGTTGGCATGGTTTCTGACGCGGAGAACGGCTATCGGGATGTTCATTGAGTCTGTGGGTACCAATGCGCGCTCTAGTTTCTTCAGCGGCATTGATGAGAAGCGGGTGAAGCTGTTGGCTTACACTTTCTGCGGCTTTTGCGCCGGTATAGCCGGTCTGGTCGCCAGTTCGAACATCAAGACCTCCGATGCTTTCAATCTCGGTGTCGCCAAGGAACTGGATGCGATTCTGGCAGTGGTCATCGGAGGCACGATGATGTCCGGTGGTCGGTTCTCACTTTTTGCCAGTATCGTTGGCGCGTGGGTGATTCAGGCAATCACCACATCCATGTACGCGGTTGGAGTTCCGGCATTTGCGCTGCAGGCTATCAAGGCGGTGGTCGTAATCCTGGTGGTCCTTCTGTACTCGGAACAGGTCAGGAATTTCGTCCAGAAAATCAGCGCGCGGAAAGAGGCTTAGGCATGGGGAAGAAAATAAGCACGCTACTTTCCAGGAATCAAAGATTTATTCCGGTGGTTGCTACGGCAGCGCTGGCGTTTATTGCCTATGGCGTGGGCGCTGTGCTTTATCCCGGAATGCGCAACCCTCAGGTGTTCTTCAATATTTTTCGTAACAACTCTTACTTGCTGATTAGCGCCATCGGCATGACCCTTGTGATTCTCACCGGTGGCATTGATCTCTCCGTGAGCGGTGTAATGGCATTGACGACGGTTGCAGCTGCCGCGCTGTTGCGTGATGGTTGGAACGCCTGGGTCGTGATTCTGCTCATGTTGCTGATGGGCATGGCTTTGGGCGCCGTGATGGGGAGTTTCATTGCTTACCTCAAGGTGCAACCCTTTATCGCCACACTTGCGGGGATGTGGTTTGCTCGCGGTATGTGTTTCTTCATCAGTGATGATGCGATTGCCATCAGCAATAACCGCATCTACACGATCCTGGGGCAGACCAAACTTCTCATTCCTGGATTGAGTGATCCTGAAGCGCAGACAGGCGCGTACATCTCCATCTTTGTGGTCGTGGCGATGCTGCTTCTGGTAGCGGTGATGTACATCAGCCACTACACACGTTTCGGTCGCACGGTTTATGCCATCGGCGGCAACGAGGGACGCAATGAGAAGTCCGCGCGCCTGATGGGGTTGCCAGTCAGTACCACCAAGGTGCTCGTCTATACGCTTAATGGTTTCTGTTCTGCGCTTGCGGGCATTGCACTGAGCATCTTTGTGCTTTCGGGGCACGGTCTCTATGCCAACGGTGCAGAGCTGGATGTGATTGCCGCAGTGGTGATGGGCGGCACCATGCTTACGGGTGGTGAGGGCTATGTCTTTGGCACACTGTTTGGCGTTCTCATTTTTGGCATCACGCAGACCCTGATTCAGTTCAATGGCAATTTGAGCTCCTGGTGGACGCGCATTGTCATTGGCATGTTGACGCTGCTCTTCATTGGCGTGCAGAGCGCGTTAGCTACCCGTAAAGGTGGGCATAGGGCGCGCACCGCACATTCCGTTGCTCCTCGGCGGCGTCCGTTAGCGTTGGTTGGGATAGGCGCTGCCTTGATTCTCATTGTCATTGTCGTGGCGAGCCTTTTGCGAACCCCCCTGGGTGGAGGACCCATCAGTGGCACCTCTACCTCTAGTGCCGCGTGTCAGCTTCAGCCCTATCGTCGCGATACTGCCGGCACGTTTGTGGCAGACGGCGCGGTGATTACTTATGAACGCAATGGTGGACCCAACTGTGTTGATGAAATCTATGCCATCTATTCCGACGGGCGTATTGTGGGTGATAACGGTGTAACCACCATCGAGCACCGCGTATCCCCGGAGGAAGTGGATACCTTGCTCTCAGGCATCGTTGGCTACGGTTGGTTCACCGATGAGATGTATGATACCTGGCATACCCCTTGTGGACAGTGCTATGGATATTACGTGACGGTATCCTTTGATGGTCAGGAGAAAACTGTCAAGGGCGTGGATGGAGGCACTGATGCTCCTGCTGATTACTGGCAGGTGGTCTCATTGGTCAAAACCATCGTGCCACGATTCCCATAGCGGGCATTCTTAGACCGAATGCCTTGGGGCGTGAGGGCACACATTCTGTCCCCTACCAGGTCGCGTGGTGCAAGTTTTGGCTTCAGGAGAGTGACGCATGAGATCCAAAAAAGCGTTGGTATTGATTCTGCTATGTGCGATGTTTTCTTTTGCCTGCAGGTATATTGTGCTGCCGGAGGGGATTGATCTGGCGTCTCAGGATTCTCAGGGCTGGAGCGCGGTTGCCACCAACATCCAGTCTGGTGATAGTGGATTGCGCATCGATCTCACCATCCGCAATGACACGAATGACTGGAGCGCCATGGCGGCGGTACCTGATAAGCCCGCGCTGCTCTCTGTCAATGGCAACACGAGCAATTGCGCTACTGTCTTCATCAGTTCGGGCGGGCATCGCCTGGCGCCAGGCTTCCAAATGCGTGGCTATATCAGCGGGACCAAGGCTGAACCGGTGACACAATCGCTCTACGTCGAGTGCGAGGGGGCGAGACTGGATGCCGGAGCGAAGCTGGTGATTGATTACATCTACTTCACGGGACAGTTCAATTATTACGAACCTGAGGCGAACAAGAGCACCGGGAAACTAGAGGTTGACCTCGATGCGCTGGTTGCCGACCTCACCTACCCGGTCGCCACACCTGTAGAGGGATTGCTGCAATCGCCTGATGCCACGATTACGGCGATCAATGATGTGGTGCTGACTCTTGCTACTGTGGAGCGCACCCCTGAGGGCTTGCGTTTTGGCTGGAAGACTGCGAACCAGGGCGCCTATCCTTCTTATGTTCACATCGGTAACCCGCCGGTTATCGGAGCGGACGGCATCATCTATGGTCTCTACGAGGTTCCAGATCTTGCCTCTGTGCCTATCACCCCTTCGGGCGGTGAGGCAGAATGGGCCACCGAAGTATCGGCGCCACAGGATGTTGCTGATCTCATTGTGCTGTTGAGTGTGGAGTCTGGAAAGCAGCGCCTTTATGCCAATTACGCCATAGAGCTCTCAGGCTACTAGGCTTCCTATTGCCTCACCGAGGTTGTGCACCCACCCCCCGCAAATCGAGCGGGGGGTGTTTTGGGGAGTACCTCGCGCCCTAAAACACCGGCAATGTTTTCTGTGCTCCTCAGTGTTTCATCAGGCGGTACTGCAGCCAGTTGAACTGCTACGCATGTCCTGCTAATCAGATTTTGACGCGAGGAATGATGCGCCTATAATATTCCCATCACGATCCTACGTTGCGGAGCATCCGAATAGCGTGGGCATCTTGCTGAACACGCCTTTGCATCTGCGGCGACCTTGTGTCGCGATCTGAGGTATTGTCTGGTGGCAGGGAAATCCCATCATCCTGACCTCGACTCGCCAGGAGCCTGGTAATGGTGCGTAACTTTATCCGCACACGACCTACCCTGGGCGTTTTAGCCGGTTGGCAATTTGCCTGGACAGCAACACCCTTCAGTTACCTCGATCCCATTTTCCAGGGAATATGCGTTGCCGCGAAGGATTTGGGCTGCAATGTGCTCCTGGGCTGCGGTATGGGAGGGTGGGCTGCTGAGCACGATACCTTGCGCACTGCCTGGCCCTTCATTTCTCCCGAGTCGGACTTCGTGCCTCTGGGTCCATGGAATACCGATGGTCTGATGGTGATCAGCCCCTTGCATTCCGAGATTCGCTCACGCTATTTGCAGGAGTTGCGCGCTGCCGGGCATCCACTGATCTTCATCGGCTCTGGCGAATCGGGACCCGCGATTGTTGCGGATAATCGCAGCGGCATCCTTGAAGCCTTACGCCATCTTGTGTCACATGGTCATCGAAGCATCGCCTTCATTGCAGGTAGCCGTGATGATATGGAAGGTGATACGGGTGTGCGCTTGCAAGCCTACTATGATGGCGTGCTGCAGTACGGTCTGGTAGCTGATCCTCGTTTGGTCGCCTGGGGACAGCACTACTACGATAGGGGTTATGACGCCATGCGCGAGATCCTGGCGTCAAGCGTGCCCTTTACTGCCGTCATCGCCAGCAATGATGAATCCGCGTTGGGTGCGATGCGAGCACTTCACGAGGCCGGATTGCGGATTCCGCAAGATGTCGCCCTGATTGGTTTCGACGATCGCCCGGAAAGCGCCGTTCAGGCACCGCCGCTCAGCAGCGTGCGGATTCCCTTGCGCAAGCTCGGTTATCGAGCAGTCGAAGTCCTCTGGCGCTATCTCACAGGCGGCACCGAGTCCATTGAATCGGATGTAGTTCCCATTACCTTAATGGCGCGCGAGTCGTGTGGCTGTGGGGCGCACGCTGCATTCAACGGCGCTGTTTCGCATACCAGCGCGCCAGCAAGTTTACCTGCCCGTGAGACATTGGTGCAGGCAATGGTTGGAGCGCTTCTGGCAGAAGCCCAGGGACTTTCCTACGATGAACTTGAGACATTATGCCGGCGTCTGGTGGAGGCCTTTCACCTCAGCATCGAGCAAGACAATCCGGCAGTCTTCCGTGGTGTGTTGGAGCTGATTCTGCAACAGGTATCACTCAGCGGGGATGATATGCACAGCTGGCAGACAGCGCTCTCGTGGTTGGAGGGCATGCCTGACGCTGCGGCGGAATTCCTAACTCCCGGTGTACGCACTAAGGCGCAGGGCTTAATCGCTGAGGCGCGTATCGTCATCAGCGCAGCCATCCAACGCCAGTACCTGAGGCGTCAGGTGCAACAACACTGGACACTTTACCAGCTGAGCACGTTGACCACACGGCTGCTCACAGCGCATGATGCAATGCAAGTATATGACGTTCTGGCACGGCATTTGCCAACCATGGGTATTCCCATGATGTGGATTGCACTATTTGAAGAGGAGGACGCTGATGCTGTAGCCTGGGCAACATTGCACGTCATTGTTCCGCTGACGCCCGGAGGAACCCAACCAGCGCTCCATTTTCGTAGTCGTGAATTTCCACCGGACTCGTTGTTGCCGGTGGAGCAGCCCTTCAGCCTCGCTCTCTTCCCATTGACCAGCCCACGCGGGCAATTGGGTTTTGTAGCTTTCGACACGGCGCAACTGGATCTCTACAGTGCCATCGTACAACAACTGGTCACTGCATTGAACAGCGCACAGCTTTACAACGAAGCTACCGAGGGACGGCGTTTGGCTGAGCAAGCCAATGAACTCAAGAGCCGTTTCCTCTCAACGGTCAGCCATGAGCTGCGCACGCCGCTCAACCTGATTGTAGGTCTGAGCGGGATGCTGTTACAGGAAGGCGAGGAGAGTGATGCACCAGCATCTTATCGCAACGACCTCGAACAGATTTATGCTAACGCGCAACACCTTGGCGGCTTGATTGGCGATGTGCTCGACCTTGCCAGCAGTGATGCGGGCCAATTGCGGCTAACCTACGAATATGTTGATGTGGGTGCGACCTTGCGCATGATCGCGGAGACCGGGCGGCAGCTGGCAGAGGCGAGAGGTTTAGCCTGGCAGGCGCTATTGCCCGATACCGGACCGTGGGTCTTGGGTGATCGAACCCGCCTGCGGCAGGTTGCGCTGAATCTGATTGACAACGCTATCAAATTTACTGCTCAAGGGCAGGTCTCTCTCGCTCTTGAATCCGTAGCGGATACGGTCACAGTCACGGTGCGCGATACCGGTTTGGGAATTCCTGCTGCGGAACAAGTCGAGATTTTTGGCGAGTTTCGTCGCTCGGAGCGCAGTCGAGTACGGGGGTATCGTGGACTTGGTTTGGGACTGGCGATCTGTAAGCGATTGATTGAGCTCCACGGTGGGACCATCGGGGTGCAATCTTCTGGCGAGGAAGGCTCCGGTTCCGTCTTCTATTTTACCTTACCTACAGTGGAACCGCCTGTATCTTCAACAGCGAGTGCTACGCTGCCTTCTCAAGCTGCGGCGAGTGTTTTCATCATTACGCATCACCTAGGCAATGGGGAGCAGCTTCAGACACATTTGGCATTACAGGGTCTGAATGCGCAGTTGCTGTTCAGCGATGAAAATCGGGATTGGTTCTCGCAACTGACGGCGCTCCCCCCGCAAGCGATTGTCATAGATGTGAGCAACGCGCCACAACACGGATGGCGTGTGCTGCGTGTCATCAAAGGGCATCCCCAGACCCAACATGTGCCAGTTCTGTTCTATTCATTGTCGCAGGATAGCGGGGCGGTGCTGGAACTGGATTACCTCACCAAGCCTGTTGAAGTGGCGGAGTTGTCGCGGGCGCTTGATCACGCGTCGCAAGCGATGCCGTTGCCTGCAATGCCGTCGCTTGTTGTCCCCGCTGCTGTTCCTGGGGTAAAGACTATCCTGGTAGCAGATGATGATCCCGGTACTCTGGAGATGCACGCGCGAATCGTACAGGCGCAGGCTACATCAAATCATGTGCTCAAGGCACGGAATGGGCGTGAGGCGCTGGAGATTTTGGGACGCGAAGCGGTTGATTTGGTACTGTTGGATTTGATGATGCCCGAGGTAGATGGCTTCGAAGTATTGAAGACGATGCGTACACAGGATCTCATGCGCCGAATTCCGGTGATTGTGTTGACCGGACAGACGTTGACTGAATCTGAGATGGCGCAGCTGGATCAGGGCGTAGCGACCGTGTTAAGCAAGGGGGTGTTCAGCCTTGAGGAGACACTGTCGCACATTGATGCGGCTTTGGAGCGTCATCGTAAGCTCAGTGATGAAACCCAACGTCTGGTGCGACAAGCGATGGCATATATCCATGAGCATTATGCCGAACCGATTTCGCGCACTAGCCTTGCTCAGTACGTTGCATTCAGCGAGGATTATCTGACGTATTGTTTCCGCAAAGAACTGGGAGTGACGCCCATCACCTATCTCAATCGCTTCCGTGTGAGTCGAGCCCGGCAGTTGCTGTTTGAGACCACTAAGAGCATTACTGAAATCGCACTGGATGTTGGCTTTTCCGATAGCGGTTACTTCAGCCGTGTTTTCCGGCGCGAGGTAGGGATGTCGCCTGAAGCTTATCGCCAATCCTGAGTATCCCTCTTCGCCATTGGCAGCGAACCCTCTGCATCCTCTTTTTCTCTTCGTCTGACATCTATGAAATGTCCATATCCCGCACGCTTTTCTTCTATCTGAATATCACACAACCGTATAGAATGAGAGTATAAACGCCGATATTCTGCGTCCCCAGCGGAATATCGGCTCTGATCTTGATTCTCAAGATTGGAAGACATAAGGTTCACACCGGCATCCGGATGTTTGATCTGTATTGGAACTACAGGTTCAGATAAGGAGGATGAGCATCACCAATTCAAAGGCTGCGGGTTACATCAACAGTTCATACTCACGTGTTAATAACGTTCAAATCACCTGATCAGTTGTAAAGGGGGTTACTACATGAAGTTGAGAACCGTATTTCTGACGATGGTGTTGATCCTGGGCTTGCTCTTTGGGAATAGCATGTTTTTTGGCTCTGCGAGACCGGCGACAGCATATCCCTCTGATGAACAGACCGAATTCGTGGCGCCTTCAGCCACCCAGACCCAGAACCAATCGCAGTCTGCCTCTCTCCCAATCCTTGCCGATTTCGAGACGGAGAACGTGGACGGGTGGTTCACGTATGGCGATTGGGGGGGTGGGGCAGTGCTCAACAAGAGCGTGACGCTCACCAATACGCTTGCTGCGTTGGGGGTAACCAGTAACACTGTGATGCTGGTGGACTACGTCGCCGCGGGTTGGGGCGTAGGAGTAGGCAAGGACACAGTCCCCTTCCAGGACTGGAGCGCCTACGATGGCTTCAGTTTCTGGTTCCAGGGCACCGATTCGGGGGTGTCCTTCAAGATCATCCTCACGGATAACAGCGGGGAACGCCTGGCGACCCGGTTCGTGGATGATTTCACCGGGTGGCAGGAATTGCGCTTCCCCTGGCAGGTGTTCTACCATGATCCCGATTACCAACCTGGCGGCGCGCCTAATGATGGACCGACGCTGACGGCGGTGGAGGCTTTTGCCTTCGCACCCACGGGCCCCAGCACGGGCAGCTACGCGATGGATCGCATCGCGCTCTTCAAGGATACCGGTGCGGTGGTAGCGGATTTCGAGACGGAGAACGTGGACGGGTGGTTCACGTATGGCGATTGGGGGGGTGGGGCAGTGCTCAACAAGAGCGT
>JAKJAC010000420.1:0-230 GCA_022707705.1 Chloroflexota bacterium
CCGTCCAGGGGGTGTTGTAGTTACCCCCCGTCGGACGGTCGGCTTTGAGCGAGTCCACGATCTCCAGCAAGCGCACGGTCCCCGTGCCGTAGGCGCTGGAATAGGCGTCATCGGTGAAGGCCACGCGCTGGTAACTCTGCACCTGCGCGCGGTTGTTGAAGTCGTCGTGAAATAGCGTCACCTGCCCCAGGGCTTGGGCCTGCGGTACAGCCGCCGTGCCCGGGTTTGCG
>JAKJAC010000420.1:311-930 GCA_022707705.1 Chloroflexota bacterium
CGTGCGTCATGGCGTCACCTCCTCCTCGACCTCGAGTTCCAATGTGATGCCTGCTGGATCAAGGTCCACCGCGTGGTAGACCCAGGCCGTCGGCAAGCAATCCTCGTCGCTAATGCGCAAGACCAGGTGCAAGTCGGGCCGCAAGGCCGTGAGCGGTAGCGAGAGCCGCAGCACGCTGCTGCTCACTTCCCCCGCGCTCAAGAGCGTCGGGGTGTAGGCTTGCCATAATGCATTCAGCGTCGGTGCGCCGATGCTCGGTGTCAGCGGGATGGTCCCCGCGTAAACCTCGACCGAGCCGGGGAGTGCCCCCGCCGGAACCGCCGCGCCGGTGAAGACGAGGGTCGCCCCTACCGTGCGTGTGAGCGGTACGGCCTCCAGATCGAAGGCCAGGCGCGTGCGCTTGGCGATGTACGCCGGGGGGATGGGATCGGAGCCGGGTAGCGCCAGGCGGCCCACGCCGCACAGGTCCGGGACGGTGCTGCTGAAGACCTGCGTGCCGCTGAGCACCTCGGCCCACGTTGTCTCGGCGTAGCTCTGCAAGGTAACCCAGGCGGTGGGCGTGAGGCTCACGCTCACGCGCGGCAGGCATACGCCCTCGCGCAAGGTGAGCGGCAGGTAG
>JAKJAC010000421.1:0-341 GCA_022707705.1 Chloroflexota bacterium
TAATGGCGCTGCAAGCCTGCCGCACTTGCTGCTGTTGCAGGTATTGGATGCTCGCGGAGAGGGCAAGGTGTTCGCGCTGGTCACGTTCGGTGATAAAGGCTTCGGCTTTGGCGCGTCCGGCATCCGTGACGTAGTAGGCATTGGCGCCAGCCTCCGCGGCGATGTTGGCGGCCAGGGACGGCGCTGCATCGATAAGCCGCTGCATCAAGTCGGACTTGTTACCTGTAACGCGCAAGCCGGAAGTCTTGAGCGCGGTTTTGAGTTCTGTGACCTTAGCGCATTCGAGTCCTTCGGCAGTGGTAAGCGTGCGCAGTTCCCCTGCAGTAAGCAACCGAGCAATG
>JAKJAC010000421.1:351-928 GCA_022707705.1 Chloroflexota bacterium
TAGGGCTTCTTGAGGTGCGCTTCCCAGGCCTCACGCGCCGTGCGAGCGTGAATCTCGCTAGGTTTGAGAAAGCGCGTGAGTATCGCTGCACGTGAGCGTTCCGCCTTGGGCATGGGATTATCGAAGAAACCGTCGACGGTTTCTTCGATAGCGGGCGCCGGTGGTGGCGGTTGTGTCGGCGCTACAGGCTCTCGTTTCTTGAACAGCGACTTTAGGAATGTCATGGCTATGACTATTTAACTGCTGTTTTTGGGCGCTTTTGATTGCGATTATGAACCGTTAAGGCTAATTAACCGATGTTCCGGTAGACCGGTAGAGTACCACTTTACCGGTAGAGTACCACTTTACCGGTTACTTGGTTTCGATTTGTATCTCCCAATCACCGACTGTCTTAATCTCGATCATCAGAGTGCCCTTTGGAAGCAGGGTCATGCCCTCATATGGTCCAACAGTGTTTAGCAATAGCTCCCTACCCTCACCTGTTCCACCAAAAACGGCGATGTGATTGCGATCTGCCTTACTCACGTGTAATATGTCTGGCGTTCCGCCTCTGAGGAGTAATAGATAGTCATCCTTT
>JAKJAC010000422.1:0-284 GCA_022707705.1 Chloroflexota bacterium
CACGATGGGGACCAGCACGATGAGGGTGAAGATCACGAGCACCAGGTATTGAAGCCCTCGTGATAGGGTGCGTTTGAGTACGGCGCGGCGATGTTGGGCTGTGACTGTCATCGTTCCTGCCTCCTAATAAGTTCCCAAGTAATCTGGCGGCCGCACCAGTTTGAGGTAGACGATCGAGAAAATCAGGCAGATGAGCAGCATGACCAACGCCACGGCGGAGCCGTATCCCAGCCAGAAGCGCACAAAACCGTAACGATACATGTAGGTCGCCATGACTTCGGTGG
>JAKJAC010000422.1:318-901 GCA_022707705.1 Chloroflexota bacterium
ACCGAGAGATACACAGAGGTGCGGATGGTGCCGCTGAGGAGCGGGATGGTGACGTTCTTGATGATCTGCCAGCTGTTCGCGCCGTCAATGCGGGCGGCTTCTTCCAGCTCTTTGGGGATGTTTTGCAGCCCGGCCATGAAGAGCAGCATGTGCAGCCCAAAATACTTCCATGTCAGGACGACGAAGATACAGGGGAGGGCCTGGTTGATGTTGCCCAAGAAGGTCTGCGGTTGCAGGCCGATGAGCACTAACAGGGCATTGATGAAACCGCGTTCCGGATCGGGATTGAAGAGACCCAGCCAAATGATGCCGGTAATCACTTCGGAGAGCACATACGGCATGAAGAAGATGGTGCGGAAGAAGACCCGTCCGGGCAGCTCGCGTCCCACCATGATTGCCAGCGCCAGGGAGAGCGGCAGTTGCAGCGTGAGGGACAGCACGACGATTAAGAGGCCGTTCTTCACGGCAGTCATGAAGATCTTGTCGCTCAGAATGCGTTTGAAGTTCTCCAGGCCCACGTATTTCACGGGGGGACCCAGCCCGTTCCAATCAAACTGGCTGAAGTAAACTGAGCGCACAATGG
>JAKJAC010000423.1 GCA_022707705.1 Chloroflexota bacterium
GCAATTGACTATCACTCGGTATCCGCGCGACTTCAAACAAACTCTGTGCATTGTTCCGCCCCCGTTGGCGTTGCATATCCCGCTGGTGGGCTAAGAACGAGGGCGACTGCATGTAGAACACCGCGAAAGCACTCAACCCGGCTTCCGTGAGGCTGTAGCGGGTGTTCTTGCCGCGGCGATGTTCTGGCAAGCACTCGAGTGCCTGCCGTATAGAGGCGAGGAGCTCCTTGAATTGCACCGGTTCCCCCACCCTTGGCTCCTTATCTGGCGTGTCGTGCCAGGCATTGCTACCCTGATTCTACTCCTGTGTCTCATATTGGGAATTGCTGTTCTGAACCGCAGCCCTGCCGCAGCAAGGACCGGATAACGAACTGGCAGCGGCTAAGCAATTTCTGGGCCGCGCCGCAGGGCGAGGTTCTCGGTGGCGCAGAGAATTTTCACGCCAGATTCTAGAATCTGGCGCAGATAACTCCATTGGGCGCGATGCCGCATGATGCGATCGCTGCGATACACTACGATGCAGTCAATTTCACCGGTGCTACAGGCTTGTTGTAATGCGGCCAGCCCCGACAGGGTGAGGTCTGCGCCGGGGCTTTTCACATCGGCAAAACGGTGTGCGATGACGCCTCCTCGCTGGGTGACGAAATCCTCACAGACTGCTGCTTGTAGGAGTGCGCTTCTACCTTCAAGGATATCCTTACTGCGGGTGTAGAGCGCGATACGCTTGCCGGTCAGATCCAATTCATCCATAGTGCAACTCCTGAAAATGTAAGGGCTGTCTTTGTCGGCCTGCTGCGGCGTTTCCGGTTGCTTCCAGCTCCGCTGCCGCCAGCCCGGAAAGCGACCGGGCTCGTGCGGCGGTACGGCATGTAGCTTC
>JAKJAC010000424.1 GCA_022707705.1 Chloroflexota bacterium
CCCCCTATTCGGCGCCACGCAACGCGGCGTGGTTGTTAATGTGCCCTGGCGCCAAGCTTACCGTCGATGAAGAAAGAGCTCGCGCCAAGTTGTGTGCCCACTCCGAACCCCTTCAGCAAGCGTATACCCTAGCCCAGGCATTCTGGAAGCTGTTCCAGAAATCAGAGGCGCCCCCTTTGGATGCCTGGCTCAATCAAGCCGCAACCAGCGCAATCCCAGAATTTGAACGCTTTGCCAAGAGTCTACGGAGCGATTATCAGGCTGTCCAAGCCGCTTTGACTCTGCCCTGGAGTAATGGTCAAGTCGAAGGACAAGTCAATCGCCTCAAATTGATCAAACGCCAGATGTATGGACGAGCCAAGTTCGATCTGTTACGCCAACGGGTGATAGGATTAACCTGATGTCCCACTTTCACGGAATTTGCGGAAGAGCCATTATGGGCGTAAACGCCTGGTACATCATGGGTGTAAACCCCTGGTACATTATCGCATGTAAACTGACACCCGTCCATATAAGAGCCGATATGAATTTGAGTCGGATGACAATCTTCGCCTTAGACCGAAATGTGTCATAGACAAGGTAGAGGGACCCCAAAGCCATTAGCGGATTGACAATCTTCCAGAAAAGCACCTGTTCTCCGAACCACCTCTTCACGCTTGGCAGACTGGAGATGATTGCCAAAACCACTAGCAAAATGAGTATGCTGGTGGCTAGTACCGATTTTACATTACTTTGCTGTTGATCTAACATAGTTCTTGCTCTATTGCTGTGCAGACGCCGCCCAACATAAGCATCAGCCGCCGCGCCGACTGCGTGGAAATCATCTTCGGTAGCAGACTACCTGAAAGCGTG
>JAKJAC010000425.1:0-260 GCA_022707705.1 Chloroflexota bacterium
AACGGGGAGGTGGCGGTATGACGCATAATTCCCACGATGTTGGGGCACGGCGCGCCGTGCCCCAACCCAACGCCGTGCCTGTACAAAATCGCAGATCCATCCGGCTGCAGGGATACGATTATTCCCAGGTCGGGGCCTATTTCATCACCGTCTGCACCCGGAACCGTGAATGCCTGTTCGGTGAAATTTTGGATGGAAACATGCGGTTGAATGATGCAGGACGAATTGTTGCCGATGAATGGTTGAAAACCGCGGAAATC
>JAKJAC010000425.1:306-845 GCA_022707705.1 Chloroflexota bacterium
GAACGATTCGGGAAACCGGTTGAGGATTCGATTCCGACAATTGTCCGATCATACAAATCCGCCGTGACAAAACGTACCAACGAATTGCACCAAACACCTGCGGCGAAATTGTGGCAACGCAATTATTGGGAACACATCATCCGCAATGAACAGGAATTACACCGTATCCGGGAATACATACACAACAACCCGGCGCAATGGGAAATGGACAAATTGTACGGGCACGGCGCGCCGTGCCCCAACCAAATCCGGGAATGGCGTGGAGTCATGGATGACATGAATAATTCGGAAATCCTTATTTATCAGGCCGCCAACGGGAAAATCAAAATCGATGTCCGGCTGGAAGATGAGACCGTCTGGCTGACCCAGGACGACATGGCTGGACTGTTCGGCAAAAGCAAGTCAACCATCAATGAGCATATCAAAAACATTTTCGCCGAAGGCGAACTGGTTGAAACGGATGTGTTGAAGAAATTCGGAATTTCCGAATTTCAGCAAAAAGCGCCTAATTACTACAACCTGGACGTGATCATCTCCGT
>JAKJAC010000426.1 GCA_022707705.1 Chloroflexota bacterium
TGAAAACCATACCGGGAACGGTTCCCAGTTTGTATGATCTGCCTGTGGGCTGCCGTTTTGCCGATCGCTGCGCGCTGGTCGAGGAGGCATGCCGCGTCCGGGAACCGGAGTTGATGGAAATTGAAGAGGGGCATTTTGTCTCCTGCTTCGTCGCTGAGAGCCTTGCGAAAAGTTCATGACGAACCTTATTGTCATGACTATAAAAATAGAATCAAGGCAAAGCTTTCCGGCGCACCTGAAGGTACGCCCTACATAGCTCTTTTGTCATTCTCGCGCAGGCGGGAATCCAGAATATGCTTAATCAGTAGATTCCTGCACTCGTGCCCTTTAGGGTATTCGCGAGTAATGACACATTGTCGAGGTGTTCATGGCTTCCGTATTGATGGATATTCAGCAAATGAAAAAAACCTACGTTTTAGGCGGCGGGTTTCTGCAGGGCAAGCCCCGGGTCATTCGGGCGGTGAACGGCGTCGATCTTCAAATCTTCAAAGGAGAAACGCTGGGGCTGGTCGGCGAGTCGGGATGCGGCAAATCCACGCTGGCGCGCCTCCTGATGAGGTTGGAGGAGCCGGACGAAGGGAGTGTTTCTTTCCGGGATCGGGACATTACTTCCTTGTCATCGGAAGATGTAAAGACGTATCGCCGCCGCGTGCAGATGATTTTTCAGGATCCTTATTCTTCCCTGAACCCGCGAAAATCCGCCCAGAGCATCATTTCCGAACCGCTGACGATTTTCCGGATGTCCAGCCGTGCCGAACGGAAAGAAAAAGTTCTTCAACTGATGAAGAAAGTCGGCCTGAGCGAGGAGCAGGCCCATCGCTATCCCCACGAGTTCAGCGGG
>JAKJAC010000427.1 GCA_022707705.1 Chloroflexota bacterium
CGCCAGGCCCTTGTGGCAAGTCTCACATCCAGCCGATGCTGCCGAAAATGGCCAATAGCAGGATATCCACGCCAAAGATGACCCCGAGGGTCAGGTATTGGTGCTTCCTCTGTTTCATGTCGTGAACGATGAAAGCCATGGTGAAGAAGGGGGCATAGCCTATCAGCCAGATGAGCCAGGGGGCTTTGATGCTCCACCAGGGATATTCCCAGGTCAGCAGCCCACTGTAGTTTAGGAAGCATTCGACGGCAACCGCGAGGGTGGTGAAGGTAATCATGTAGAAGATGCGGTTGTTCAAGCCCAGAATCTTCATCTTTTTGTCTTCGGGCAGGCTGAGGCAGACGGCAATGCCCATCAGGGCGAACATGAAGGAGATTTCGATGTTGTAGCCGATAAGAAGGAGCAAAGCCGTATCGCCAACGCCATTGGGCGTGCCCCAGACGGGAGCGAATCCCGTGGCATGGAAAACGATGCTGTTCCAAATCTCATTGAAGAGGTCCATGCCCCAGAGGGCAAGCCCGCCCAGGACGATGTTGTAGTGTTTGTCGTGCAGCTCGCGGTAGTAGACGTAGAGAACGATGAGCAGAAGTGGGATGATGTACCATTTCATGGTCAGCTGAGGCTGGCGCAAGATTTCAAGGGCGCTTTTTGAGTATTCTGACATGACGGTTTGCTCCTGGGTAGTGGTGATGGGGTGAGATAGGGATGTGTCTTTGAGATTCTTAATTCATTCTATATGAGCTTTGGGGCAATGTCAACGGAAAGAAGAATCTGGGGTGCATTCCAAAGTTAGGGCGACAATCTCAAACGCTCCTACAGGGCGCAGAAAAAAT
>JAKJAC010000428.1:0-467 GCA_022707705.1 Chloroflexota bacterium
GGCACCGACAGCCCAGACTACATCACCCCTGCTACATCAGTTGTAGTCCAGTATGAGCTGGGCGCGGGCAACGCAGGTACGTATGACGTGGGCTGTGCGTGTGCGTCCTTCCCTACTGCGGTCGCTGCTGCCGCCGGGCAGCTAGTTACGAACACCTGGATGAAGTACGTCCTGGTGATCGGCGCCTACATGATGAGCAAACTGGCCGCGCACGACGATGTCACGCGGTTCTACTACGGGGACGGGGCAGGGGCGGCGGTAATGACTGTCGATACCAAACCTGGATTTCTGACTGCCTCCTACAACGCCGACGGCTCCTACCACAGAAACTGGGGCATCTATTCCGGCGGCACTTTTGAGCCTGCTACATGCGAGTCTGTTCAGGCCGGACGGACGCAGGTGAGGTTTGTCGATAAGTACCCGCCTGAGGTGAATCACGAAGGATGGCCCAAGATCGTGCGCCACTT
>JAKJAC010000428.1:532-809 GCA_022707705.1 Chloroflexota bacterium
ACGCAGGTCCGCCTGGCTTCCATCAGGGTGGTCATGGAAGACCTTGGCCTTCCTCTTGAGAAGACTCACTGGATCATGGAGGACTGGGGCTATACCGGTTCTGCCTGCGTTCCCATGGCATTGGACGACGCGGTTCGCAAGGGCAGGATACACTCGGGCGACCTGGTTGTGCTCGTAGGATCGGGCGTGGGCTATAACCAGGCAGGCGTGGCGCTGCGGATGCCGTAGCTCAGGATGTCGTAGCCCGCTTCAAGATCGATCGGAGGTGCACTCATGG
>JAKJAC010000429.1:0-504 GCA_022707705.1 Chloroflexota bacterium
AAGGCGAAGCAGGATATCATCTCGGGCAAACTCAAGGTCGAGCTGCCCAAAGCAGGCGGAAAGTAGGATTAGCGAGGAGCGATAGTCCATGGAATCGAGCGGTGGGCCCCGTATCAAGCAGGTAAGGATGCAGCGGATAACCAAGACCTTTCCCGGGGTTCTGGCCAATGACCGCGTCGACATCGAGATCAACTCCGGGGAAGTGCTTGCACTCCTAGGCGAAAACGGCGCAGGCAAAACGACGTTGATGAAAGTGCTCTACGGGCTGTATCGACCGGACTCAGGTCAGATACTGGTCAACGGGGAGGCTGTGACTATCTCCTCTCCGCGCGATGCCATTGCCCTGGGCATCGGCATGGTGCACCAGCATTTCATGCTCGTCCCCAGCCTCACCGTGGTCGAAAACGTCGTGCTCGGCCTGCGTTCCGATAGGGGCCCCCTCCTCGATCTCGACACCGCCTCGCAGCGCATCGTGGCGCTGGGCGAGGAATACGGTTTCAGAGT
>JAKJAC010000429.1:514-795 GCA_022707705.1 Chloroflexota bacterium
CGGCTGTGCTCACGCCGCAGGAGGCTCGCGAGCTCATCGCCGTGCTTCGCGGCATGGCGCAATCGGGCAAGTCTCTGGTGTTTATAAGCCACAAAATGAACGAAGTCATGTCGGTAAGCGACCGCGTAACAGTGCTCCGGGCCGGCGCTGTGGTTGGAACCGTGCCCACTTCTCATACCAGCCCGGAGGCCTTGGCCACAATGATGGTAGGGCGGAAGATCGAAGCCGCCAAACGCACCGGGAAGGTTTCGAGCGGCAAGGCCGTACTGGAACTGGACCAA
>JAKJAC010000042.1:0-16259 GCA_022707705.1 Chloroflexota bacterium
GACCACCCTGCCATCGCTGGTGATGAGGACATTGGAGGGTTTGATATCGCGATGGATAACACCCTTCCGGTGTGCGTACTCGAGCGCTTCTGCAAGGGCGCAGACAATGGCGACGGCTTCGGGCAGCGTCATCTGCTCCTGCTGATTGGCAAGTTCGCGCAGGCGAGCTTTCAGGCTGACGCCTTCGAGGTATTCCATGACCAGGAAGGTGATCTCCTCAGCTGTGTCGAAGTCGTAGATACGGACGATATTGGGGTGTTCGAGTGCAGCGATGGCTCTGCCTTCGCGTTGAAATCGCGTGGTGAAATCCTCATCCGTGGTCAGGTGTGGATGCAGTATTTTGAGAGCGACATAGCGATCCAGTCCTGGTTGGTAGGCTTTGTAAACTTGCGCCATCCCTCCCTGTCCGAGGCGTTCGCCGATGCGGTACCTTCCAATGGTCCTACCGCCAAGATCGAACATGATTTTGCGACTCCGGTGCTAATGGCTTGTTGGCTATGTTTGTGGACAACAACTAGAAATAAGTATACCCAGCTATGCAAAATGGGCAAGAGTTTAATATGATCTCAATGATTGGCAAAAACAGGTTGAAGACGTGAACGCTGTGCTTTGCGCCCTTTTTTGTTTACTTTCATCACTGTTGCTCATCCCTTCATTTATCCTATACTACTTTATGCAGCACAACGCGGTTGGATGTGCAGGCGGTTTTGGTCAATAAGGAGTTCTCTGGACTGCCGTCTGTAAACTCGCGTGCTCTTGAGAGCTCAGTGATCATAGCAGTTAAGGAGAGCGAGATGTTGAAATTGAAGCACGGCAGTGATCTTCTGATGGAAATTGGCGGGATCAAGACGGTGGAGGCAGCCCAGGCGTTGTTCCGGACGCGGTGCGACGCAAAAACGCAGGAACGTCTTGCCGGTATCCGTACCGCGGACGCTTTGATCAAGATTGCCAATGCCATTTCCATGATGGTCCCTGATAACGTGTTTGTCAGCACAGGCTTGGCGGAGGATATGCAGGCAGTGCGTGAGGCAAGCCTCAAAAAGGGCGAGGAGAAAGCGCTGCCTATGCCCGGTCATACGATCCATTTTGACCTGCCGGAAGAGCAAGGGCGTGTGGTAGATAAGACGCTCTATATCGTCAACCCTGATGAGGAGACCAGTGTACTGGCGAAGAGCATCCTCCGTGACCAGGGGCTGGATTATGTCCGGCAGTACATGACGGGTATTGCCAAAGGCAAGACCCTGCTGATTGGTTTTTTCAACCGGGGACCGGTAGGCGCGCAGGCGGCGATTCCTGCCATTGAAATCACTACCTCCACCTACGTGATGCATTCGGCAAACATCCTCTATCGCAGTATCTATCATCAATTTGATGCCGAGGCGGCGCGCGCAGGCGAGTTCTTCACCAATGTACACAGTGAGGGCGCTAACCGTCCAGAGGATTTTCCCAACATGCGTGTTTTCATGGACCGTAGTTGGTTGACCACTTATTCATTGCTATGCACTTATGCGGGCAACACCTTGCTGCTGAAGAAAGGCAATCACCGTTTCGCCGTGGACCTTGCAACCTACTACCGCCGGGAGCGCGAGCTCTCTGAGCACATGTTCATTACGGGGTTGATTGGTCCTGGGGGGCGCAGGACCTTCTTCGCGGGTGCGGCGCCTTCGGGTTGTGGCAAGACAACTACGGCTATGGTTGGCGATGATTTCATCGGCGATGACCTGGCTCAAATCTGGATTGCAGCTGATGGCACCTTACGCGCCGTCAACCCTGAGAAAGGCATCTTCGGCATCATTCAAGACGTCAACCCTGAAGGCGACCCCTTGCTCATCGAGGCGTTGAGCGAACCGGGTGTGGAGGTCATCTGGTCGAATGTGCTGATTACTCCAGATGGGGAACCGCGTTGGGTAGGCGATGGCAAACCTGCGCCCGAAAAGGGAGTCAATTACACGGGTGAATGGTGGATTGGCAAAGTGGATGCGGCGGGCAAACCTATCCCCATTTCTAACCCCAACGCGCGTTGCACCCTGGCGAGCAACACGATTGGCAATTACAATGCGACTTTGGCTGATGACCCTGCCGGTGTGCCAGTCAGAGTCATCACCTACAGCGGGCGCGATAGTGATACAATGCCGCCAGTCTGGGTGGCAAAGAATCCCAATCACGGTGTCGTGATTGGCGCTTCGATTCTCTCGGCAGCTACTGCTACCGAGGTTGGAGCGCAGGGGGTGCGCCGTCAACCCTGGGCGAACGAACCCTTCATCCCCGGTCCGCTGGCAGAATACATGGAAGCGCAATTCGCCTTCTTCAACTCATCGCGGTTGCAGCCCAAGCCCGTGATGGCGGGTCTGAACTATTTCCTCACCCATGGGGCGCGCGGTGGCGAGGGCAACAAACTGCTCGGCGAGAAGCGTGACGTCAAAGTCTGGTTGGGTTGGCTGGAGCTATACGCCAATGGCGATGTTGCTGCTATCGAAACTCCCATTGGCTACATCCCGCAGTATGAGGATCTTCAGGGATTGTTTGCCCGAATCGGCAAAGCCTATCCCCGCGAGTTGTACGATAAACAGTTCGCTTTCTATGTGGATAATATTCTGGCGCGTATTTCGCTGCAGGAAGAGGCTTATTGCAAGGAGACCGGCGTGCCAGAAGCCCTGTTTGAGGTTTACCGGGAGCAACGTCAGGGTTTGGAGGCGCTTAGAGCTGCATATGGTGCCATCGTTACCGTGGAACAACTCAGCTTTCTCTGAATCTCTCACCCGGCACCGTAACCCAGCTCTCCAGGGCTGATCCGGAGACAGCTTATGCCCGAGTATCCTGATATTACCGTGTACATCGAGGCTCTGCGACGCTCTGTTCAGGGAAAAACTCTGGAGCGTATCCGAATCGCACACCCGTTTGTGCTTCGAACGGTTGAACCGCCGCTTGCGGCGTTTCACGGTCGCGAATTGCGTGATTTGGAACGCCTGGGCAAGCGGATCGTCTTCGTTTTTGCTGAAGACTATTTCCTGGTGCTGCATCTGATGATCAGTGGACGATTGCAGTGGGTTGTGCAGGGGCGAAAAATCCCCGACAAGGGCTGGTTGGCGGCGTTCGATTTTGAGAATGGAACGTTGCTTCTCACCGAATTCTCGAGTCAGAAGCGGGCGAGTCTGCATTTGGTTCGTGGTCGAGATGCCCTACAGGCATTCACACGCGGCGGGTTGGAGGTGATGGAGGCGACGGTGGCAGAATTCCGGGCTGTGCTTCAGAGGGAGAATCATACTCTGAAGCGCGCCCTTACCGACCCGCGTCTTTTCAGCGGTATTGGCAACGCCTATTCGGACGAAATTCTGCACCGCGCACAGCTTTCGCCCTTTTTACTGACGCAGAAGCTGACGGATGAGCAAATCGCGCGCCTGGCTGAGGCTTGCAAAACTGTGCTCACTGAATGGGTGGAGCGCCTGCGTGCTGAAGCTGGTGAGGGCTTTCCCACCCGCGTAACGGCATTTCACGAGGCGATGGCAGTGCATGGACGCTACGGCAAGCCGTGCCCGGTCTGTGGGACCGCGGTGCAGCGCGTCCAGTATGCCAATAACGAGATGAATTACTGCCCGCGCTGCCAGACCGAAGACCGGTTGTTGGCTGATCGAGCCCTCTCACGATTGCTGAAAGACGATTGGCCCCGCACTATCGAGGAGCTGGAAGAGCGAAAACATCAAGCGTAACAGGCCGGCAACACGACGCCTGGTGTGTGCGGCTATTGCATCCAGGCACATGTACTTTGCATTTGCATGCTTGCCCCCTCAAGTGTCGTTCCCGCAAGAAAACTTTGACTTCCCCCAAAAGCTCGTTTATACTGATAATTGAAGCTGCACAGCTTGCACTTGTCACATCTTAATCCTACCGCTATCGTCACAGGCTTATCATGTGACGAGCGAGCTGAAACACCAACCGGTACCACCTGTGATAGCCTTGCCGCGTCTCCGCCCGGGCGCGCTGCAAGGTTGAAATGAGCCGTCAGCCTCTCTTGCAGCGAAATCACCTATTCCCACTCCTTTATTCTTGATTCCAAAAGGCGGGGCAATGGATTTCAGGAACACCGAAAGCCCGAAAGACACCTTGCGCCGGTGGCGCACCACCATTCTTGATAGTTTCCTAACGGTTGCGGCCATTCTGTCTTTGCCTGCGATTACGGTTATCATCATCGACGCGTTTTCGGCACCCGATCAATGGCCAGTTGGGGTGGCTTTTTGCATTCTGGAACTATTCCTAATTGTGCTGGCTGTGGGGCGCCGGCTTGCTCCATCGGTCCGCGCGACCGGTCTCCTGTTGGTCGGCTATGCCGCAGCTATCATCAACCTTACGCAATCAGGTCTGGTGGGTGTGGCGCCCCTCTACCTGCTGGCGTTGCCCATTCTGGCATTGACCTTGATCGGAAAACGCACCGGCGCTGCGAGCGTGATTGTGAGTTTGTTGCTCGCGGGCGTGACAGCTGTACGGGTTGACTTGGGGCTGCAGCTGCAACAACTGCCAGAACGCTTGGCTGTGATGGGGCTTGCAACCATCTCCATGTTGATTCTTGTAGTAATGATTCTCCTAATCCTCTTCTACCGGCTCCAGGAACACTTGATTGCGGATCAGGGTCGCATCCACGATGAGCTGCTTCACACTCAAGCGTTGCTGGAAGAGCAGAACGTGACCCTCGAAAAGAAGATCGAGGAACGTACTGAAGAATACCTTCGAAGCAACAAGGTACAGACGGCGTTGTATGAAATTGCTAATGCCATGAGTTTGTCGCGTGATGTACATGAATTCTATGCACAAGTTCACCGCGTCGTTGGTGAGCTGATGTACGCCGGGAACTTCTTCATCGCTGTTTATGATGAGACTACCGGATTATTGAGTTTCCCGTATTTTGTGGATGAGAAGGATTCACCATTCCCAACTCAGCCACTTGATGAATTTCACGGCATGACCAGTTACATGATCCGTACGGGCAATTCCATCAGGCACGGATCGGATCAATTCAACACACTTTTGGAAAATCAGGAAGTGGAGATTGCGGGCACGCCCAACGTAGATGGGGTTGGCGCCCCACTCAGAGCCGGCGACAAAGTGCTGGGCGCTATCTTCGTGCAGAGCTATACTCCAGGAATTCACTACACCGAGCAGGATGACGAAATCCTCGTTTATGTTGCACAACACATCGCCACGGCTCTTACTCGTTTTCACGCCTTGGAAGCGGAACGTTTGCGCAATAATGAACTGGCTATCTTGTATAGCGTTAGTTCGGCGATAGCAAGAACACTGGATTTGCGAACTATGGTACGGTCAGTTGGCGATAAGGTGCTTGAGGCCTTTGGGACCGATTCTGTCAAGATCATGCTTTTGGACCGGCAGACAAATCTGATACACGTTCTTTATGCATACGATGTGAACAATGGCGGGTACATTGACTACATCGAGCCATTTCCATTGGGTACAGGGCTTGCATCCAGGGTGATTCTGTCAGGTCAACCGTTGACGCTCGGCACACTTGAGGAGGAAATTGCCCATGGCGCCTACTTCCCACCGGAGATGATGACCAAGGGTCTAGACCTGCCCAGCCAGGCATGGTTGGGTGTGCCCATCATCATCAACGACCAGGCTCTAGGATTGGTATCTCTGGCGGATGCGCGTACGCACTTGTTCGGTGCAAATCATCTGCGTTTGTTGCAGACCATCTCGGCTAACATCGGCGTCGCAATCGAAAACGCGCGCCTGTTCCAGGCTGAACAACAACGTGCTGCCGAACTTGCTGCCGTTAACACCGTCAGCGCAGCCCTCGCCAGCGAATTGGATCTGAATGTCCTGCTGCAGCTGGTTGGCGAACAGATTCGCACTGTCTTCAATGCGGATATTGCCTACGTGGCGCTGCTGAACAAATCCGGTCAGAGCATTGATTTTCCCTACACCTATGGCGAGGAATTCACCCCCATTCGCTATGGCGAAGGCCTGACCAGCACTATCATCCAGAGCAATCAACCGTTGCTCATCAACCGTGAATTGGATCGCCGGACACTGGAAATCGGTGCGACCGTTGTCGGAAGAGACTCGGTGTCTTACCTGGGCGTGCCTATCACAGTTCGTGGTCAGGCTGTGGGCGTGCTCAGCGTCCAAAGTACTACTCAAGAGGGAATTTTCACTCAGACTGATGCACGATTGCTTAATACCATCGCTCACAACGTCGGTACGGCACTTCAAAATGCCCAACTCTATGCCGAAGCACAGCAGGCGCGTGCTGCTGCCGAACAGGCTAACCAGGCGAAAAGTATCTTTCTGGCTAACATGAGCCATGAATTGCGAACTCCTCTCAACAGCATGCTCATTCTGGCACGCATGTTGGCTGATAACGAGAGCGCCAATCTGACTGAAGATCAAGTGGAGTCAGCACAGGTAATTACCAGGAGTGGTACCGATTTGCTCGGGTTAATCAACGAGATTCTTGACCTCTCCAAAGTAGAAGCGGGCAAGATGGAGTTCCATTCCGCGCCATTTAGTCTGGCGGACCTCGCGCAGGCGATACAACTGCAGTTCGCACCTGTTGCTGCGAGTAAAGGGATTGCATTCGAGATCGTCCTGGCTTCAAATCTTCCTGTCACAATCGAATCAGACCTGCAGCGGGTGGAACAGATTGTCAAGAACTTGCTAGGCAACGCCTTCAAATTCACCGAACAAGGCACAGTTCGATTAACGCTGCAACGTCCGGCGGAAACTGCCCAACTTCCGCTTGAGGAGCTAGCTCCGGCAACTACCATTGCTATCAGTGTATCTGATACCGGCATTGGGATGACGCCAGAGCAACAGCAGCGGATTTTCAAGGCTTTTCAGCAGGCTGATGGGAGCACCAGTCGCAAATATGGCGGAACCGGCTTGGGTTTGACTATCTCACGTGAGCTGGCTAATTGTCTGGGCGGGCAGATTGAGGTGCAAAGTGTTGCGGGCGAGGGGAGCACATTCACGCTCTATTTGCCGGAACGGGGCGTTCCACAAGAGAGGGTGCCTGAAAAATCAGAAGACTTAGCTGCTGCCATGCCATCAACGTGGTCGCTGAGTCCCGCATATCAGGGCGGTGGTCACAGATTGTTGATTATCGAGGACGATGCCATCTTTGCGAAACTTGTCTGCGCTGCTGCGACGAAGAAGGGCTTCGCCTGTGTTTTGGCACACGATGGGGAGAGTGGCCTGGCGCTGGCGCAGGAGCACCATCCCGATGCCATCATCCTGGACTTGAAATTGCCGCACATGAGTGGTTGGGATGTCTTGAACGCCTTGAAGCAGGTTCCGGAGACCCGGCACATCCCGGTGCATATCATTTCCGGTCAGGAGGGACGCGCAACAGCCTATCAGATGGGAGTCCTGAGCTTTCTGGTCAAGCCCGTCACTTTGGAGGATCTGGATCGGGTCTTCCGGAGTATTGAGAATACTATGGCGCACAAAATCAGGACTTTATTGTTGATCGAAGAAGATGCTAACCAACGCCATAGCCTGTGCCAGCTGTTAATGTCTGGTGATGTGAGGATTGTCGAGGCCTGCAGCGGAGCCGAGGCGTTGGCGGCAATGCGCGCTCAACCTTTCGATTGCCTGTTTCTTGATTTGATGCTTTCTGATATGACGGGTCTAGAACTGCTCAAACGCATCAGCGATGATGAGATTATGCCACTCTGCCCGGTAATTGTCTTTGCAACCAGGGATATGACTAAAGAGGAGAACACTGAGTTGTTGCAGTACGTGGATGAGGTAACTTTCTTTTTGCGGCAAGCCATCGCGGAAATTCCTCAAGAGCAGGTACTTGCGTCTGCGCTGCAACCTGAGCATCAGTGCTCGCTATCCGGTAAACGAGTTTTGATTGTGGATGATGATATGCGGAGTGCGTTTGCCCTTTCCAAGGCGTTGGGTGAGAAAGGCTTGCAGGTGAATATTGCTGGCAGCGGTATGAAAGCGTTGGAGATGCTGGCGGTAACTCCCACCGGTTTTGATATTGTGCTGCTGGATATCATGATGCCGGACCTGGATGGCTACGAAACCATGCGCCGAATTCGAGCGCAGGCACGTTTCGAATCCCTGCCGATTCTGGCGCTGACTGCCAAGGCGATGGCGGGCGATGCTGAGATGTGTATGGCTGCCGGGGCAAACGACTACCTTACTAAGCCATTGGATCTGGATCGTTTGTTTTCTTTGCTGCGGTTCTGGTTGTGTCACTGAGCGTCCTTTTGCTCATCAGGAGGTTGTCATCATGTCTGAACAACCGAAAATTCTGATCGTGGATGATAAGGCTGAGAATCTCTTTACACTGGAGAGGGTGCTCCGGAAACTGCCGGTGACCATCATCCAGGCGAACAGTGGCGCTGCGGCGTTAGCCCTGGCACTCGAGCATAGTTTCTTTGTGGCAATTGTGGATGTGCAGATGCCCGAGATGGATGGTTATGAACTTGTGGAACTGTTGCGTGGCAATGAGACCACTGCAATTTTGCCGGTGATTTTCGTGAGCGCGATTTTCTCTGATGAGTACCACCACCGCAAGGGTTATGATGCCGGCGCGGTGGATTTTCTGAGCAAGCCCTTTGTTCCTGAGATTTTGCTCAGCAAGGTGCGCGTCTTTCTCGATCTCTACCGGCAGCGGCAGCGTTTGCAGGAGGTGGTGGCACAGCTCAATAGCGTCAATGTGGAGGTTATAGCCTTAAACGAAACGCTTGAGCGGAAAGTTCGCGAACGCACTGCTGCAATGGAGCGAGCTTATGATGAGCTCGCGTTGTTGGATCGCAGCAAATCAGATTTTATCGAGATCATTTCTCACGAGTTGCGTACGCCGTTGTCTCTGGTAGTGGGATACAGTGAAATTCTGCTGGAGACTCCGTTGATTGCAGGCAATGAAAGGTATCGCCAGCAGGTACAGACGATTGTCAACGGCGCTGACCGAATCAGTGAAATTGTGGCAAGCATGTTGGACATTGTGAGAATAGATAGCCGGGCGTTGAAATTGGATTACCAACCGCTCTCTCTGGCTTCGTTGTTTGCTGGGCAACAACAGCTGCTGGCGAAGGCTTGCCATGAGCGGAATTTAACCCTGACCGTTGATGGGCTGGATGTGTTGCCCGAGATTGAAGCTGATATGGGTAACCTGGTCAAGGTCTTCAATAATCTGTTGCTCAATGCGATCAAGTATACCCCCGATGGCGGTGCGATTACGGTCAGCGGGCGTTATGTGCCGCTAGATGGTGTCGCGCAAGGTTTTGTCGAGATCATCATCAGCGATACCGGCATAGGGATTGACCCGACAGCACATGACCTGATCTTCACGACGTTCTTTCAGGTTGGGCCTGTGGCTTTCCATTCATCGGGGAAAACGAAATTCAAGGGTGGTGGACCCGGCTTGGGCTTGACCGTTGCGCGCGGGATTGTGGAGGCGCATGGCGGAAAGATCTGGGTTGAGAGTCCCGGGTATGATGAGACGACCTGCCCGGGTAGCGAATTCCACGTGCTGCTGCCCCTCCATCCAGGGCTGACAAAGCCAGCTGCTGTGACCCAACGCGCACTCGAATTGGTCAGTGTTTCTACAGACGACAAGGGTTGAAACTGGCGCCAGCGCACAACCATGAGCGGCGCCTGGCGCCCGTGCTTAGCTGATTGGCATCTGCTCGCAAGTGGGGAATCAATTTGTCCAGAATTGGATTCCCTGGCTATTCCTCCAGGAATGTGGTCAGATGTTTGTACCGTACCCCCCAGTCGCCATCGTCGGGAATGATGGTCGTTGAGAGGGGTAGAGTTTTCAACCAATCCATCTCCAGGGCTTGCCGCGCGGCGTAAAACGTCTTGACTCCTTCGAAGCCCTCCAAGCCCCGTGACTGTCCATATGCCTGCCCGGTCAAATACCACGTAACGAAGTCTGCCCACTCCTGCGGACGTTCGCGTCTCACTGCTTCAAGCGTTGCGGAGACATTCTTTTGGGCAAGGTAAATTACCTTGGGTTGCAGTGGCTGAATGCTCCGCGAAAGCGCTAGAATGTGCCGGTGGATTTGCTCCTCGGCGAGGTTGTGACGGGCGAGTAACGTGGTAATGGGATTCTGTAAGAAACAACACTCAAAGATGTAGATAGTTTCTTCCGTTGCTGCCCTTAAAGCGAATTTCTCCCAACTGCGTTGTAGCAAGTCCTGGTGCTTCTGTGCCGGTAGATCATAGATTTCGAAACGTGCCAGAGCTTCAAATAGCGTATCAGGAGCGCACGCGGCACACTCAGCTTGCATTTGGCGATAGCTGAAGAATACATCGCTGCTTTCCTGCCTGGCATGTTGCGCGAGGAACACTGCTTGCTGGGGAAATTGCGCGAGCAACTCACTGTACTCCGACTCGCTCAAGCACGCCACGGATTCGAAATCCGCCGGATGATTCCAATCGCCTTCCAGGAACAACTCTGGATTTCTGCCTTGGCTCTTGAGCCAATCGTGCACGGCACGCGCCGCAGTGGTTTTCCCTGAACCGGGGATACCTTCAATCAGAATGAGCTTTGAGTTGGGCATCTGATATCTTTGCGTAAGAGCCGTGCTAGAGATAGCCCAGGCTCTCTTCTTCGAGCCAGGTGAGGCATTGCGCTAACCGCTCCAGGCGCACAGCAGCGAGCGTTTGCGCACGTGGCAGGGTGAAGCGACCTCGCAGGGCTTCCCGCCGTGATATGACGCGCCGGTAACACGCAACGAGGTCCTTAGGCCCTCGGGCAAATTCGCGCGCCATACCAATGA
The DNA here is from genome assembly GCA_022707705.1 of Chloroflexota bacterium. Lineage (GTDB taxonomy): Bacteria > Chloroflexota > Anaerolineae > B4-G1 > SLSP01 > JAAZNO01. The sequence goes on from JAKJAC010000042.1 coordinate 10,758, forward strand.
CGCCAAGGAAATCCAGAAAATCGGCCTCGCGCAACAGCAGCGCCTCGGTCGAGGTAACCGGGCGCGGGTCGCGATAGTCGTGAAGTTCGATGGCGTCCAGAATGAGAGTCACCTGCGCTGGGGTCAGGTCCATTTGTGGCAAGATATCTGTTTCGGCAATTTGGCGCGAGCGCAAAGCGTGTTCGATCCCGGATTTCTGGTAGCGTGCAAACGCTCCCCAGTCATGTAGATAGACAGCGATAGTATAAGCGTGCAGGTCGTAAGTCAGCTCAGCGCCGATATCTTCGGTCAGGCGGAGAAGCCGGCGCACGTGGGAGAGGGACCAGTCTTCGCCATCTGTCCGGGTCAAGGTTTCGAGGTCAGAAAGGGTCAAGGTTTTCACGGAATATCACTCCTTAACAAGTGCTTCGAGGGCTGTTTGTAACTCGGCAGGTGTGGCGAAGGTGTTGAATGGCACGGCGCAACATCTCGGGGCGCGCTTCTGGATGCTGCAGGGCGCGCAGTCGTGTTGCCAGCGTTGCCAGGCGCTCCCCTGCTGCATTCGTGCGTTGGTACAGGATACGATGGTTGAGAAGTACGCTGGAACTTACATCGCTGAACTCCACCACGCGTTCCACGTGCGACCAGTGTATGGGATAGAAGTCGTACAAGATGCCATCTACTATGACAGTGATACTCTCCCACGTTGTCTCGTGAGCTGGCACCCATGAGATATCTACATCGGAGAATTTGTGAGGTGTGCCATGAATGCGTGAGCCGTATTGGAAGATCAGCTCCACTTCATCACCCATCTTGCGCAGCAGGGCTTCTTGCAGGATGTCAATCGTGGCATACATGTTATCCATGGTGTGCTCCCAATTCTACGCGATGTCGAAGCGGTTTTTGAGAGGAACGCTTGATGGTGCGGGTTGTCCCATGCATTCCTTGGGCGCAGGTTTTAAATTCCCGTTAGCATGAAACGCCGGCAGGTCGTCATTGCCGGAACGGGACTATGATGCATCAGTGCATCATAGTCCCGCGTCTATGGCTTCGTTCATAGGCGAGAGGTCGCCTATAACGGATTGCGCATGCTGGCTAGTAGGACGAATTAGAATGCGAGATTTCCAACCCGTTGACTTGTATCAGCGCCGGCACGATTGTGGCGCGTGGATTGCGCGCTCCATAGCTCGAGGAGGTGTTGTAAGCGACCTGCTCTTGAGATAGCCATGCCACCTTATCCCCGAAGACATTGAGCAAGCTCTGTGTCAACCGCACGTTATAGGGCACCACGATCGAACCATCTTTCTTGAGCAGCAATGCGCCGAAGCGCGAACTGGCGGTGACCAAGCCTTTGGACGGGTTCACAATGTTCATGTAGTGCAAATACGGGATGTAGAGGATGTCATTCTCGCGCGGCATTGCAACCAGCTCGCGCAGTGTGCCTGCGGTGACATTGCCTCCCCCCATCACGATGCTTCTGTGTGGAACGGTGTGCCCTGTGGGTTGCGCGCCGAATTCATCTGCATCATCCTGTGACCAGATAAAGCCTTGGAACACCCCCTCGGTGAAAATGGGGTATGGGTGGCGCGCGATGCCCATCATATCACGCTGGAAGGGGAAGGTTTCACGGCGTGTGGGATCATCCACCAGCGTGAACTGCGGGGAGAAGACACACTGACCCACCTGGTTTTCATTGAGGAATGAGAAACCGCGTTTCATCGCGCCGCCGCTATAGCCGATGTAGCCCATCATCCCGAGCATCTCAGCAGTCGCTGCCGGTCCAAAGACGATATCGTAGGTTCCGAGCGGCAATTGCTGTGGGGTATCGTGTTGATAATGGTCCACCAGGAATGCCAAATCGTCGTGCAGGGCATCGGGCTTCAGATCGTCCTGGTGTTGTGCAGATTGCTCGGCGATGACTTCCCATTTGAGTCCCGTGTGCGACAGGACGATGGTAATCTGCGCATCCGAAGCCTTGAAATACTGTGTGTGCTCCGACCGGGTGTTGATTTGGGCAAAGATTGTCCAACCGCAGGAGAAGACGCCGGAGAGCTGGACTTCATCTGTCTCCAGCCCCGCACTTGCCTGATTGAAGTAGGCAAGGCGCGCTTCATTGCTCAGCATCGCCAATGCTGGATCGAAGGCACTTTCATCGCTGAAGGATTCTGTGTAGACGGGCACGGTGGGGTCGTAGCTCAAAGGTTGCGCGTGCTCCACCATTTCGGCGGCGATATCCACGCCTTGCTGCATCTCCTTGCGATTTCCCAACGCCGTGATCAGACTGTAGCTGGCGCGCTGCCGTCCCTTGTAGGCGGTGATATCCAGGCGGATAAGGTGCTCATTCGTGTTCAGTGATATCGCCGAATTCGCAAAACGCATCAGGTAGCTATCCTCTTCATGATAGAGGAATGTGGCTTCCACACCTTTTGCCAGCGCATAGGCGCGCAAATCATGGAGGGTTTGCAGAATTTGATCTTTCACGGTTATTCTCCTATCCTGACATTGTCGAAGCGGCAAACCGGCACGCCATGTCCTAGCTGCATGATCTGATTCGGTTGACCCTTACCGCAGTTCGGCGTGTACTGGACTTCCCAGGTGGATTCATCGCCCACCGCCGACAGCGAATTGTAGAACGGAACGGTCTCGCCCTGATAGGTCGAATTTTTGACCACGTGCGTGATCTGTCCATCCTCCACTAACCAACCGATATCAGTGGCAAAGTGGAATTGCTCGCGATTGGAACCGATGGACCAGCTCTTGTCACCATCGAGAACGATGCCACGCTCGGTGTTGCGCACGATATCATCCAAGGTGCCATCATCGCCAGGGTCAATGTTGATGTTCGTCATGCGCTCGATCGGCACGCGGTAGAAGGCAGTTGCGCGGTTGGCGCCGCCACTGCCCTCGAAGATGCGTCTGCCGGCGCGAACATTGGCTTCTTCAACCATCTGGCGCCCGGTGATGGCGCCCACTAACAGCCCCTTGTCAATCAACAGCCTGTTCTGGGCGGGAACGCCGTCATCATCGAAGCCAAAACTACCCGGGGTGTTCGGAATCGTTGCATCCGCGCGAGCGGTGAGTTTCTCCGAGCCGTAGCGCAGTGTGCCGAAATCGCTGAGCCGTACAAACGAGCCGCCGGCGAAGGCCAGCTCGTAGCCGAGAATGCGATCCAGTTCCAGCGCATGTCCGATGGTCTCGTGCGTTTGTAAGAACATAATGCCGGGCAGCAGAATAACCGAGCGCACGTCCTTGGGGCAGGGCTCGGCGACCAGTACCTCATTCATCTCGCGCACAATGCGCTCGGCATTGGCGCTGAAGATTTCCATGTCGAGCGTTTCCCAACCGCGGGTATCCCCCATACGCGGTGGGCTGAACTTGCGCGAGTGCATCTCACCCTGCGCATCCAGCCCCACCACCTCTATTGAGGGGAAAACCTCCGTGATGGTCTTCTCGATTTCGCTGCCTTCTGAATCGAGGAAGATAATCTGCTTGCGCATAAAGGTCAACGTGCAGATGCGTTGGAACACGCCGGGCTGATTCAACTTCGCATCCATCGTCTGCATGAATGCCAGTTTCTCAGCCAGTGGTACAGTGAAGGGATTGATGGCGTTCGGGCTTTCGAAGGTTGCTCGAATGGCATCTTTCTCCGCCAGGCGGATGGGGAAAGTGATGCGTTCGGCGGCGACACGGGCGTTATCCAGTGCTTTGTCGAACAGCGCGCCAAGCTGGTCGGCATCCGAGGCAGCAGAGAAGCCCCAGGCACCCTTGTAGAGCACCCGCACACCTACACCGCTTTCGCGGGAGGCACTGGCTTCTTTGAGATTCCCGTTCCACATCATCAGGTCGTTGGTCTCTTCCACGGGGTACCACCGCGCATCCACGTAATGCGCGCCGGCAGCCCGAAGACGTGCAATTTGCTCCTGTAACTGTTTTTGCATCATACGCTCCTTCTCTGGTTCTGATTCTCTGAAATGTCTCGGATTGAAGCTCAGCTCTGGCTTTTGCCCGGGAGACTGAGCATCTCTTTGATGGGTACCTGAGTGGCGACGATTCCTATCCGCCAGCGATTTTCCTTCAACTCTCGCAGGTTACTACTGTACGTCTTCCCCAAAACGGTCGCGCGCCCATTGTGGATTATCATACCACACATTTGTTCGTCAGGCTAATGATTGTACGCTAAAGCCACTGGTAGAAATATCACCTCCCGCGCTTGAGATAAATATCACCGGGAGGTTTTTGGGTGTGAGGTCGCGATTTTTGGTATTTACGTCCGACCGGGTATATAATTGTGGGGATTGCTTCTATCTTTTGTCTAGCCTGAAGCTCCCTTAATATCAGGAGGTTATTCCATGTCCGAAAAACGCACCAAGTCCTTCAACTACGCTATCGGCATGTTTGGGACGTCCATCCCGATCAACATGCTCAAGACCTTTGCTTTTGCCTATTACGTGCTCGACCGGGGCGTGACCACCCAGCAATGGGCAACGATCTTGTTCATCTACACTTTCATTGATGCCCTCGATAATCCCATCTATGGTTTTCTCTCGGATCGAACCCGTTCGCGTTGGGGACGGCGCCGCCCGTGGCTAGCCATCGGTACCCCCTTGCTGATTCTGGCATTCATTGCTTTCTACAATATCCCGGCGTTCTTGTCGGGCAACTCCATTTACGCTTACGCAATGCTCTTCTACATTCTGGCGGGCACGCTGGATTCGGTCATCAATGCCAATTACGGCGCACTCTTCCCTGAGTTGTTCCGCGATGATGCCAGTCGGGCGAAGACTAACGCGATGCGCCAGGCTTTCCAGCTGGTCGCCATGATTATCAGCATTGCTCTGACCCCTATGGTGACCGATGCCCTGGGCTATGGTTTGACCGCCATCGTATACGGTATCATCGGTGGTGTGGTGATTCTGTATATGACCTTTACTTGCCGGGAGAGGGAGCCTGAGCCTGAAGAAGCGCTCCCCAGCTTCTTGAAAGCGCTCAGAGACCTGGTAACCAACAAGAAGTTCTGGATCGCTGGGCTTGCCAATGCCTTCTATAGCGCTGCGATGTCATTGGTGCTGGCTTCGGTCTCTTTCTATGTGCAGTATGCTTTGGGACTTTCCAGTGGGCAGTCTACTTTCCTCCTCGCCGCGGTGCTGATTGTGGCGATTGCCGGGGTTTCACTCTGGGTATGGTTGGTGAAAAAGTACACGTTGATTCCTGTCTGGCGTGCCGCTCTGGCGGTTCTGGCGATCACCTTTGTGCCCTTGTATTTCGCCTCTGGTCTGGTGACTGCTGTAATCTTCTCCGCGTTTATCGGTCTGGGCTTCGCCGGTGTGATCACTACGATGGACCTCATTGGCGCCAAGATTATGGATGAGGATACCCGAAAGTACGGCTTGCGGCGTGAGGGAATCATCTCCAATGCCATGGGCTTTATGAACCGGCTCAACGGCTTGTTCACGAGCGCCGCTTACCTCCTTGTGAGCCGTCTCTATGGCTTTGAAAGCGGCACGAATCCCGGTCCAAATCCCG
>JAKJAC010000042.1:16269-24816 GCA_022707705.1 Chloroflexota bacterium
TTGATGGTCATCAGTTTTGCATTTTCGTGGTTCATTGATTTCAAAAACACGCCTCCGGCAACACCCGAGCTGGTAGAGGCATAGGTGGGAATGCGATGGCTCTTTTGCGCCTTGATCATTGTCCCGAAACCGTAAAGGTCACGCTACCGCTATATGTTATTCTCCCCGATCCCGGCAACATGGATGGGCAACCTGTCGCACAACGCAAGGTGCTCTATCTGTTGCACGGATTGAGCGATGACGGCAGCGCTTGGCAGCGCTATACGGCTATCGAAGCTCTGGCGGCGGCATACGGCCTGGTTGTAATTATGCCCTCGGTGGGGCGCAGTTTCTACACTGATCAACCTAATGGGCAATGTTACTTTTCTTATCTGACCGACGAACTGCCATGCTATCTGGCTGATGTCTTCGGGTTGGCGCCTCGCCGGGAGGATACTTTCATTGCGGGCAACTCGATGGGCGGCTATGGCGCATTCAAGGCGGCTTTGTTGCGCCCTGAGCTCTATGCTGCTGCCGCCAGTTTCTCTGGCGTGCTCTCGCTGGAATTTCTGCGGACGCACCCGCAGGATTCGCGCCGGGATGAATTCTCCCAGCTCTTTGGCGACCTGGAGCGCCTTTCGGGCAGCGCGCATGACCCGGCGGCCTGGTTGCAGCGTGCGGCTCAAGAGCCATCTGCTTTGCCGTACCTGTATATTGCCGTCGGGCGCCAGGAAGACCTGTACCCGCTGAGCGGTCTGTTTCATGCCGCTTGCCAGACTCTGGGTCTGCGCTCTGAATACCATGAAGAGGATGGGCGGCATGACTGGTTTCTCTGGGACCGGCAGATTCGCGATTTCCTGACTATGCTTCTGGGACCGGTGCACCATGGTTAAAGAGTTCCCAATAGATACCTATCAGCGCATTGATTATTTCATCAGCCACGAGCAAGAAGGCTTGTATCTCACCATTCCTTTTGAGATGCCATTCGGGATGGAGTCGCTTGCGCTAAAATATGGCTATGCCCGTCGCGATCGGGATGAAGTGGACCTGCCGCAGGGTGTTTTTACTTCTCGACCCGAGATCAACATCATTGATTTGGGTTTGATTGCCCCTGATGGGACACTGGTGGGCGCTTCTGGCTCTGACAAGACCAGCATTCACGTCAGCGAGACTTGGGCAACGCCCGGCTATCGCCCTACGCAGCTGGTTCCCGGCGAATGGTGCATTCTGGTGGGAGCGTATAAAATCGCGCCAGAGGGGGTCGGGATTATTTATGATTTGAGGATGTTTGGCAAACGCCAGCGCCTGTTGAAGGGCGATTTGCACGTCCACACGCTGGCATCCGATGGCGTGCTCACTGTTGCCGAACTAAACCAACATGCCCGGCGGCATGGTTTGGATTTCCTGGCAATCACCGATCACAATCAGATGGCGCGGGCTGACGCCTTGCCGCGTGTCGCCGACTTCACCCTCATTCCTGGAGTCGAGTGGACGCACTTCAAGGGCCATGCGATTTTCACGGGCGTGGACCAGCCCTATGATGGGTCCTTCGCGGCGAACACTCCCGAGGAGGTAGCGGAGCGCTTCAGTAGCGCTCGCGACCGAGGCGCGCTTATCACCATTGCCCATCCTTTCGATGAGAACTGTCCCTTCCGCTTCGATATGAATAGCCTACCCTTTGATTGCCTCGAAATCTGGAACGGCCCGATGCGGGTTTCCAACCTGCAGGCGCTGGGTTACTGGCACAGTTTGCTCGTCGCCGGGAAGAAAATCCCCGTGTGTGGGGGGAGCGATTATCACCGCAGCCAGCTTTTCCTTTTCCCCGGCGGTCCGACCACCTGCGTCTATGCTGAATCGGCGGGCGCTTCGGATATCCTCGAGGCTTTGCGATGTGGACATGCCTACATCGTTTATGCTCCCGATGGTCCGGTTCTAGAGTTGCACGCCGGGGAGGAGAGTATCATCGGCGACAGTGTGTCCTTCCCCGCGATCGACCAATTGCAGATTGAGGTCAAGGGTTTGCGCGCTGGGGATGTGCTTCAGGTCATCACGGCGCAGGGCAGCACGCCTCTGCTCAAGGCGGCGACAGATGGGGATTTCCAAGGGGAATACACGCTGACAGCACCCGGCTTTGCGCGCGTCGAAATCCTGCGCGAATTCATACCCGGTGTGCCGCTACTTCCAGCATTAATCTCGAACCCAATATACTTCGATGCCGAAGTGGATTCACCTGCGTAAGGACCTTACCTTGTCCAACCTGAATTTGCGTGATCTGTTTCTCCTGAATCCCAACGTGGTTTTTCTCAACCATGGTTCCTTTGGCGCCTGTCCCCGACCCGTGTTCGAGGCGTACCAGCAATGGCAATTGGAGCTAGAACGACAGCCCGTGGAGTTCCTGGGACGGCGTTTCGGCGTACTGATGCGTGAGGCGCGTGAGGCGCTCGGCCCGTATCTCGGCGCCGCCCCCGATGACCTGGTCTACATCCCTAACGCCACCACGGGTGTGAATATTGTCGCGCGGTCGTTGCTCCTTGCGCCGGGCGATGAAGTGCTGTCAACCGATCATGAGTACGGAGCATGTGAGCGCGCTTGGCGTTTTGTCTGCGAGAAACGCGGTGCACGTTACCTGCGACAGCCGGTTCCTGTGCCGCTTGAATCCCCTGAGCAGGTGGTGGAAGCGGTATGGTCGGGTGTCACGCCCAGGACGAAGGTGCTCTATCTTAGCCACATTACCTCGCCGACGGCTTTGATTTTCCCCATCGCCGAGCTGATTCGGCGTGCGCGTGCGTGCGGCATCCTCACCGTGATAGATGGTGCGCACGCACCCGGTCAGATTCCACTGGCATTGGATGCGCTCGGGGCGGATTTCTACACCGGAAACGCGCACAAATGGATGCTCGCCCCCAAAGGGGCAGCTTTCCTCTATGTGCGGCGCGAGGTACAGCCCTTGCTGGAGCCATTGGTGGTGAGTTGGGGATGGCAGGCGGAGCGTCCGGGTCCTTCCCGGTTCATTGACGAGCAGGAATATCAGGGCACACGCGATATCGCGGCTTACCTGAGCGTTCCGGCGGCGATTCGTTTCATGGCGGAGCATGATTGGCCCACGGTTAGTACGGAATGTCACGCTTACCTGTGTGAGACTGGGAAGCGGTTGAGCGCCCTCGTTGGCTTGCCATCGCTTTCGCCGCTTACAGAGGATTGGTGCGCGCAAATGGCAGCTTTCCCACTGCCGGCATGTGATGCATCAGCGCTCCAACACCGGCTGTATACCGAGTATGGTGTGGAGGTACCGATCATTGAGTGGCGGGGGCGGCAGTACATCCGGGTGTCGATGCAAGCTTATAGCACTCGAGAAGATGGCGCGGTTCTGTTGCAAGCGCTCGATGAGCTCTTGCCGCGATAATCAGACTCAATCTGACGGTGCTTCTTTGTAGCAGTTCCTAACGCGCGTAGAGCATCAGGGGTAAGTAGACTCGCCAGGATGGCGCGACTGGAAAGGTCAGTTCTGCGGTTTCCATCACTATATCGGGTGTGTCCCATCCTCGAGTATCCATCTCAGCCTGAAAGATACAGCGGAAGCGCAGCTCGGCTGTGACCGTAATGGGTCCGCCGCCAGATGGTGCGGCAAAGGTGTAGGTGGACATGTTTTGGCCCAAGGCTGGAATGCGATTATCACTGAGTATGAAGCTCTGTTTCCAGTAGCTCACCACCGGGTATGCACCGGTGATGGCGTCTTGCAGTACCTTGGCAAAAGCCGCGCCTGCCATTCCGGCTTGTGACCCTCCCCATTCCGGTACCACCGAACCCCCTATCTGGGGGAGATCTTGTCCTTGTTCATCTGTCGCTGTGACGGTCAAGATCATATGTCGCCCTGGATGGTCGGTTGGCACGTGATGTCCTGCCCCTGTGTTGGTTAGGGTTACTGTCGCAACCAGTGTATTGGTCACTGACTCTGCCGAAAGGGTCAGGGTAACTGTGTTCTGTAGCAGCTGCTCGCTGGCAGCGCCAGGCATCGTGTGCGCGTGAATTGTCTGGGGGGCGCGCTCAACTCCACCATACCCCGGGGCGACATTGGTCATCACACCATCCGGCGGCATGTGGCAAGTCTGGCATTCTACTCCCAGACTAGGATAGAGGCTTTCCTGCCACTCGCGGAACGATTGGTAAATCGGCGTGCCCCAGAAACTAAACTGATGGCAGGCCGCGCACCATTGGCTCTTGGTCGCGAGTGGCAGGTAGGTATCCTCTTCGGGTACATTATCATCGTCGAAAGAACCAAAGAACAGCTGGTAGCGCTCCGACTCGGGGAAAGGTCGCCGGAGGTCCATTGAAAGAACTCCTGGGACATTGGGGTAAGGCATGCCCGTGGCTGGATTCAGGTAAACGTCGGCTACTTTGTGGCAGAAGTCGCAGTGTATGCCATAATCACGGTCTATCCCCTCCAGCAGGTTCATGTCAGTAGAGAAAGGCGCATCAAGGGCAGCGCCTGGGGCATGGCAGGTTGCGCAGTTGCCAGCTGTGCTCGGGAAATCCAGTTTGTAGCCGGGTGAGATGATTGCGGTGCCGCTGATATCGCTGCCATTGTAGAGCGAGAAGAAGCGGGGATTGGTTCCTGAGCGCGCATGTAGATCGTTCTCCAACCAGATTTCTGTGACCCCGGCTTTGCAGCTCGCACACGAGTTCTCGCCAGCGGGGAAGATCCAATCATAGCCCGGATTATCATTGGTCTGGTACAAACGTAGGGTGAGAGTAATGCCGGTGGCTGGAGGCGTCACAGTCTCAACTTTGGCGCAGTAGTACAGATGCTTCCAGGCGCTTACGGTCACAGGTATGCCCTCCTCCAGGTTGCTCAGCACAAAGGTCCCATCTGCTGCGGTGAGTGTGCTATTGGTGGTGGTTTGAATGCGCACCGTGGCGCCGGCTACCGGACCGTTGGCATCCACAACATGACCGCTGATGCTGGCAGAGGGTTCTGCAATTGCTGTCAGCTTCAGAGCGCCCAGCAGCAAAACCAGTGCTACCCAACCCAAAGCTGCCCACTTGAAGGTCATATCGCCCCAATCTGCTAGTGCAACCTGAGGATGACTGGTAGGTAGACCGTGCTCCGGGTCTCTACCGGACCACTTATCATAAACACCTCCTCGCCGATTAGTGTTACAGTAGCAGTGCGGGGTTCACCACTACCTACAGCCAGGAGGCTAATTGTCACCTCGTCAGCTAGCCCCGCATGGAGGCCCTCGTGCGCTGTTAAGCTGAGCATGGAGAATGTGTTGTGCAGGGTGATTGGATTGTAGATGAGGCTAAACTCGCCGGTTGGATTGGGGATGATAGTCCCCTGACCCATCACAATGCCTTTGTCATGGATGGTATAGTGGATGGTGTCCGTTCCTAGCGGCGCGATTCCCGCGATGGTGATGGGCTGAATCCGGTTGGCAGTATTGGGCGCTTCCCAATTCAGAAACCCTGCCTGCGGTGACGTGAGCGTCAGTCTGGGGGAGTCGGGTGCAACTACGTAGAACTCATAGCGCCCGGTCGTACCCAGTACTGTGCCGGTATTATGGTTTTGGGGTACGATGCCTGTTGGCCGGTAGGGCCGGTCGTGTTCTACCCATACATCCACCGTCCACTTACCTGGCTCATCAGCAGTGAAGTCAAAGGTTGGGTCGTAAATCCAGCCGATTTTGTTGGCGTGACGCGAGCTTGCGTGAACCACGCCGCTGGGAGAGGTGATGGTCACGTCCACGCGGCTGTCGAGCGGCGGACCGACGTGCCCGGAGAAACTGACGGTGTCCCCAACCTCCAACACGTCGCCAGGACGCACCCCTTTCGGCAAGAACAACATATCAACATCCCGCCCTTGAAGTGTCAGGATGGGACCGCCGTTCAAGGCTCCCGCGCCGCGGAAGGGCGGCGTAACCCGGGCACAGCCGAAATCATCACAGTCGATTGGCAGCAGAACCCATAATGAGCTGTAAATGGCATATTGTTTTACCGGACTGACTCCCGTCGTGCGCAGGACAACCCCGCCGAACTCCCACTTGATATCGCCTGGTTGATCACCATCCGCAGGTTCGCCGATTTGGTAGTTGTAGGTATCATTGAAACGCCAGTAAGCTGTACCCATGGAATCCACAGTGATCAGCTCGCGCACCCGCACATCCGGGCGCTCGGATGAGCCGTACCAATAGCCCCACAAATCAATTTCCTCAGGGCGCAACTCGGCGTTGATGCCATTTTCTGTGGTGATGAATAATGGTGCTTCGTTCACTGCGATGCGTTTTTCCAATCCATTGATGCTTTGGTCTTCTGGCGGCCAGCGGAAACCTGTGGTTGCCTGTGGATAGTGGCTGCGAATCAAGTTATAGAAAGTTTTCCCGGCGGTGGTATCTTCGAACGTGATGATACTGTGAATTGAGTCACCCAACCAGGGTTGCTCGAGCGTCTGATCACCCCAATGGATATCACCACTGAAGTAGGGGTAGTAGTTCTCGAGACCAATCTTTTCGGGGGGCAGATCCTGATTGCGAAACCAGGTTGGCATATCATCTATGGTTTCGCTCTTGTAATCCATGCCGCGCCGTCCATGCGCTATCAGAGAAGGATTGGCTCCTTCGACGACCCCGCCCCATGTCATTGCCCCGAACCATACCTCGCCGTTTGGGGCATGGTATTCAGCGCTGATATCAATGCGGTATTCGCCTGGGGATGGTAGCACGAACTGCTCTCCATCGGCGGACTGGAAGTAACCGGCTTTATTGGCTTGCCCATCCGCTTCCACCACTTGGCCACGAGTGGGGTCAGAATCTGGCAGGTGTGTGAGGACGATGTGGACATGAGCAGGGACGGGCGGAAACAGGTGCACCCCGGCGGCGAAATGGTCTCCGGCTACAAACGGTGTGGTTGGCAGAGTGTTGGGGTCCACATCCAGAACGTGGGCAACCATCACCTCATAAGTACTCTCGAGGCTGTATGAATTACCGAAAACATCTTGCACCACCCCGTGCAAAGAGATGGTGTGCGCGCCCTGTTGCTCAAAGTGATGCGCGAAGATATTTTCAAAGTTGTACAGCTGATACAGGTCGTCAATCTGCCCTGTGCCTCCCGCAAACTCAGACCCATCGGGGAGGGTTGGTGTACGCACCAGGGAGCCCTGGAGGGGCGCTGGTCCGAGAGTCTGCAGCGAGCCATCTGGTTGGTGAATTTCAACAGTCAGCATGCTTGAAGGCAGTAGCAGCGGGATGTGCGGCGTTGTGGGCAACCGGCGGTCGGTATTCGAAAGCCAAACCGACGCAGGTTCGAGATGATAAGTGATTGGCTCGCCGGTGCGTTCATTCACAGCCGGGATCACAGACCGGTGGTTTGGAATGCTTACGCGGGGCACCATGGCATGACGTGCTGTATTCTCGATGGCGTTTACGCCTCGCTGCCCGTTAACTAGCTCGTTAGCAAAGAGTTCCCAGGGGATGCGTGGCGGGGCAGCATCACCCACACGCAGGATGGGTAGCCCTCGAGCAACCTGCGCTGATTGCATCCAAACGATCGCTTGTGGTACTTGATTGCTTAGCGGAACGGAGGGCTGGAAATAGAACTCAGGACGGTAGTAGCCTTCGTCCAGATCGTTGGGAATGGTAAAGCTCGTTTGCATCTCGCCTGTGAGTACATTATCAGTCAGGCAGGTTACGTTGGTGAAATGGGGCAATTCCCCGAGGGCAAACCGGGTGACCTGACCATCTTGTTCGATAGGCAGTCCGGTTGGAGTGAACAGAACCGCATCAAACCAGATCTCCCATGGTTTGGGTCCTCCATCGGCGCCAAACAGCTGGCGCGCGTTGACTTCGATGAACAGGTCTGGGATTGGATGGCTGAGGCAATCCATGTCTGGTGAGGTGGTGCGCATGGTAAGTGTCATGGTGACTGTATCGCCTGGAAGCACGGACATCTGCCAGTCAGCAGCAGAGTGGGAATCTGCATGCTCGGGCACGGTCAACTCCCCGCTTATGAACCAACCAGCCCAACGCTTGGGAAGTTCGTCGGGCGCGACGGCGCCTACGGTATGGAAGGATTGTGCGTTGCCACTGGACGTTTCAGGCCCACCGACGTACAGGGTCGTGCCAGGCAGCGGGTTCAGGTTTGTATCTGTGGAATCTGCGATTTTGTCGGCTGCGAGGCGCCAGAAATTGTGGATGAGGCCGCCACTTTGCTCGTACTTGATGAGTAACCATGAACCAGGCGGAGCGAAGAGCGATGCCTGGAAACCCCCCTGCAGGTCGGCTGTCGCGGTCATCACGTTGTGGGCGCTCAGGTTGATAATGGCTACGGCGGCTTGCGGGGGCACAGATCCCGGCTCGCCCTCCACCTGGGCGTATCCGGCAATATCCGGTTCACTTATATGGATTTTGCGGGCGTCTGGGGGGGTATCGGGGAAAGGCACGAGGGTTTCTGTTTCAGCTTCAGCATCTCTCACCGGTTCGGTGGTGTTTTGCGCTGCCTGATTTGCCAGCGCTGGCGGGCTGCTTGACACTAACGCCGGTACTGCCAGCAGGGTGCATACTGCAGTCAGGATGAGTC
>JAKJAC010000430.1 GCA_022707705.1 Chloroflexota bacterium
GGGTGGGCGCGTGGGGATGCTGAGATAGGCGACCGCAGGACGCAGCTCGGCGATGACCGCTGCCGTCGCTGCGAGCGCGTCCGGGGCATCGTTCACGCCGGCAACGAGCATGGTCTCTGTTACCAGTGTCCCGGTGAAGTCACGGGCAAACGTCCGCGCTCCGGCGAGGATGTCCGCCAGGCGCAGCCGCCCATGCGGGCGATCTAGCCGCCGCCAGATGGCTTCATCGGCCGCATCCAGCTTGAGCGAGACCCAATCGGCGAGCTGCAGCGCCGCGCGCACCGCCGGGTCGCCGAGCAGCGAAGCATTGGTAATCACCGCCAGGGGGATGCCTGGCGGCTTGAGCGCCAGCAGCATATCGCCCAGAGTTAGATCCAGCGTCGGCTCGCCGTCTGGCACAAACGTCAGATAATCCAGCGGCTCGCCCGCCGCCGCGACCTTGGCCTGCACTGCCGCGACCACCGCCTCCGGCGCGTAGAACGTCTGGCGCGTGTTTTGCAGGCGGGGCTTACGTCCCAACTGGCAGTAGACGCAGGCGTAAGAGCAAGTCTTGGGCGGGATGTGATTGATGCCCAAACTGCGTCCCAAGCGCCGCGAGGGGACGGGTCCGAAGGTCAAAGCGGGTTGCGTTTCAGTCATAGCCATACTCAGCGCCGCCGGCCCCAGCTGGCTGCCAGGGCCGGCGGCGCGAGACAAGTCTCTCAGTCGCGCTCGAGCGCGTCCAGCTGTTGCTGCACAGCGTTCAGTTGTGTCTGCAA
>JAKJAC010000431.1 GCA_022707705.1 Chloroflexota bacterium
TGTAATGATCAGCAAGATGTTGAACACTCGGGTTTTGGCATAGCTTCAAAAAGCATTTTTAGACAGGATTTACCGGATTACCAGGATTAACAGAATGATTCCCAATCCGTGAAATCCGAGGCTTGTCTTTTCCGCTTACACCCCGCACATTGACTGTTTGTAGCCACGATTTGTGGAGTGCGCTCAAGTAACACAAGCTTTATTCAACCGTCCCTACAGGACGGGTTCCGTTATCATCGTGGTTGGACAGGCACTCAAGTGCCTGCCTACTCTCAGACGTCCCTACGGGACGAGCATTGCGCAACTTGCCAGATGTTCAGGATCAAACTGACCCTTACAAATTTCACGAATTTCCTCGAATTCCGGAATTCGAGGAAATTCGTGAAATTTGTAAGGGTCAGTTTGATCCTGAACATCTGGCAAGTTGCGCAATGCTCGTCCCGTAGGGACGTCTGAGAGTAGGCAGGCACTTGAGTGCCTGTCCAACCACGATGATAACGGAACCCGTCCTGTAGGGACGGTTGAATAAAGCTTGTGTTACTTGAGCGCACTCCACAAATCGTGGCTACAAACAGTCAATGTGCGGGGTGTAAGCGGAAAAGACAAGCCTCGGATTTCACGGATTGGGAATCATTCTGTTAATCCTGGTAATCCGGTAAATCCTGTCTAAAAATGCTTTTTGAAGCTATGCCAAAACCCGAGTGTTCAACATCTTGCTGATCATTACA
>JAKJAC010000432.1:0-288 GCA_022707705.1 Chloroflexota bacterium
CCAACTGTAAGTGCGCTGGTAAATGGGAATGACGAACTGCGGCGATTTTTTGAGGAACTCAAGAAGTTTAGCCTCGGTTGCCTTCATCGCCCGCCACCCCCAAGGATTTCATCCAGCAGCCCCTCGCTCTCCCTCCGCACCGTCAGGATCTCGGCCCGTATCTCCTCTAACGTCCGCATCGGCTGGGGCTTGTAGAAGTAGCGGTTGAAACTGATCTCGTAGCCAATCCTTACGCTCGACTCGTCGAACCAGGCATCGGGCACATAGGGGAGCACCTCGCGGCGGAGG
>JAKJAC010000432.1:298-709 GCA_022707705.1 Chloroflexota bacterium
CACCGTCAGGCTCATATTCCACAACACAGCGTCTGCCGTCGATGACGGCCTCGAAGAGCCCGCGGAGCGGATCCGGCTCGACCTTACCGGGCTTGTGAATCTTCTTGATCACTGCTGGCGCCGCCTCATCGCGCTCGCACTGCTCCCTGAGCGCTTTGATCTCTTTGGGGCTATAGGCGCGATCTCCGTCGATGCCCCTGAGCCGCAGGGGGCGCTCGACCGTCACCTTCCAGTAGCCGAACGCAGCGTTTTCGAAGATCTTCGACTGCTCGGTCTCCTCAAACGCGAGGAAGACATCGCAGATCCGCTGGCAGTCCTCCTCAGAGAACTGGCAGTTCTTTTTGCCCAGGTTCTTTCGGAGCGGCTTGTACCACTGTGTGGCGTCGATGAGCTGCACCTTGCCGCGCCGGT
>JAKJAC010000433.1:0-387 GCA_022707705.1 Chloroflexota bacterium
CATGTGCTTGAGCGCGCCCGCCGCCTGCGCCTGGATGCCCTTCGCGTTCAGCGTATAGCGCGTCTGCTGCCTGCCGCCGAGCACCACAAAGACCACGAAGAGCGTCAGCGCGAGAAAAATCCCCCCGGTGATGCCCACCACCCGCAGCAACATCCCCAGCGTCTCACCGCTCGGGGGCCACGAGACCACCACCATAATCAGCGCCAACACGACCAAAGGGATGATGAGCACCAGCGCCATCTGGCGCACGAAGACCGGGTTCCGCACCAGCGATTCCTTGGCGACCCACGTGAGTGTACCCGAGCCTTGCCTTGCTTGCGATTGCCCCATGTTCTTGCTCCTCGCTACCAGGGTAGGGCCGCCTCCCAGAGGCGCCCGCAAGCAGTG
>JAKJAC010000433.1:397-667 GCA_022707705.1 Chloroflexota bacterium
TGGCGAAACTTGATTCCAGAACCGCCCGGCTCCCACCCGGCGCCTCTCCCTTCCCAAATTAGCGTCATCTGCGTCGCTGTAACCAGCGCATCTGCGTCCCTTTTTCCCCTCTCCATTCGTGTCATTCGTGAAATTCGTGGCAAAAATCTCCCCGCCTTCCCACGTTATCACGTTATCACGCCTTTTCCCATGGGCCAAATCAAAAGGCATTTTTAGACAGGATTCACAGGATTATCAGGATTGACAGAATGATTCCCAATCCGTGAAATT
>JAKJAC010000434.1:0-246 GCA_022707705.1 Chloroflexota bacterium
AGTGACGCGTTCAGAAACCTGGTGCTGCCGGGCGTTGGCGGAGGCGACGGTCAAAGCCTCCGCGGAACTATCCACAGCTGTCACATTGAGGTTCGGCACCAATTTGGCGAGGGTAATCGCGATGCAGCCCGAACCTGTGCCGACATCCAGCGCCTGAAGTGAGCCGGGCTTTCCCTGCAGCCAGTCAAGCGCTTCTTCCACCAGCAGTTCAGTTTCAGGGCGCGGTATCAGCACGGCGGGAGAGAC
>JAKJAC010000434.1:347-663 GCA_022707705.1 Chloroflexota bacterium
GCGAAGCGCTGTGCCAGCTGGATAAAGAGGCCGGCCTGTTCAGCGTTCAGATGAGCTTCGGGATGGGCTAAAACCCAGGTTTTTGGCGTTTGCAGCACGTGAGCGAGCAGAACCAGGAGGCTGGCCTGGGTGTCCGTAATCTCGGGGGAAATCTGCTTTAAAACTGCCTGCTGTAGTTCCGCCAGATTGGCGTCAGTCGGAAGTTTCATAGTTCGCCAGACGGTCAGCCTCATCGGCGACCTGCAGCTCATCAATGAAAGTATCCAGTTCCGTGCCGTTCATCACGCCTGCCAGGTTAAACGATGACAGGTTAATC
>JAKJAC010000435.1 GCA_022707705.1 Chloroflexota bacterium
AGGGTGATGATAAAGATAGGCAGGCTGGGCACTTTGAAGTTGTAAGACAGCTTGGTTTTGCGGCTCTTAATGGAGCTCAGGATGAAGAAAACGATACCCAGCGCGCCAATGAGCAAAGTGATTTTGTGGTTGTTATCCAAAAAACCAATATCGGGAATATCGGGGATGAACCCGTTGCCAATCGCGTTGAATATTTTATCTTTGATGATAATGGTACCGGTTCCCATGGTCACCAAAAGCAGCGCGCCGCGGAAAATGAGGCCGGCAGCCATGGTGGACACAAAGGCGGGAACGCCCAGTTTGGCAATTGGCGTTGAGGTCAGCAGCCCGGAAATGACGCCGAGGATCAGCACAATGGGAATCACCACATAAACCGGCAGTTTCCAGGCAGTCATCGCGATGGCGGCGAAGGCGCCGAGAAAGCCTGCCAGGTAACCGACCGAAAGGTCAATGTGGCGGATGACGATGACCAGCGTCATCCCCACGGCCAGCACGGCAATGTAGCCCATCTGATTGAGCAGGTTGCTGATATTGCGGGAGGAAATGAATACGCCGTCGGTCGTAATCGTGAAGAAGATCATGATTACAACCAGGGCGATGAACATGAAGTATTGGCTGATGTTCGATTTTAACAGACCGAAAATTTCCGTGAGAAATGA
>JAKJAC010000436.1:0-294 GCA_022707705.1 Chloroflexota bacterium
CAATCATAAGCCGGAACGTGGTCTGCTAGCGTGCGGCAGACTGCCATGAGCTGGGCTTCGTGTTCCAGATTGCTGGCGAGAATAGCCTGGATTTCAGCTAACACAGTGGCTGCTATTGCTGTATCCATATCCTGTTTTCCTTATCTTTGCGGTCTTGTGGAAATAGAGAGACGCCAGGCGCTGGTTGTGGCAAAAAACTACAATGGCAAAATCGGCTAGATCACTCAAAAAACCCTCTGCGCCTCTCTCCGCGAGCGTGATTTTTGCGGGCGCAGCCCGCAAAAATCACAAAAA
>JAKJAC010000436.1:339-655 GCA_022707705.1 Chloroflexota bacterium
TCGTTGGTCTAGCCACTATTGCCGCTCTAGAAAAAACAACGCCGGCGCAGCGTGAGATCGCCGGCGGCGTTGTTAACTAGTTCTCTCTGATCTGGATGATTCTTTAGCGAGATTACTCTTCGTAAGGCTCGAACATATCTTTGCTTGCGCCACAATCGGGGCACATCCAATCATCGGGAATATCCTCGAATGCGGTGCCGGGAGCAACGTCATTATCTGGATCACCTAATTCGGGGTCATAAATATAGCCACATACCTCGCAAATCCACTTTTGCATCTCACGACTCCTTTAGCTAGTGATGAAGTCTGGACTTTC
>JAKJAC010000437.1 GCA_022707705.1 Chloroflexota bacterium
TGGCCGCGACTGGGCATGTCCGCCAGGCGCACGGCCTGCTCGGCATGGTACATATGCCCTTCCAACACGGCCCCGCGCACCACAAACTGCCCCTCTTCGAACTCTTTGGCGAGATCGTTGAGCAGCCTGGCGAGCGGTTGAATCCCCTGGTGACAGAACACCGCCAGGGTCGGGCCGGTCAGTAGGTCCGCGGACGTCTTCACACCGTGCTCCTGCAAAACCTTCTGCAGCAGCGTGTTTTTGACCACGAAGATCTGTCCTCCCTGTTCCCGAGCGCATGGCCTGCATCTGACTGACGGTCAGGTTGTGATAGTGCGCCAGCATGATGCCGTCACTCTTGCGGTACTGCTCGGCATATTCCTGGTACAGCTCTTCTTTTCGCGTGCGTGAAATAGCCAACCCTTATCACCTCCTCACCCGGATTCACCGGAACTCATCGGGCCTCGTCCGCATAACGGCGGACAGCCCACTTTACAACCACCATCAAAAAAAACTGAGCCCTGCGTCCACCGACGTAAGGCCCAGTTCTCCCCGATAAAGAAGAGATTCGTCTGGTCTTACCTCGGCAGGACATTAAGCGCCTGGGCGCACCTGCGGTCTTCGGCAGACACGGATGGTCTGAAGAGACAGGGGGCGTAGTCCCCCTAAAACCT
>JAKJAC010000438.1:0-282 GCA_022707705.1 Chloroflexota bacterium
TCCCCCTCACCCCATCTCCGCGTCCCATCACCATCCCTCCTTGCGAAAGGCCGATACCGCCGTGCCCTTGAGCGGGCCGCCGGACGCGCCGAAGAGCGGCATCAGGCTGCCGTAGAAGTTAGGCACGGACCAGTCCACCTCCACACGCACCACGCCGCCGGGATAGGTGTCGGCCGATACGCGCACGTCATACGTGCCGACGCCGCTGGCCAACGCCTGCTGGGCGGCTTGCACCGCCCGGCCGGCGGGATCCACCTGGGCGACCGAGCCGACCCGCGCGCC
>JAKJAC010000438.1:397-643 GCA_022707705.1 Chloroflexota bacterium
GTCATGGCCCCCTCCACCATATCGGCGCGGCGGCCAGTCAGCCAGCGCGGATTACGAATTGTCGACTGCAGATGGGTGGCCCGGCGCAGTAGTTTCACGCCACGCCGGCGCCAATCCGCAATCCGCAATCGGAAATCCGCGATCATCTCAGCCCCCCACGGCGCTGTCGACGACGCCCAGCTTGGCCGCCAGCTTCTTACCGATGCTGACCCAGAGGAAGACGGCCGCGACGACGATAGCCGCCAT
>JAKJAC010000439.1 GCA_022707705.1 Chloroflexota bacterium
GGTGGTGTTGCCGGGAACGGCGGCAGAGATGACGCCGGCGCTGCTCGCGGCGCTCGTGGCACTCCATGCCGCAGATTGACATCTCGTCCGCTCATGCTATACTCCAAGCCCGTGGGTCGTTAGCTCAGTCCGGTAGAGCAGGGGCCTTTTAAGCCCAGGGCCACAGGTTCGAATCCTGTACGACCCACCTTCCTCCGCCGTTCATCACTCCTCTGTCGGGTCATGAAGAGCCTGGCGTAAACTCTCCTCCGGGCGAGCCTCTGAACTCGCAGGAATGTCAAGAGTCAAGTTCTTACTCAGCCTTGATCGTTACAAGGTGTTCCCGCGGGTGGCCGAATTAGAGGATTTAGAGTTTGATGAAGCGAGGAATACGACTCTCGCAGCTGCCCATTATGCCCAAAGGCCGTGATGCACCAGAACGGCGTGTTGGCAGCAATTTTGGCCTGCCAAAACCAGATGTGGCGCGAGCATTCCCCGCTAATGCAGCCGTCAACACAGACACGCAGCAATAAAATCCGTCCAACAAACAGCCATCAGGAAACAAGTCTCCCCTTTCAGAGCCAGGTCTGCATTTAGCGAACGGCCCCGCAGTCGGGCTCCTTCTTCTTGAGCCACAATAGGCCTATACAAGACTTCCC
>JAKJAC010000043.1:0-24300 GCA_022707705.1 Chloroflexota bacterium
CCCCTCAGTCGAGATTCCGGGTCCCGACGAAGTGTTTCAGATTGGTACTGTTGCGGTAGTGCACCGCGTAATGCGGGGGCAGGATGGCACGTTGACGGTTTTCATTCAGGGACTTGAGCGTTTCAAGGTTCAGGAATGGACTGAGAATACGCCCTATCTCAGGGCGCGGATTGAGCTAACACCCGATGTGGTTGCAGATACGGTGGTTGAGGAAGCCCTGCGCCGTAGTTTGATTGACGTTGCCACAGAGCTGGCTGAACTCATTCCGCAGTTTCCCGAAGAGGCAGTCCGGTTTATCCAGCAATTGGAGGATGCTCGGCTGTTGGTGTACCTGTTGGCTTCCAATTTGCGGGTAGGAATGGAAGACGCCCAGAAAATCCTGGAGATGGATGCGCTTAAAGACAAGATGCAGTACCTGAGCAAGGTACTGTCTCGCGAGCTGGAAGTGCGGCAGGTAGGTCAGCAAATCCAGGAAAAGGCGAAAGAGGAGATCGAAAAGTCGCAGCGGGAGTATTTCCTGCGCCAACAGATGGAGGCAATCCGCCAGGAATTGGGCGAAGGGGATGAGGGACGCCGCGAGGCTGAGGAGTATCGCCAGAAAATCGAGAATTGCGGTATAACGGATGAGGGTAAGGAAGAGGCCTTGCGCGAGCTCAGCCGTCTAGAAAAGATGCCGCCACAGGCTGCCGAATATTGGGTGATTAAGACTTATCTTGATTGGCTTACGGCTCTGCCCTGGCAAACGGCAACGGAAGATCAGTTAGATATTGCGAACGCGCGTAAGGTACTTGACGAAGACCACTATGATCTTCAGGACGTCAAGGAACGCATTCTGGAATTCCTGGCTGTTCGAAAGTTACGCTCGGAGCGTGAAGCCTTGGGCGCTGCTCAACCTGTCGAAGCTACTGCCGAGGTTGAGGAAACCAAGGGCAAGGTAAAGCCCCACGAGCGTGATTTACAAGGGCGCGAGGAAGATGCACTGGGCGCCATTCTGGTTTTGGTGGGGCCTCCCGGAGTGGGAAAAACGTCATTGGGGCAATCGGTCGCGCGCGCTCTGAACCGCAAATTCACCCGTATGAGCCTGGGGGGCATGCGGGATGAGGCTGAGATTCGCGGTCACCGGCGAACGTACATCGGCGCGATGCCTGGGCGCATCATTCAGGCAGTCAAACGGGCGGGTGTTAAGAATCCTGTGTTTATGCTGGATGAGGTGGACAAGATTGGCGCGGATTGGCGGGGTGACCCTTCGTCAGCTTTGCTGGAAGTGCTCGACCCGCAGCAGAATCACGCGTTCCGTGACCACTATCTGGATGTGGACTTCGATTTGAGCCAGGTGTTGTTCATCTGCACCGCCAATACGACTTCGACGATTCCGGCGCCGCTGCTGGATCGCATGGAGATGCTTTACCTGGATGGCTACACTGAGTATGACAAGGTGCGCATCGCTCAGGAGTATCTAGTACCCCGACAACTGCGGGTGAATGGATTGTTGCCGCAAGAGGTCACCTTCAATGAGGAGACTCTGCGAATGATCATTCGCGACTACACACGTGAGGCTGGTGTACGGCAGTTGGAGCGGGAAATCGGAAAGGCGTGCCGCAAAGTCGCAACTCAGGTGGCTGAAGGCACAGTGACTTCTGGTGTTGTCGTAGAACCGGAGCAGGTGCATGATTACCTGGGCAAGCCCCGCTATCGCTTCGATGCCGCGCTGCGCACAGAGCGCCCTGGCGTAGCGACGGGTCTGGCATGGACGCCCACCGGCGGCGAGGTGATCTTCGTTGAGGCGGCTTCGATGGCTGGCAGCGATGGGACGTTGATTCTGACCGGTAAGTTGGGCGAGGTGATGCGGGAATCCGCACGGATTGCGTTGAGTTATGTCGAGGCGCATACGCAAGAACTGGGCCTGTGCGAGACAGCCTGCCGTGGCAAAATCCACCTGCACGTTCCTACCGGCGCGGTACCGAAGGACGGTCCCTCTGCCGGCGTAACTATGGTGACCTCTCTGGTTTCGATGCTGTCGCATCGCCCGGTACATTCGGATGTCGCTATGACCGGAGAAGTGACATTGCAGGGTCAGGTTTTGCCGATCGGGGGACTGAAACTCAAGATTCTGGCGGCACATCGCGCGGGCATCAAGAAGGTGATTTACCCCAAACTGAATGAGATTGATCTGGAGGATGTTCCAGAAGAAGTGCTCAAAGAGCTGGAGCTGATACCGGTTGAGGATATTCTGGAGGTGCTGGAGCACGCCCTAGAGCCGGCTCCAGAGGGTGTTGTGGAGCCAGCAGCAGAGTCGAAGGCGGAGGGGGAAATGCCTCCATCTATCCCGCAGACGGGCGAAGTTACCGTGGTGATTGACGAACCTGCACCGGAGGGTGAAGAAGGACCGGTCACCCCCGAGATTGAGTGCTGATAGCCTAACGTGCAACAGCCGGCAATGGTCGCCATTGCCGGCTGTTGTTTTTGTTCCTGCTTAGATTTTTTCGTCTACCATAACAAAAAGCGGGTATAGCCGCTTCAGGCAAAAACCGCGATTGAGAGAGTGTTGTGGGGCTGCCGCGCGATGCACAGTAGCCTAGATACTCTTTCTGGCGGGCTTGAGCCCGAACTTGCCCTTACGCCGGTAATCTCAATGGTACCTTTGGTTTTGCGGTTTTTCCCCTCGTCGTTCCGCGGTATAATGTCCTTTCGTTCTTGGTTGGTAGTTATTGACCTTGTGTGCCGATTTGAAATCGTATTTCTGAGGAACTTATGTCAAAGACTTATGTCTCCCTGGATTTGGAGACAACCGGTTTGGACCCCCAACGTGACGAGATAATTGAGGTGGGCGCTTTGCGTTTCAGCGGCTCACGCGAGATCGAAACCTTTTCTACGTTTGTGGACCCAGGACGGCGTATACCTCCATTCATTACCGAGCTCACCGGGATCTCCGATGCGCATGTAGCCCGCGCCCCCTCTATGCGGCAAGTTGCACAGGAATTGCGTGCTTTTGTGGGCGATGATACGGTCATCGGGCACAACATCGGCTTTGACCTGGCGTTCTTGCGAAAGGACAATGTGTTGACGGGGAATGCCCGCATCGACACGTTTGCTCTCGCCAGCATTTTGGTGCCTCATGCGGGTCGTTATAGCCTGGAGAACCTTGTGCATGAGCTAGGTATTGCTTTTACTCCACAAACGCACCGGGCGCTTGATGATGCACGCCTGGCGCACGCGCTCTTTGTTGCGCTTCAGGAGCGCGCCCTACAATTGCCCCAGTCGGTTCTGCAAGAGATTTATGACCTGGGATCGCGGATGGGTTGGGCGCCGCGGTATTTCTTTCAGGAAGTGCTGCGTAACTGGAAACGGCAGGCGTTCCAGGGAGGAATTGGCGCTCAGTTAGCGGCGCGCCGCGGCGGCGATGTTGTGGGACCTCTCTTTATCCCTGAGGTGGATGTAGACCCTCTGGAGGCGCGCAATCCTCCTCTGCCTTTAGATGTTGCGGCGCTGGAGGACCACCTTGATGCGCGCAGCGCTTTGGCGCATGTTTTCGAGGAGTATGAACCGCGTGCACAACAGGCAGAAATGATGCGTGCTGTCGCGGAGGCGTTCAATGACGGGCATCATCTGCTGGTAGAGGCAGGCACCGGTACAGGCAAATCGCTGGCGTATCTGTTGCCGGCGTTGCAATGGGCTGACCTTAACGATGCACGGGTGGTGATTTCCACCAACACTATCAACCTGCAGGAGCAGCTGGCAGGCAAGGATATTCCGCTATTGGAGCGTGCCTTCCCAACGGGGTTCCGCTATATGGTGTTGAAGGGACGCAGTCATTATCTGTGCCGGCGGCAGTTTCAGGCTTTGCGAAGGCGTGGACCTTCCAATGAAGATGAAATTGTGGTCCTGGCAAAGATTCTGCTCTGGCTACCGAACACGCTGGATGGTGATGCAGATGGGTTATTCTTACCGACACCTGGTGAGCGTGCGGTCTGGGCGCACCTTTCGGCAGCGACAGAAAACTGCGACACCCGCGATTGTCCTTTTTATGCTGGCGAGGGTTGCTTTTTCTACCGGGCGCGTGAACGAGCGGAGACTGTACACCTGCTGGTGGTCAACCATGCGCTGTTGCTGGCGGATATCGCTGCTGAGAATCGGGTATTGCCCGATTACAATTACCTGATTGTGGATGAGGCACACCATCTGGAACGCGCAACAACGGATGCGCTACATTTCTCGGTGGATTGGTATAGCCTGCGTTATGCTTTCGAGGAATTGGTGCGCGCAAAAGGCGCTTTCCCTGGGCTTTTGGGGGAATTGCAGGGCATTGCACAGCAACTGCGGCAGGATGTGCGTGTGATACTCGCGACCACTGCGGCGCGCCTGGAGGATTCGGCAGATCAGGTGCTTTATCGTCTGGAGACGCTATTCGAAGCTCTGACGCGCTTTTTGAGCGAACACGCGCCCTCGAATAGCGATGGTTATGCGCTACGGCTACGGGTGACGAAAAGTTTGCGGTCTCAACCCGGTTGGGATGAGGTGGAACTTGCATGGGATGCCGTCGCTGCCCCATTTGAGAGCCTGGTCAAGGATTTGTTGCGCATGGCTTCGGCGTTGGAGGATCTCAGTGCTGTAGAACTGCCTGTGATTGAATCGCCGCGCTCACGGTTGGCGGCGGTGGCGCAGCGTCTGGCGGAAACACATGCGCAACTGCAGTCGCTCATTGCGCAACCCTCGCAGAATGCGGTTTACTGGCTAGAGTCTTCTGGGGGTGATAGCGGCTTCAACGGACTGAGGGATACGGTCGCCTTCCATACAGCGCCCTTGGAAGTAGGCCCGTTGGTGCGTGAGCATCTTTTCAGCAAGAAGAAAACGGTTGTCATGACCTCTGCGACGCTGCGGGTTGGCGGGTCTTTTGACTACATGCGGGAGCGCCTGGATGCCTGGGATGCAGAGGAGTTGGCTGTGGGTTCGCCTTTTGATTACAGCCAGGCTGCACTTCTGTATGTGGCTAAGGATATGCCCGATCCGGGGAATCCGGGTTACCAACGCGCCGTTGCCAATGCCATGATGGCGTTGTTCGAGGCAACTGAGGGGCGCTCTTTGGCGCTGTTTACTTCGTATAGTCAGCTTCGCGCGACTGCGCAAGCTATCACAGGTCCCCTGGCGCGGGCTGGGATCACTGTATATTCTCAAGGAACTGGCATATCACGGGCGCAGTTGTTGAGTAATTTCCAGAAAGGCGAACGCTCGGTCTTGTTGGGGACGCGCTCATTCTGGGAAGGGGTAGATTTACCGGGTGAGGTTCTCTCGTGTTTAGCCATAGCCAAATTGCCTTTCGATGTCCCCGATGAACCATTGGTGCAGGCACGCTCGGAAATCTGTGATAACCCGTTCAATGACTATATGGTCCCGGAAGCCGTATTGCGTTTTATGCAAGGATTTGGGCGCCTGATTCGTACACGCTCTGATCGGGGCGTTGTGGCAGTGCTGGATGCCCGTTTGGTTTCCAAACGTTATGGTACACGTTTTATCAATTCCTTGCCCGGTCCTATGGTGCAGGTGGGATCGGTGGCGCAGTTACCGGAGATGGCAAGATGCTGGTTGGCCGGTGAATCGTTGCCGTCATTGCAGGATGCGGCTACTGATGAACCCTGGTCGGTGCCGCCGCCGGAAGAACCACCCTGGTAGCTTGCCGGGTAGAATGAGCCATAAGGTTGGTTGCGGTCAATTCCGTTGAGTGGAGGTCGGTATGCGCATTGCAGTAGATGCTTTTGGTTCTGATGCCTGTCCTGTCCCGGATGTAGCGGGAGCAGTCATGGCGGCGCGGGAGTGGGGCGACGAGATTCTTCTGGTGGGTCCTGAGGAACAGATTCGTGCGGAGCTGGCGAAGCACCGTACCCAAGGACTTCACTTGCAGGTAGTGCATGCCCCTGAAGTGTTGACGATGGCAGATCATGCTGAGGATGTGCGGCACAAGACGCAGTCCTCGATTCGCATTGGTTTGCAGCTGGTCAAGAACGGGCAGGCGGATGCCTTTGTTTCTGCTGGGAATACAATTGCCGTGCTTTCGGCTGCCATCTTCGATTTGCGGCGGATTCCTGGTATCCGTCGCCCAGCGCTGGCGACGTTATATCCAATTGCCGATAGCCGGCTATTGTTCCTGGATATGGGCGCAACTGCTGACCCAAAGCCAGAATACCTGCTGCAATTTGCGCAGATGGGCGCTATCTATGCGGAACGTGTGTGGGGTATTGCCAACCCGCGGGTAGGATTGCTGGCGAACGGTGAGGAGGATGAAAAAGGCACTGTTACTCTGCGTGAAACGCATCATGTTCTGGCTGAGAGCGGGCTGAACTTCGTGGGCAATGTTGAACCTAAGGAAGTCGCTCGCGGTCACGCGGACGTGGTGGTAACTGATGGTTTCACCGGCAACATCATGATCAAGACCGCTGAGTCGGTAGCGTCGTTTGCTGCCCGGTTGGTGAAAAAAGAGCTCTGGGGCAGTGGACTTTCCAAAGTGGGCCTAGTGTTGACATTGCCGGGATTATTGCTGGCATTGCCTGGGTTGGTTTTGCTATCACCCGGTTTCCGGCGCATCCTGCACCGCATGGATTACGCGGAATACGGTGGGGCACTGTTATTGGGTGTGGATGGTGTGGCCATTGTTGGACACGGGCGTTCCAATGCTAAAGCCATTATGAATGCGATCCGTCAGGGTCGCGAGGCAGTCGCGGCGCAAGTGATTCCGGCGATCAAGACTGGCTTAGGTGTGTAGGCTGGTAACCCAGGCTGGGAAACCGAGCAGGTTACCGTTGGTGATTGAGACTGGAAAAATCTGCATCGCGATTTCATGGAGGCGGCATGCGTATCGTTGCTAAAGAAGCGTATATTCGGCGTGCTACAAGCGCTGGCAAATGGCTCACTCTGGTTGCCCTGGGTTTGTTGGGCCTGTCATTCATCATCTACATGTTGAATGTGAATTGGTGGTTTGTAACTCTGGTCCTCGGTGGTCTGGGCTTCGTCTGCTCGGTGCTTGGTAGCTATTACGGAGATCGCTTTGCGGGTCCTCAGGCGTATCACTTGCGTGTTCCCGAGATGCTCAAGGGCTTCGATGATGATTATTCTCTGTTGGTGTACACGACGCCCGTACCTTTTGTGCTGGTTGAACCTGGGGGATTGACTGTGTTTCTGGTCAAGAATCAGGGGGGCAGCGTGACATATTCAAATGGCAAGTGGCGCCACAAGCAGGCGGGACGCTTCTTCCGCCAGATGGGAGGGCAAGAGGCATTGGGGCGCCCCGAGAATTACGCCGCGTTGCTCGTGGCAGATTTGCAGCGATATTTGCGCAAACGGCTACCTCAAGCGGAGGACATTCCCGTGCGTGCACTAATCGTGTTCATCGCGCCTAAGGTGGAACTGGATGCCGCTGATTCTCCCGTGCCGGCGCTGCGTGCCGAGAAGGTGAAGGGGTGGTTGCGAGGACCTGGGCGGCGCCCGGCGCTTTCTGGGGAATTGCGTCGCGCACTCGTTCAAGCTCTTGGATTGCCACCTGAGGCAAGTTGAAGTTACAACTCCGGCTCCTTTTTAGGGAGGGTGAACCAAAAACAAGTTCCGCCGGCAGGGGGGCTTTCCATCCCAACCTTGCCGCCTAGTTTTTCGATTATGCGACGGACAATGCTCAAGCCCAAGCCATGACTGCTGCTGCGCAGCAGTCCGTTTCCCATCTTGACGAAAGGCTCAAAGAGATTTTGGGCTACCTTGGGGGCAATGCCGGGACCGGAATCGCACACCCAGAACCGCTGATACTTCTCATCCTGGCGCTGTTCGGATGGGTTATCATAGCCCAGAGTGATTTGCGGGTTTTTGCCGCCGTATTTGATGGCATTGCTGATGTAGTTCGCCCAAACTTCTTCTACGAGTTGGGGGTAACCTATTACCTGGGGCCATGACTCTGGGCGGCAAATATCCGCGTGCCCCTCTGCGATCTGCCAGGTCAGGCGGTCGAGCGTTTCATTCACGATCGTCTGCATATCGAGAACTTCGGCCTGTCGTTGCAGGTGTTGCACCTCAGCTAACAAAAGCAAACCGTTGATGATGCTCACGGCTTTGCGGCTCTTTGAGACAATGATATCCAGGTACTCACCCAGTTTTTCCGGCGGCAGATCGCCATGATCTTCCGCCAACACCTCAGCAAATCCTAGAATCACGCTCAGGGGGTCTTTTAGGTCGTGGGCGACAACGCGTGCATAGGCATCGAGATCCGCATTGCTGGTTTCCAGGTTGGTATTCAGTCGCTGCAATTCCGCGTTCATAGTGCGCAGTGAGACAATATCTGCAAAGCGCGCCATTGCAATCGTGATGGCGCGATCCAGATCGCGCGGGTGGGGCGGCTTGAGCAGGTAGGCGCCTGCGCCTGCGGCGGTAGCTTGTTTCACCAGCTCCTGTGTCTCATACGCAGTTAGGATAACGATGGGCGTTGGGCATCGGGCGTGCAATTCCTCTGCCACTTCCAGACCATTGAGTCCTGGCATTTCGATATCCAGGATGACCACATCGGGCTGCAAGTCTGTGACCAATGCAACCGCCGTATGACCATCGTGCGCTTCTCCCGCAATCGTGTAGCCCAGGCGCTCCAGATGGCGTTGTATCATCTCACTAACCAGTGCATCATCTTCAGCAATTACGACGCGGATTGACGATTTCATAGCGGGCGTTACTCCGAAGTATATGTATTGTTCTGTTCGGGTATCGGAAAGCACAGGCAGGCGACAGCACCATTGGCATTATAGAATGTGACCGTGCCGCGCAAGTTGATGGCAATCAGGCGTTGTACAAGATAAAGTCCCATATGTTGGCCCCCCGGCTCCAGGGCAGTTTCATCATATCCGGGTCCATCGTCCTGGAATTCCAGGCGTACTCCATCAGCAGCGCCCCAGGGTCCAGGCGATTCGGGCTGGATATGAACGGTGATTTGGGCGGCACCTCGTTCTCCGACGCCGTGTTTTATGGTGTTGGTGGTCAATTCGTGCAAAATCAGCGCCAATCCATTCGCTTGTTTGGAATCGGCTTTGATGTTTGAGGGAGTGACAGTGACACCGATTCGCGCTTGGGGTGCGCTTGCCTGGAGTGTGGCTTTGACTACCTGTTCGGCGAGACTTGCCAAGGGTAACATTTGCCATTCTGCGCTGGAGAGCATTTGGTGAACCGCCGAGAGGGTGTGAATCTGGTTGGCAAGCCGTTCAAGCACAGGCGCACAGACATCCTGTATCGAGGGGTCCAGGTGCCGCTGTGCCATGAAGATCATACCGATGATGGAAGCTAGATTATTCTTGACACGGTGGTTGATCTTGTCAATGAGCGAGGTTTTTATGGCGGCATCTTGCTTTGTTTGTTCATTGAGGCGGGCTTGCTGTATAGCGATTGCCAGAGAAGCAGCTACCTCCCTGGCAATTTCCATATGCTCTTCCCGAAAGGCGTGTACGTGTGTTGCTTCCAGGCAAAGGGTCCCAATGGATTGCTCACGGACGGTGAGAGGCGCCCAGAGGCAGGCGCGTATTCCTTCAGCATAAAGCGTCGCATAAATCGGTGTGTGAGGGGTGCTTGTTTCGAGGTCCTCAATCAACACGAGCCGCTTCTGCGATAACAAGCTGCGCTCATGGATAGTGGCTTCCGTTTGCGCTGCTGCGAAGACAGCTGGATCGTATTCTGCCGCCAGCAAGGAGCTCTGTTCTCCGGAGCCGAATTCGATAATGAGGCTCCGCTGGCAGGGGATCAGCCGTCGTATCTGGTGCAGTGCGGTTTGGGCGATTGCTTCCGGTGAGCGCGCTTCGAGAATGGCACGATCAATCTCATGGAGAACTTGCAGGCGTTCGGCATAGCGCAGCAGAGTGTCTTGGGCATGTTTTTGCTCAGTTGCGTTATCTGCTATTGCCAGAAGTCCCCAGGGCGTGGGGTAGATGCGCGCTTTGAAGTAGAGCTCTCCGGACCAGCCCTCGATGACTTGGGGACGGTTGGTCTCCAGACAGCGTTGATAAGTCTGGTAGGTGCGTGAGCTGGCGAACTGTGGGAACAACACTCTGAGGTTTTGTCCAGTCAAGTCGTCGGCGGCTACACCCACGTAGTCTGCATAGGCCGTGTTGAAATACAAAATCTGCATCTCATGATCCAGCGCCAATACAGGTGACTGGATACTATCTAACAAGAGCCGGTGTTTTTCCTCGCTTTGTCGCAACGCTTCTTCATTAGCTTTGCGCGTGGTGATATCACGCACGACGCTCTGAATGTGCAGCGGTCTGCCGTCAGGGTCGCGAATCAGCGCAATACTGATCTCGGTGGTCAGGATACTACCGTCTTTGCAAAGAAAGCGGCGTTCGTAAATGGATAAGGGTTTCCCTGCCTGCAGCATTTCCAAGCGTCGCTGCGCATCGCCCTGTTCTTCTGGGATGATGATGTCATTGGGATGGTGGGTGAGCAATTCCTCAAGTGAGTATCCCAACATGGTAGTAGCACGTTGATTGGCAGTGATATACTCCCCATCCAGCCCGATGATGAAAATCGCATCGGGCGTTTGTTCAAAGAGGGCGCGATACAGGCTCTCGTTCTTGTGCATTTCGGCGACTGCGTGTTTACGTTCCGCGATTTCCGCTTGCGCTCGCTCATATAAATCGGCATTTTGAACAGCTATGCTGGCAAAACGGGCAAGGTCTTCGAGCAAAATTGCCTCGTCTTGGTTGAAAGCGTGTGGGGATGGAGCTACAACCGAGAGGGTGCCCAGCACTTGTGCGCCAAACAACAGGGGCGTCACCAACATAGAACGGTAGAGGGGGACGCCTTTCTGACGAATGTAGCGTGGGTCCTCGAGGACGTCAGGAATGTTGAGCGTGGTCTTGGTCTCCGCTGCCAAGCCGGCGATGCCTTTGCCCATATCGAAATGAAGTCCCGGATGATTCCCGGCGCGTTTTGTCGCATAACTACGTGTGCGCAACTGGGTTCTTTGAGCGTCCAGCAACTGAACTGAAGCGTCTGAGGCTTGAGGGAACAGGCGCATGACCGCATTGACGGTGCCCTGCAGGACTTCGTTAAGTGAGAGGCTGGAGGCGATGGCGCGACTGAGCGTGTTTAGTTCGGTCAGCTCGCGCCGGCGAGCTTCCAGCGCTTGCTCGGTCCATTTCCTCTCGCTCACATCTTGCAATGTGAGCACCGTGATAGGTGCTTTGCGCCGACCTTTCCAGATAGGGCGTGTGTGCACTTCGAGCCATTGGGTGCTTTGTTCACGATCAATGACCAGCTCGGTGTGTCTCTCTTCTCCAGTTTGCAGTTGCGGTGCCCAAAGCGCCCAGGGGGTGAAAATGCGCTCGGCTTTCTCTCCGATAGCCTGCCTTGCCGGGATTTTAAGCAGCAGTTCTGCGACATGATTGATGTCTGCCACATGTTGAAACGCATCGAGAATAATCACTGCCTCCGGAAGCTGGTCGTATTCCTTGTCTCTGAACGCGAGTCGCCCAATCCACTGAAAGTGATAGATTCCCCACACGAAGAATAGAGTCCCGCCTGCGGCCAGAATTCTAGGACGAATGGCGGTTTGAGAAGGAATGCCCCCAAACAGGATGAGAGTGTTCGCTCCTAGTATTACCAGAGCTCCTATCAGGATAGACCAGGCTTGCTCTCGATAGCGATGTGTGGAGTGGCGTGCGATGTTGATCACCGTTAACGCACCTAGGATGGCAAGCACGTAGGAATAAGCGGTGTGGATCCAAAACCAAGGCCCGTAGACGGTGATCGGAGTGGACCACCAGGGCATAATCGCGGCACGTATTTCATCGCGCCAGAAAAGGTGGTGGAATGAATTGCTCCAGATGAGCGCTTGTGTCACCAGCGGTATGCCAAAGAATAACCACTTGCGCACTTTGGGGAGGCTTGGCTGGCGTGCAAACTCGTGGGCAAAAGTGAGCCATTCAACCGGCATCAGGCAAGTGCTGAAAAAACTCAATTTCAGAAAGAACAGTCTCCAAGTTGCGTCGTCTGTGGCTAGCCAAAGGCTGATGCAGACGGCCCATAGAGAGAAAAGCGCTAAGAACTTGATCGAACCTTGTACATTTGGATTATGCCGGTGATTAATCCAGTTGCGAATGGTGAGAATGACCAATGCAAGGGCTGCAATGTAAGTCGTCAGAGTATAGATTGGTGTCTCGGTGTTGCTGAACATGGTTTAGGGCTATTCCCCCATCGCGCGCCGCAGTTCCGCAGCGGATGCTGATATTTCTGGTGGAGTGGGATACGGTCGGTAGGGCGCTGTGATCTCGGGGAGCGTGAAGAAGAAAAGGCTGCCCGCTGATGTCTCTGTGGGTGTTTCTGTACCTGTGTTCTCCACCGGACTGATTACGCCGACCTCTCCGCCCATGCGTTGCACCAGGTACCGGACGAGATGCAGGCTAATGCCCTGTCCCTGTACCTGTGGGAGCTGCGCCACGGGCGCGAATAGTTCCTCTTGAAGCGCTGTGGATATGCCGGGACCAAAGTCGCGGACCCAGAAACGCACTGTGGCGTTAGGTTGCTTTTGGGCGCCTATCTCGATGCGGAAAGGGGGTGCTTGTGGCAATCCATATTTGATGGCGTTGCTCAGTAAGCTGACCCATATCTCTTCCACCCAGGTTCCGTGACCTTCGGTTGAGGGCCAGGTGGAAGGAATCTGGATACTTACCGTCTGCAATTCCTTCAGCCCTTGCAGGCGTGTTTGGGCATTTTTCACAATATCAGCCATATCCAGAGGGTGAATCTCAATGGCGTCTATGCGCCTTAACCGGGCCAAGAGCAGCAGTTCCTTGCTCATATTCAGAATGGTATAGCTTTCGCGGTTGATGGTGCGAACCTGCTCCAGAATGGTCTCGCGGGAGTAGTCTTTTTGTCTCTGGAGTAGCGCTTCAGCGTGTTCGATGATACTTTTCAGGGGCGTTTTTAGCCCTTGGGCAACGGCGCCCGCAAAAGCATCAAGCTCGGCGTTGTAGCGCTCGAGTTCGGTATGCAGACGTTGGAGCTCTGTGAAATCCCTAAAGCGTGCCAGTGCGATGGTAATGGCACGCTCGAGGTCTTTTTCCCTGGTTGGTTTGACCAGATAGGCTCCCACACCGATGGAACTCGCTTGTTTGACGAGCTCCGGGGATTCGTAAGCGGTGACCACGACCACGGGGGTGGGGCAAGATTTTTGAATTGCGTCGGCGGCCTTCAGCCCGGCGATGCGGTCTTCCTGTCCTGTATGGGGATCCAGCATCCGCAGATCCATGACTACCACATCTGGGTGTAGGGTCTGTGTGAGCTTCAACGCTTCTACCCCGTCATAGGCGTTCCCAATGACTTTGTAGCCGATTTGCTCCAGCTGCAATTGTACCAAACTGTTCGGGATAGCTTCGTCATCTACGACTAATGCACGTATGGGATTTTCAGGGATCATGAAAAGGCGCGCTCCTATCTGTAGCGATTGTTTTGATCTCGAAATCTATGACTCGAAGGTGATGCCAGCTACGGCGCCCTCATCGTTGTAGAGTTCCAATTGCCCCCGTAATGAGCTGATGACGGTCATGCGGATCAATCTTAAGCCAATGCTGGAGCGCGTTCCGTTAAGCACATCGTTGGGCCAACCGGGTCCATCATCGCGGAACTCGAGACGGGTATGTGTTCTCCCGGATTTCTGCTCGCTGCGGATGTGCAGTATGATGTGCCCCTGCTGGCGAGCGTTGAAGGATGCTTGATGCTGTTAGTTGTCAACTCGTTGATGACAATTGCCAACCCGGTAGCTTGCTGGGGAGAGATTAAAGGCGTATCGGCGCTGGTTGGGATGGTCTCAGAACGCACTTGTACTTTATGGTCTGTCGCAGGGGAGATGCGCTAAGGGCCATATGGATAATCTCCTCAGCCAAACGCGCAATGGGCAAAGGATTCCACTGTGTATCGGAAAGCAAATTGTGGACGGTCGTAATGCTTTGAATGCGATTATGAATATCGGATAGCGTGGCGTGGTAATCCTGTGGTCCCTCAAATGCCCGCTTCATTTCGAGTGACAATATGCCCATAATTGCGGCAAGGTTGTTTTTGACGCGGTGGTTGATCTCATCCAGCAACATGGATTTGGTGTCCGTATCCTGACGTGCTTGTTCGTAGAGCCGTGCGTTTTCAATGGCAATGGCTGCCAGTGCTGCCAGAGATCCTAACAGGTCTAGGTCGTCTTCGATGAAACGATTGGGCGTTGTATCTACTACCTCAAGAACGCCGATATTGCCTTTGGTGGTGCGAAGTGGCACACAGAGCGCTGATCTAGGGGCAAACCGGGTCATATGTGCAATGCTTTGATCGTGCCGCGGGTCGCTGCTCATATCATTGACGAGAGCGTTTTGACCGGTCTCGTAGACCCAGCTGACTAAGCCCCGTCCTGGGCTGGCCCTCAGTCCACGTAACGGACCGCTCGAAGGACCAGACGCGTAGCTGCAAATGAGATCTCCGCTTGGAGCCTCCTCGAGCCAGACCGAGCAGGCACTGACCCCCAATAGCCGTTGCATCTCCTCGGTGACGGTGGTTAGAACTTCACTCAGATCGAGGCTGGCGGCAAGCGCTCGACTGGCACGGTACAGCAGTACCAGCTCGCGATTCAGCCGTTTAATGGCGCTATCCGCTATCTTGGAATCGGTGATATCAATCCAGCAACCTACGATCTCTTGTGGATGGCGCTGTGAATCGCTCACCAGTTGTTTACGGTCATTGATCCAGCGATAGTCGCCATGGGCGGTTTGTAGCCGATATTCGATATTGGCGCTTCCCGTTTGGAGCAGCGTTTCGTGTGCAGCCTGGATGAGCGCATGGTCCTCGGGGTGTGCGTATGAGATAAAGGCGTCTTCCAACTTTGTCAGGGTAGTAGCGGGATATCCCAATAAGGCTTCGACGTTATCGCTGATGAAGGTGAGGGTATTGGGTGTTGTGGCAGCACAGGTGTAAATCACCACTGGGCTGATGCCCAGCAAATGCTCGAGCTGCGATTTCGATGCACTAAGCTGCGACTCGGCGCGAATGCGTTCCACGATTTCTCGCTGTGCTTGCTCGTACAAGCGGGCATTAGCAATCGCGTTGGCAAGTTGGTCTGCCATTGCCTGTAAGACTATGATATTATCACTGTTGAAAGCGGCTTCCTGAGTTGACTGAATACTCAATGTGCCGATGACTGCGTTGCGACTGATAAGGGGTAGCGTAAGTTCGGATCGGGTTTCGGGTAACAGTGGGTTGGCGAGGTGAATGTCATCTTCTCCCACATTAGGTGCTAATCGCGGTTGCTTGTGGGTGATGACCCAACCGGTCATTGAATTTCCGCTCACGGGCAACCGGTAACCCTGAGCGAGCAGTTGTTGCCCCACGGTTCCCGTGCCTCCGCGCAGAATCGCCCACTCACCGCTGGTATCTACTTCAAAAAGACCCACATAATGCATATCGAACCGTTCGCGCACCAGCTGGACTGTCTCGTGGATTAACTGTTCAAGATTCAGGATGCTGCTGGTAGCGCGTGAGACTTGCGCTGCGGTTTCCAGCTGTGCACTGCGTCGTTCTAGAGTTGTCATCAACTGTTGCTGAGCCGCGGTTGCTTGTTCACGGGCGGTAATGTTTTGCAGAATGATAACCGTTCCGATCCAGGTGCCTGATGAGTCGCTCAAGGGTGTATTGTGTATTTCCAGGAGTATGGGTTGCTTTTGCCGGTGGTCCCACCGGATTCGTTCGCCAGTTAGGGTTTCTCCTGCGAGAATCCTCTGCAGCATGGCGGAGACATCTGGACGTTGCTCTAGATGTAGTTCGCCGATAGCCCTCCCTAACTGCGCCTGTACCAGCTCTGCTTCCAGGTCAAGGATTTGCGCGACATTGGGATGGATGTAGGTGATACACTGTTGCGCGTTGATGTGAACGATGCCAATAGCGGTGATTTCGTAGGATAGAATTGCAGCCTCACGCTGCTTATTGGGCAGGTCAGGCGTGGCTGTTTCACTTGAGCCGTTGGTTTGCTTCGGTCTTGTTTGGGAGTCTTTCATGCCATTTCGCTCCCGCGGAAAAAGATTCGCATGACAGCGCCATGGTCATTGTACAAATCGAGATGACCCCGCAAATCGCGGCGGACCATCTCTTCAATGAGTTGCAGTCCTACATCTATTTCCTTAAGTTGAAGTACTGGTTCCGGGTAGCCGGGACCATCATCGCGGAATTCCAAACAGACCGTTTGGGGCGCTACCTCAGGCGCCATTTCGGACGCCATCTTGGGCGCTGCCTCGGGAGCGGGTTCGGAAGTGATGCGAATCTTGATTTGCCCTTGCGCTCGTTGCTTCAACGCATACTTAATGGCATTGGTAGTGAGCTCGTGGAGAATGAGGGCGAGGCTGCTGGCGCTTTTGGCATCCACACGTACTGGAGAAGGTTCAATATCCAGATTGACGAACTGATCATCAGGCAAGGCGGCGAGTGTCGTGTCAATTACCTCGACTGCCAATGCGTACAACGAAATAGGTTGCCATTGGGTCTTTGAGAGCATCTTATGTACTGTGGCTAACCCCTCGACACGTTGGGTCAACTGTGCGATGGCTAGCTCATACACTTGCGCAACGGCGTCACTATCGCCGGCCTGTAACCGCTGGCGTAGTTTTTTAGCCTGGTATTCTTCGCGCAATAATAAGCTGAGGATTGTGGCAAAATACCCGTTTACGCGATGTTTGACATCTTCCAGTAACGTGGTTTTTGCGGCAGCTTCACGCTGTGCCTGTTCGCGTAATTCCGTTTGCTGGATTGCGATAGCAAGTGAGGCGGCTATCTCCTGAACCACGGCAAGGTGTTCATCGGTAAAAGCGTTGTCTTCCGTCGCTATCAGATTGATTACACCAATCAAGTCTTCACGCGCTCTTAAGGGGACAACGAGCAATGTGCGAATCCACGCTTTGCGGGTCGCAGCGATCTCTGGGATCTTTTCGAGATACTCTGAAGCATCCATGAATCGCAGTATCTCGCCCCGATGCAATTGCGCGATCTTGTCTCGTGTGAGGAGCGGGTTGTCGATGGTGACTTGCGTGCCCGCTGGCAAAAGCGGAGGGTTCAAATCAGAGGAAACAGCGAACACCCTGGCTCCGGCGGCATTTGATGTGAGCGTGATGATGTTACAACCCTGGCATGGAATCAATTCTCGAATTCGCTGCAAGGCTGCCTGGGCAATGATGTCAGGCGCCTGGGCTTCGATGATTGCACGATCTAGCTCGTGCAGAATTTCCAACCTGGCAGCATAAGCACTTGAGCGTTCTTCAGCCGCTTTGCGCTCGGTGATATCGCGCACCACACTCAGGGTTTTATCCTCGCCGTAAGGAACCATGCGCGCTTCAAATTGGCGTCTTTGATTGCCCAATAGCAGCGGGTACTCCCAGACACCCATTTCTCCAGTTTCTATGACTTGTTTGCAGCGTGCTATGACCCGTTCGGCGAAAGGTGAGGGTAGGATAGCTCGAAGGTTTTCCCCGACCAGCCGGTTGGGTGGCACTGCGAGCAGATCAGTATTGGTTGCGTACCAATCATGGCAAATTCCCTCGCGATCCACCACAAACATGAGGTCTGGAAAGGCTTGCAGGATAGCACGTCCGCGTTGCTCGCTGTCGCGCAATTCCATCTCAGTCAATTTGTGCGCGGTAATATCCTCTATCGCTCCCGCATGGTATTCGATGTTCCCGATCTCATCTGTTATTGTCTGCATACTCATGGCAACCCAGACTTGGGAAGCGTCAGCTCGCTTTAGTGGGATTTCAACGTTGTGGATAATCCTTGTTCCATTACTCCACAGTTGCTCCCACATTCCAAGACTCTCCTGCGGAATGAATTCAAGAGCGTTATGCTGCACTAAAGTCTCGCGATCCGGGGCTCCGAGTATTTGTGCCAGTGCGGTGTTGGCCTCCAAAAACTCACCATTGACGTTGGTGCGAAAGATGCCGACGGGCACACGCTCGACAAGCTCGGCATACTGCCGTTCTTTATCTTTTAGTGCTTCCCGGGCTTGTTCCTGGGGCGTGATATCCTGCAAGACAATTACATACCCGGTGAAGTCACCCCGGCGCGTGATAAGAGGCGTAATCGTGGTTCGATAATAGCGTTTGCCATCCGGCTGATCTAGAATGAGGCTCGTTTCGCGGGGTTGCTTGAGGCCGAGATGGGTATGCAATGGGCGTAGCACTGCCAGATTGCTGATGAGCTGGCGATTGAATGTGATTACTGATCCTCCCAGAGCTTGGGCTGCTGCGGGGTTCAGCTCCTGGATTCTGCCTGTAGCATCTATGACGATGAAGCCTTCGTGCATGTTGCGCGTTATTGTTTCGCGCCCCGATGCAATCAAGTCAAAGATCAAATATTGCGTGAGATTCCAGGTAAGTATGCCCCCACTGAGAATCGTTGCAAACGGGGTGATATCTATTGAGACGAGATTGAAAATGTTGAGCAGGTTGCTGCTGGCGGGGATTAACAGCGCGAAAAGCAAGGAGGTGGTCTGCTCACGATAAGGGCGCGGAGAACGCCAGATATACATGAACAATACAAAGGCGCTGTAGATGAACAACAGATATGCATACAGCTGTAGCATCCAAAACCACCCACCGTATTCAAGGTCTAGCGGGGCGCCGGTTGCCACAACACTGCCAGGTTTGGGGTAGATGATCCACGGCAATTTGAAGATAGCTACACTCAGGGTCAGGACCGACATGAGTGCGAGGCCAACATGGGAAAGCGTCGTGAGTCGGGTCTTTTGCTCCGTGTGGGTCAGCGTCAAGATGAAGACCAGCGCAGGGATGTTAACCTGTGCGAGGATTTGGACTCGCGCCCAAAGGAGCTTGGTGCTGAGCGTTGGGCTTTGTAGTCCCATTCCCAAAGCCAACATCCATAGGGCTATATTGAGCATAAACCAGGTGGTGTTGAGGGCGTTGGTTGTATGCCGGCGACTCCAGGCAAAAATACCCAGACTCACCGCTGTGAGAGTTAGGGTGAAGAATAAACCGCTTTCATAGGTGAGGCTCATGCTTACACTCCATCGCAGCGCCCACTTCCTCATATTCTGCAATGGAGTATATGCGATTTAGGGTTTAAGTCAAAGGCATTGTACACCAGGTCTGCGCATTTGACCTGTTTCATCGCGTGTAACCTGGCAAGTGCGGACCAGAACCTGAACAATCCAACATAACAGACGCTTTGGGAAGCTGATGCGAAACCAATGAACGAACAACGGTGTGCGCGGTGATTTTGGGTGCCGCATGCGCGCGGCACCCAAAATACCCCTCAAAAACCGCGACTTCAACTGCATCCCGTTGTGATGAGCGGGAGAACGCTAAACAGTAATCATATACCGCGACGGTTCAGGTTCCTACCGTTTCTCTTGCGTGGCATCTGTCGCGTTTGCAGAATTCGGGTCACTCTCGAATTCCAGCGACGCAGAATTGACACAATAGCGCAAGCCGGTTGGGTGCGGACCGTCGTCGAATACATGCCCAAGATGTGCCCCGCAGCGGCTACATGTGATTTCTGTGCGCACCATGAAGAAGCTGCTGTCGCGATGCTCTTCCATGGCGTCTTCGTTCACCGGTGCATAGAAACTGGGCCAACCGCTGCCAGAGTGGAATTTGGTTTTTGATTCAAACAGAGGTTGCCCGCAGGCCGCGCATTTGTATTGTCCCGGTTCGAAAAAACTCTCATATTTGCCGGTAAAAGCGCGCTCTGTGCCTTTCTGGCGCATGATACGATATTGTTCGGGGGTCAGTTTGGCCCGCCATTCGGCGTCGGTTAGTTCAAGTTTGTTGGACATAGGTTTTCTCCTGTTATTCGTGAGCTATTTTGTTTTGCGACGAGCATTTCTCAGCCGGCTGCCTGCGTGTTCAAAACAGCCGGGAAATGCGCTCGGAGCTTGCTCACTTTCGGCGCGACTACGGCGCGGCAATAGGGCTGTGCCGGGTTTTTCCGGAAATACTGTTGGTGATAGGCTTCGGCAGGGTAAAAAACTTCCAGCGGCTGTACTTGCGTGACTATTGGGGTCTTCCGGTACTGGGTCGCATTTAGTTTTTCAATAGTAGTCTCTGCTATACTGCGTTGTTGTTCACTGTGATAAAAGATAGCCGAGCGATATTGTGTTCCCATATCTGCTCCTTGACGGTTCAGGGTGGTTGGGTCGTGAATGTCAAAGAAGATATCCAGGAGCTCCTGGTAGCTGATGGTGGCAGAGTCAAAGCTCAGTTGCACGACCTCGGCATGACCTGTAGCGCCTGTGCAGACTTGCTCGTAGGTAGGATTGGGGCGGTGTCCCCCTGCATATCCCGATACGACTTTGTGTACTCCGCGGACATTTTCGTACACGGCTTCCAGGCACCAAAAGCAGCCACCCCCAAGGGTAGCGGTTTCCAGACCTTTTGTGTTATCCATTCTGTTGCTCCAATTCTCACGGAACTAGGATCGCATGATTTGTAATACAATTATCTTTATTATAACTCGAAATAGCTTTGATGTCAAGTATTTCTATACAAAATACAGACAAAGCCGCCCGGATGGGATTCCATCGGGCGGCTTTGCAGGAGTAACCTTAGCTGATTAAGGCGTTTTCAGCAAGTCTTGAAGGCGCTGTTCCCATTTATCATGGAGACGCTGGTAGACCGACTCGCTCAACTCACCATTGGCTAACCGCATATCCAGGCTATCCAGCAACGCCTGAACCTCCGCCGGGGTGGTGGGGTTAGCTGGAGCTGCTGGGGCAGCGGGAGCAGCTGGGGCTGCGGGCGCTGCATTGGCGTCGGCTGCCGGCTGGCGAACAGCTTGGGTAACCATCTGCGCCATTGCGGCGCCTAATCCCAGGCCTGCCCCCAGTTCAACGCCGGTCGCTGCTGTTCCGCCGCCCGGCTTCTGAGCGGTCTCGCGCAAGGCTTGAGCTGCCTGGTATTGCATGTAGGCGCCCATATCGCCAATCGCTCCCATGGAGGCGCGGGCATCAATGGCTTTGGAAGTTTCCTCGGTAGGCGCGATGGATTCGATGTACAACGAGGTCAGCGTGACGCCGCGAGCGGCAAATTCCTCACTGGTCTTGGCGCGCACGCCTGCCGCCAGCTCTTCCACGAAGGCCGCCATCTGGATGACCGACTTCTTCATCTCGCCGATGAGATCCGTCATCTTGGTTAGGATGATGCTGCGGAAGAAGCTCTCGATATCGCGGGTGCGATAAAGCCCCTGTGTACCGACGATTTTAGTGACAAACAGTTGCGGATCAGTGACCTGGAATGCATACGAGCCAAAGCTGGTAACCCGCGCCATACCCAAAATCGGATCAGGGATGGTGATGGGATTGGGCGTGCCCCACTTCATATCGGTGAGTTCGCGCAAGGTCACAAAGTAGACTTCCGCCTTGAACGGTGTTTGATTGGAGAACGCTTTCCCAATCAGATCCACCACATAGGGGATGTTGGCAGTGGTTAGCGTGTGACGTCCTGGACCGAAGGTATCCAGGGCTTTGCCATCACGATAGAACACCGCGGCTTGCGATTCCCGGACGATGAGCTGGCTGCCAATACGAAAATCGCCCGATCCCCGTTCAGGAATCCGATTGACAATCTCTTGACGCCCCTCATCTACATATTCGATAACATCAAAAATGCGTGCCATCTATGTCCTCCTTGATTACCGTGAGTAACCTGATTACATCTCAGGGGATTGAGTTGATCCCACTTCGTAGCCGCCGGTCAGGATTTCCTTGCGCTCATCGAAGGTCATGTTTGCTTCACGCGCCAGGTCGCGGATCAGGAGGACCTGTGCCCGGAGATCTTCGCCATTGATACCTTCGCGAGCGCGTCCAATGGCACCCTCGATGCGGTCAACATAGTCCAGGAGTGCGGCGTCAAATGCGTAAACCTGGTCCAACGCTTCTTCCTTCACCCGCACGGCGTCAAAGAAGCCGCTATAGCCATAGGCAGCGGTTCGGACGCGATCAATGAAGGTCTGGAGTTGGGTAGCTGCACTGCCCGTTTCGTCCAGAAGATCAAAGTTTCCCGTGGAGATCAGGTCTTGCTGCAGCCCATCCAGCTGGGTTTTGACGGTGCGAATGCGTGCTGCGATAGTTTCGCGTAGGAGCTTGTCCGCTTCGCGGCGCAGTTCCTTTTGCTTGTAACCCTTGTAGCCGGGTAGCACATCCGACACGCCGCGCTCCAGTCCAAACATATTGCTCTTGATGCGATCGAGTAAACTCATTCCAGCCCTCCTTAAAACTGTGGTACTTGAGTTGAATTTGAATGTAGTTTTCAGTTGCCTAATAACTACAGTCTATACGCAAAATCCTCTCAAACGTTTCTATTGTAGCATGACTTTTGTGAAATTACCACCAGTCACGCGCCCGAAACAGGGCGCGCCCCAGGCTCCAAACGTGTTCTTCCCTGCTTGGTCTGCCCTGCAAGCCATTCCAGTGCCATTTGCGGCAGTAGGTCGCGGTTACGCTGGTTGACTTCCCATAAGGTGACCTGCGCCAGTTGTTTGAACAAATCTGCTTGCGGTTGGGGCTTGTAGACGATGGTGCCGATAATGAGTGCCGGGCCGAGGATTAACTGTAGCACGGTGTCGCGAAACCGCGGTGATAGCAGCTCCATTTTGCCGATTTCGTCTACGATAACGACCTTCCCTGCCGCTGCCGCTGCTTGCAACGCGGGGATACCTAGCTGTTCGAGCACGTCCAGATCCACACCATAGCGTCCGACCCTGGGAATTTTATCCCCGCGCAGGTCTTTGTGCGCCAGAGTTGCTTGGCGACCTTCCAGGGTGAAGAGTTTGAAGCCCTGGCGTCCTCCGGGTCCGAAAATCTCTTCTGTAAAAAAGCCGCCCACCTGGATGCCCAGTTCCG
Source organism: Chloroflexota bacterium (assembly GCA_022707705.1). Classification (GTDB taxonomy): domain Bacteria; phylum Chloroflexota; class Anaerolineae; order B4-G1; family SLSP01; genus JAAZNO01. The sequence continues at coordinate 22,883 of JAKJAC010000043.1, forward strand.
AGGTGATTTTGCGGATGATTGTGGTTTTCCCGCATTGCGGGTGCCCGGTTAGCAATAAAGTCTTTCCCACTACGCCTCCGTAGTCTTGGTTCTCCTAACCCCGAAGGGATTGTTCAGCGTTCCCCGCTTGCCACAACGAAGAGCGGCTAAATAAAGCCGTGATTTCATAAAGTGTTTTTGGCTGCCGCGTTGCGCAGCAGCCAAAAATACTTCTCCTACTATCTGCGTCTTCTTTCTGCCGGTGTGATTTTCGTGAACGGGGTGCAACCCCGTTCACGAAAATCACAGAAAACCTACCCCTGCATCTTCTTGGCGCGACCACATACCTAAACGCGTTGTACTCAACGCGTTGTACCCAACGCCATTGTCTCACCAAGCCGAACGCGGTTGAGTACAACCGCGGTTGTACTCAACCGCGTGAACTTCCCAACAACTGATCCTACACCCGAAAGGTCTTTCCATTTTGAATCTTATTGGAGTATAATGCCAAGGTCACATTCAGACAAGGAGCTATGAGCATGCGTATCCTCATCACGGGCGGAGCTGGTTTTATCGGTTCACATCTGGCTGATCGTTATTTGGGCGAAGGGCATGAGGTTATTGCTATGGATAACCTGAGCACCGGCTCAACTGAGAACATCGCGCACTTGGCAGGGCATCCACGTTTTCATTTCATTAAGCATGACGTTACCCACTATATCTACGTCGCTGGACATCTGGATATGGTGCTTCATTTGGCTTCGTTGCCCAGTCCGGTGGATTATCTGCATTACCCGATTCAGACTCTGAAAGTGGGTGCATTGGGCACTCATAACACGCTTGGACTGGCGCTCGCCAAGCAAGCGCGTTTCTTGCTGGCATCCACTTCTGAAGTCTATGGTGATCCATTGGTGCATCCGCAAGCGGAAGATTACTGGGGTAATGTAAATCCTATCGGTCCGCGTGGGGTCTATGATGAAAGTAAGCGTTTTGCTGAGGCCCTTACGATGGCATATCACCGCTATCACAATGTGGACACGCGCATCGTGCGTATCTTCAACACGTATGGTCCACGTATGCGCCTTGATGATGGGCGCGTTGTGCCTAACTTCATCAATCAGGCTTTGCGCGGTGAGTCGCTCACCGTCTACGATCGAGGCACGCACACGCGCTCTTTCTGTTACGTGGATGATTTAGTGGAAGGCATTGTGCGCCTCATGGCGTCTGACGTGTGTGAACCGGTCAACATGGGTAATCCGCGGGAGTTTACCGTTTTGGAGTTTGCCCAGAAGGTACTTCAGGCGACCGGCAGCGCTTCCGAGATCGTTTTTGTGGAGCCTACAGATGAGCGCACCAAGGATGACCCGCAGGTGCGCTGTCCGGAAATCACCCGTGCTCGCACGCTTTTGGGTTGGGAGCCTGTGGTGCCGGTCGAGGCG
>JAKJAC010000043.1:24310-24698 GCA_022707705.1 Chloroflexota bacterium
CGGACTGCGGCGTATTTCAGAGACAAAGCAAGCCGGTAGACATGACCTGTATTCCTTCAGTTTTGGTTTATTTGCGGCGCGTCGATGAAGTGCTGATTATGCGCCGTAATAAAGCCCCGAATCTGGGCTTGTGGGTAGCTCCTGGCGGCAAAATCGAGCTTAATGAATCGCCTCTTGATACCGCGCGACGTGAGGTGTTTGAAGAGACGGGGTATACTGTTGCGGATTTGAAGTTCCGTGGCTTATGTACTGAGGTTTCCACTCGTGCTGATTGGCAGTGGTTTCTCTTCATTTTTGTGACAGAGCATTTCTCGGGCCAGTTATCCGCTGACCTGCGCGAGGGAATGCTTGCCTGGACCCCCATCACCACCTACTTGCATGAACTCTC
>JAKJAC010000440.1 GCA_022707705.1 Chloroflexota bacterium
CAATTCGATGCCTTTGTTCAGGCGGGAGGCTACACGAAGGCGCGTTTCTGGCCCGAAGCGCAAGCGGCAAATCGCTGGCAAGGCACTGGAATCCGCGATTATGATGATGACGAACCACGGAGTGCGCCCGTAGATTATGGCGCGCCATTCAACCTGCCCAATCATCCGGTCGTCGGGATCACCTGGTACGAAGCCCTGGCGTTCTGCCGGTGGCTGGAAGAGCTGTTGCAGGCTGCGGGCTCAGGGATGCAGTTGTGGCAAGCAAACCGGCTGACAAGCGTGGACTTATCTCCGGGAACTTTCAAGGTGCGACTGCCCTCAGAGGCCGAATGGGAGAAGGCAGCACGGGGCGGGTTGGAAATTCCCTGGGGAGAGGCGGGCCAGAGCGGGCCAACTTCGACGAGACGCGCATAGAGGCGAGCAGCACGGTAGGCTGCTTCCCGGATGGCGCGAGTCCGTATGGGGTCGAGGACCTGAGCGGCAATGTAGGGGAATGGACGCGGAGTCATTGGAAGGGTTATCCATATCGAGTGGCTGACGGGCGAGAAGATTTGACTGCCGGGGATTATACGGCCCGGGTGGTGCGGGGCGGGGCGTTGGGCGATAGTGGGTGGGTCGTCCGGTGCGCCTTCCGCC
>JAKJAC010000441.1:0-298 GCA_022707705.1 Chloroflexota bacterium
TCATATTATGAATAGCAGGGATTTTATCATACTTCCGTATGAAAGGGGAAAATCTAATGCAAAGCGCCTGCTAACACTTTATTGCGCCAGGCCTTTAGCGCCGAAAAGCCTGCTGATAGACCGCGAGCACCCGGTCGCGCGCCAGGTTGTGCTCCACGATTGGCAGCGGATAGTCCACCCCCACGCGGCAGCCGGCTGCAGCTTCCTGTTCAGCGGGCATTTCCCACGGCGTGTGGATAAACTGGTCTGGCACGCCGCGCAGCTCTGGCACCCAATGGCGCACATAAGCCCCGGCGGG
>JAKJAC010000441.1:374-634 GCA_022707705.1 Chloroflexota bacterium
CGTCCACTGCCAGCCGCCGTTGTTGGAGGCCGGGTCGCCGTCCACCAACTGGCGCATGAACCAGGCTTCGCCTTCCTGCCAGCTAACCAGCAGGTGCTTGACCAGGAACGAGGCGGTAATCATCCGCGCGCGGTTGTGCATCCAGCCCATGCTTGCCAGCTGGCGCATGCCGGCGTCCACCACCGGGTAACCGGTGCGCCCTGCTTGCCAGGCTGCCAGGTCTTGCGGGGCTTGGCGCCAGCGGATTTGGTTCCCAGCGG
>JAKJAC010000442.1 GCA_022707705.1 Chloroflexota bacterium
GGGCTTTAGCCACGAATTTCACGAATGTCACGGCGCTGAGTACAGCGAATTATGTTTTGGTCAGCGAGATGTAGCTTCAAAAGACGTTTTTAGACAGGATTCACAGGATTATCAGGATTGGCAGAGAATTTCACGAATGTCACAAATTTCCTTTTTCTTCTGATCAGCGTTTTCTGCGTTACTCTGCGTCCTATGAATTTCTGCGTCCCAAGAGCCGCCGGACCAGGTCTTGAATCGCCAGCGCGGCGAAGGGCAGCAGCACGGCATCTACCGGCAGGCGGTAGCGCACCATCGCCCAGGTGAGGATGTGCATGAGGCTGTAGAAGAGCATGAAAATGAAGAGCAGCGAGGCAGGTCGGGTGAGGCGCAGGCTGAGCCGAGACAGGCGCGAGGCGGGCAGCGGGGCAAGCTCAGCGAGGTCGCGCGCCTGGCGGGAACGGGGACGCAGGTAAAGGAACAAGCCGTAGAGCATGAAGGGCAGGAACAAGCCAAAGGAACCGGTGCGCCCGAGGTTGTGGATGAGGGTGCTATCGGGTGTGGGCCAGAATTCGAAGTAGGCGCGCACGCGGCTGAGGGAGAGCAGCAGGTAGCGCCCGGGATCATCGAGGACGAAGCGGAAGCCCTGCCG
>JAKJAC010000443.1:0-347 GCA_022707705.1 Chloroflexota bacterium
CGAGTAGCGCAGCGTGCAGAGCGGATCCATCGCACTGAGCGCCTCCTTGCCACGGCCTTCGAGGCCGCCATCCACGCTTTGCGGTTCGTCCACGATCAGGATCGGGCGCGTGGCCCGGATCAGGTCGATCGGACGCTCGCCGCCGGTCGCCTCGTTGGCGCCTTTGCCGTAGATGTTGTTGACCTCCTTCTTGTTGATCGCGCCCACTGTCACGACCATGACTTGGATCTGCGGACTGGTGGCGAAGTTGCGCACCTGGCCGAGCTTTGAGGAGTCATACAGGAAGTAGTCGAATGGAACGCCTGCATAAAGTCCCCTGAAATGATCCTCGGTGATCTGAAGCGACT
>JAKJAC010000443.1:357-610 GCA_022707705.1 Chloroflexota bacterium
GTAGACGCCCTCTTTGATCGCCACCGAAGGCACCACCACGATGAACTTCGTGAACCCGTAGCGCTTGTTCAGCTCGAAGACCGTGCGCAGGTACACGTAGGTCTTCCCGGTGCCGGTCTCCATCTCCACCGTGAAGTCGGACGAGGCCAACGAGCGCGAGGGTGGCAGGCCGTTGCGCAGTTGGACCGCGTGAAGGTTCTTCAGCAGCTCGTCGTCGAGCAGCAGGAGCCGGTTGCCCACGCCGAGGTCGTTC
>JAKJAC010000444.1:0-277 GCA_022707705.1 Chloroflexota bacterium
TTAGGTCATTTGAATATGAAATGCCTAGGTTTGGGTATTGGCTACGCGCATTATCTAAAGCCACTGGATCATGCGCTCGTACAATCGCGCCGCGCTGTACAAGCAATTTGCTGATGTCCAGCGAAGGCGCGTCGCGCAGATCATCCGTATTCGGCTTAAAGCTGAAACCGAGCAGGGCAATATGCTTTCCTTTTAGAATTTTTAACTCTTCCTGCAAGCGGTCCACCACCCAGGTACGCTGGGCATAATTCACGTCCCTTGCCGCACGGATGATGGG
>JAKJAC010000444.1:357-607 GCA_022707705.1 Chloroflexota bacterium
ACCGATTCCAGCGTTCAGGAAACGGTTACCAATGCGCTTATCCAAACCGATGCCTTTGGCGATCGCGGTCACATCCGCGCCGACCTTCTGAGCCAGGTGAGCAATCTCGTTGATGAAAGAGATTTTTAATGCGAGGAAAGAGTTGGCAGCGTACTTGACCATCTCTGCGGAAATGAGGTCGCAAACGAGCATAGGCACTTCAGTAAGCCCCGCGGGTCTCGGCAACCCTACAGGGGCTTCAAAATCCTGA
>JAKJAC010000445.1 GCA_022707705.1 Chloroflexota bacterium
TGTCTCAATGGGGTCATTGCTACACCTCCTGTAGGGTTGAAACAAAACACCGCTACAGCTAGTATAGCTTTGATACCCGTTAAGCGGAAATCTAGAACGAAACCACGTTACCTTGACATCCCGCGCGAAGCGCTTAGTTCAACTATGTAGTATACGGACAGATTTCCGTATATGCTCCCATGTTCACCGCCCGCAAAAGGGTCTTCCTGGAGGGCTTATCCGGGAAAATTCCCGTAATTTATCCCTCTCAGGGCGCGTGTGTGGAATTGGAGCACATGGTAAAATGCCGATTGGATCGGTGTGTGTCGTCTGTGATCCTCAATTCATTATAGGTGAGCTTTCTGGGGCTGTCAACAATTTTCGTCGCTGGGCATTCGTAGCAGTTCAACGGGCTTCTGCGTACCCTACAAGACGCGCTGTGCGGATTGATTGTGGTATCAACCCCGGTATGAATGCCTTGCTCGCACTTCAGGTGTTGCATGAGGCGCGTAGCGCGGTTGCGGTCAGCGACCTGCTACGAAATCCCTCGCTCGTCGCGCGGAAATGTGTGTCACTTCTCCGCATTCATTGCTGGCGTTCCATGCTGCCGAGCTACAAGGCC
>JAKJAC010000446.1 GCA_022707705.1 Chloroflexota bacterium
AATTCCAGGGAAAACGCAAGGAGCTTTCTGGCGGCTATCGCCGCACTACCAACAACCGCATGGAGCTGCTGGCAGCCATCGTCGGCCTTGAAGCGCTCAAGGAACGCTGCGAGGTCACCCTCTATACCGACTCGGCTTACCTGGTGCACGCCATCAACGAAGGGTGGGCCCAGCGCTGGCGCGCTCACGGCTGGATGCGCAATAAAAATGAACCCGCGCTCAACCCCGATCTATGGGAACGCCTGTTGCGGCTCTGCGAACAACAATGTACGCCTGACATGGAGTGAAGTCAATATCGTCGGACCTCAGCGCATAAACGAGCATGCCAGCCCGATTGCTATCGAGGCTGGCATGCTTCTGCAACTAACCAGAAGAGGTTTCCTGGCAATGACCTACTCTCCCAGGGGGCTGCCCCCCCAGTACCATCGGCGCTAACGGGCTTAACGGCTGGGTTCGAGATGGGACCAGGTGTGTCCCCGTCGCTCCTATCACCAGAAAACCTCTCCTCCACACAACTCCCAGGCTTACCCTGCCAAAAATCCAAACACTCCCTATCACGGAAGAAGTCCTCGACCTTTAGTACAGGTTAGCTCCAC
>JAKJAC010000447.1:0-243 GCA_022707705.1 Chloroflexota bacterium
TGTAGCACAAAACGGCTACATTTGCAATAGCGTGTGCGATAACAAATTAGAACTTACGCAACTTTGCCTATAGTCCTATAATGCAAGGCATAAGCAAAGTTACTCATCCGGGCCGCGCTGATGGATACCTGGTATGCCGAACGGAAGCTGAAAACACGAAGCCCTCCGGGCTGGCATTGTAGCTCTCTGTGCTTTGTGCGTTTGGCCCTGTGGCTTTAGCCCTGGGCCACAGCGCGATATAGA
>JAKJAC010000447.1:341-580 GCA_022707705.1 Chloroflexota bacterium
AATTCCGCCAACCAATTGCGCACCTTAGCGGTGTGTGGGGATTCAATGGCCTCAAAAATCGCTGCGATTGCTTGACCAGGCGCCTGGTTGGGGATGCCTCGCCCCTACTTGCCGCGCAATCGTCGCCACCATGATGTAGGTTTGCCGGCAGGCGCAGAGGTTGTTAGGAGTGTTTTGATAGGCGCTGGTGTCGACGGGATGTCCCAAAGAGGTTCTTCGGGTGTTGGTGGGGGCAATGT
>JAKJAC010000448.1:0-265 GCA_022707705.1 Chloroflexota bacterium
CCGTGGGCATACTCCCGCTCCGCGTCCCGCCGTAGGGCAGGTAGCGCTGCTCGCTGTTGAGCACTTGCGCACCGCTGACATCCGTGGCGAGGGAGGCAGAACCCAGATGGTCGCCATGCAAATACGTGAGCACGCCGCCTTGCCGCATGGCGACGCGCTGGGTACCCAGGGTGTAAGTTCTAACCGTGTTCGTATAGCCTATTGCATTTTGTGTATGTGCCACAGTCGTTGAATCTGGAAGCGTTACTCACGGTGACATAACTTG
>JAKJAC010000448.1:303-573 GCA_022707705.1 Chloroflexota bacterium
CCCGCGCAGAGTAACTCATCGCAATGCGTTTCCATATCATAATCCAAGTTTTCTGCGAACGCAACGATCAAGATCGATAATCAGCTTGCTCAACATTTGATTGGCCTCTGATTTTGGAGTACTTGAACATGCTGGAGGCGATAAATAGATATCGCTCAAAGAGTTCATTCCAGCAATGACACCTTGAATTGCAGCTAGAGTTTCCAATTCAGCATGTTCAGAGGATGTAGATAACAAATCATTCGCCCATTGCTTTAGACAGACTATCTT
>JAKJAC010000449.1:0-299 GCA_022707705.1 Chloroflexota bacterium
TTGCAAATTGCAACCTGCCAGAAACACTACCAAAACGATCACCCCAAACCTGCAGATCTTCGTATGAAGTGCTTTCATATTATTGGTCCATATCTTCAAAAAGAATAGCTTCGTCTTCATCCTGAATTAGTTTGCCCCCAAAACGCAGCCGCAAGTATGAATCATAACGCCGAGGGTCAATGCGTCCTTCCTCAACCGCTTTGCGTACCGCACAACCCGGTTCATGGCTGTGAGTGCAATCGCTAAACTGACACTCCGGCACCAGCGGTGCGATCTCCCGAAAGTAGGCATCCAGTTCT
>JAKJAC010000449.1:340-572 GCA_022707705.1 Chloroflexota bacterium
AAATATCCGCCGCCTTCCAACGCGAATAATTGGCGCACACGAGTCTTATGCGTCCCTTTGCCGTCACGCCCAGCTTGGCTGATTTCGCCAATTTCTTGTGCCAGCCCAGGTTGAATACGGTTGAGCAGGCTCGTCTTGCCCACACCCGAAGGACCAGCTAAGGAGCTCAGCTTGCCCGTTAGCAGGCTGCGCAGCTCCTCGATGCCTTCGCCAGTTTTCGCCGAGGAATAAA
>JAKJAC010000044.1:0-316 GCA_022707705.1 Chloroflexota bacterium
TTTGTCGGCAAGGGACTCGCGCCGCAGCCGCGCGCAGGTGAACTCTTCCGTTGGGCGGCGGAATCCTAAGTCGCTCGGCTATAGCTAAAACGAAAGGAGCGAAAGATGAAGCACAAAACCAAGTCATTCTCTATTCTATTGGGCTTATTGCTGATCACAGCAATTACTGTTCTGGCTCTATCAAGCGGTGCGCTAACAAGTGTTGCGAGATTCTTTTCCTTTTCTCCGCTTGCGCCACCATCATCACCGACGGCATTGCGTGGACTTCAATCATCGCCATTGGGAACGCCTGTGCCCCTCCCCCAATGGACGGCGA
>JAKJAC010000044.1:326-24341 GCA_022707705.1 Chloroflexota bacterium
ACCCCCATACCTGTTGCCACTGCTATACCCACAGTTCCTCCCCCACCTGGTTACCCAACAGGCGTGCCGTGGCCGCCACAGGTAACCCCAGAGCCGCCACAACCAACACCACTGCGCCCGCCAAGTCTAGCGCCTCTTGGCTTCCCGCCAGATGATGTAGAATCGCTGTACTACGTAGCCGACAATGTCGGTTATCCTGAACTCCACGCGGTCGGCATGGATGCACAGGGGAGAAAGCAATCCGAATTCGTGGTTATCAATGGGACTCTTGGGAGGACGAGGTTGACGGGCCTACACTTGTCTCCGAGCGGCAGCTACTTGGCTTTAGAATTCCTCGGTGACGGGTACGGCGAGGTTAACATTATGGAACGGTCGTCCGGACAAACTTGGTGCCCACTCAGGGAGCCAGCAAGTTGTTGGGGAGGCTTTCGAGGGTGGATGCCAGATAACCAGTTTCTGTTTCAGTCGTTCGATGTCCCACCTGAAGGAGTGGTTCCAATGGGTGTCATAATACTAGACCTGACAACAGGCCAGTACCGCCCGTTGGATTTGCCCATTGAGCCTGAGTGGGGCTACTCGCTCGCTCATGGTGTATCACCCAGTCCGGATGGGGCCAGGCTTGTTTATTCTGTCGTTGTGGTAGAAGACGGAGAGGAAATTACCGATGTCTGGACAATGCAAATGGATGGACAGGACAAACGACTGATACACAGCGTCAGGGGTGGAGTCAGTTGTCTCTCGTGGTCACCCAATGGAAGTCAGATACTCTATGTATATCAAAGTATATCTGGTCAGTTCTTTCCCGGCGAGCTGCATCTCCTGAATATTGATGATAGCAGTGACAGACTACTTGCTACTGACCTGCCTATGCCGGGTGAATCGCGGTATTGCCCTGTCTGGTCCCCCGATGATCGCTATATTGCCTTTGTGCAGCTAGATAGTCATCCCACATTTCATCCTACTCTTGCGTTGGTGCCAGGCAATGCTTATTTCGTGGACACAGTCACAGGACGGGTTGTCAAACTATCATCGTTCGAAAACCGAGATGTCACATATCCCATCTGGTCACCGGATGGTAGATTTGTGGCCTTTGTGTCTATCACCATTCCCTCAGGCGAGCAAATTCTACCCGGAGAACTGTGGGTGGTTAGCACCGATGGTGGCCAGCGATATACCCTTTCAGGAACTGTCAGATGGGGTAATGCTCTGACCTGGTTACCGCCTGTCTCTTCTGAGGAATGAGCTGAGACATGAAACGGAAAGTACTCCTCGAAGCTGCTATGGCTTGCATTCTGACAGCAGTCATGCTTGGACTTGCTATTCTGCCTGTTCAGCCAGTTCAGGCAAACGGGGGCGTTGTGCTACGCCCCCCGTTTGACGGAACATATCGGGTCACATCATATTTTGACCATGAAAATCCCAACTATGGTGACAACAACTACATTTGGATTTACAACGGGGAGCGCAGACCTGCAAACAGCCAGAATGACAATCCTCCTTGCACAGGCAATCCCTATCCGTATGATGGGCACGATGGTTGGGATTGGTCTATGGTGACTGGAATAGATGTCTTGGCTGCCGCAGCGGGACAAGTTGTTATATCACAAAACGACTATGGAGGCTATGGACACACAATCATCATCGCCCATGACAATGGTTACTACACGATGTACTCGCATCTGAGTCAACGCTTGGTGATATCGGGAGCACTAGTAACGGCGGGGCAGCATATCGCCGAAAGTGGAAGCAGCGGCACGACCGCCGCACACTTACATTTCGGTGTGCGTCAAGGGGGTTATGCCAACACTAACTATGCGGTTGATCCTTTCGGTTGGCGCGGAACTGAACGAGATCCACTGTTCAACCATAATGGCAAGGTATCCACTTGTCTCTGGCGTAGCCGTGATGAGGATTCCATCTCGTGCGCGGATACCATCGTGGAAGATGCCGGGGCCGGGGCCGTTGCTTACTTTGGGGACAACTGGCAGGTGAGCAATCGCGGTAACGGCTATCACACATTCTACCGTTCCAACACTGCCACCCAATCCGATTATCATACCTGGTCAACTTCAGCTTTGCCTAGCCCGCTTAGGTCAGGCCCATGCACAGTGTCTGTGTTCGTGCCTGAAGACCCGGATGGTTCTGGCGGACTGTCGCTTAGCCAGCAAGTTACCTGTTATATTTGGACAGCCAGCGGATGGCAACAAGCAGGACCAGTAAATCAAAGTGCAAACGTTAACAGATGGGTTCCTTTGGGTACGTATTGGCTCGCCGACCATGGGGAGGCGGCTACATGGGCATACACCGGAGAATCGACGGGCACGCGATGGGTGGCCGCGGATGCGCTCAGGTGGCGACAGTACCACGCCTTCCTTCCGCTGATTTTGAACAACTACTGCTCTCCACATTATGGTCAATTGATTGTGAACGGCGACTTCAGCACAGGTGATGCTACGGGGTGGAAAGTTAATCGCTCCAACGGCTCTGATCTGATCGTGCAACCTTACGGAAGCTACGAATATGGGGCCTGGATGGGCCGCTATAACAGCAACCAGGATCAGATGTACCAGTTTGCATGTCCGGCTACGCCGGCGGACTACGCAAGTTTCTCTTTCCGGTGGTGGATGTCAACAGAGGAAACCAATACGACCACCGACTACGACTTCTTGTACGTGCGCATACGCGATGCTAACGGCAACCTGTTACAGACGCTGAAAACTCTCACCAATCGGAGTCCCGCAGGAGATCCGTGGCACTATGAGTTTTTCGACCTGCGGGCATATACGGGACAGACTATACGCATTTCCTTTGAAGCAACCACCGATGGCAGCTTGCGAACGAACTTTTGGCTTGATGAGGTGGGTTTCTTCGTAGCAGATTGATAACGGGTCTGCCAATGTATGCTTGTTTCAATGTCATTACGTTCGGTTCGCTCATTTTGTTAGCGCGCACAAGTCCTGGGATTAGGCAGAGATAGCGAGAGGCAAGACCTGATGATCCGACCAATAGCGATCCCAACCGTGATTCAAGGCCAATGTCTTGAGTGCCGCGAGACCGTCCGCCGTGGCCAGGCTCCAGTGCATGCCCTGATGCTTCTGGCGGCGTGCCACGATCAGATCATTCGCTTTCTCGGCATGACCACTGCCAATGTATTCCCGCTGCGCGCGACTTTCCTTGTAGTCGACGATATAGGGCTGGCGATTCGTCAAATAGGTGCACAACTCATCCAGCTTGTCAGTATTGCGGCTTTCGGCACGATAAGCTTCCAGCAGGAGCAGTGCTTCTGCGACTTTCCCGCGCCACAACAAGGGGATCAGCTGTCCCATCAAGCTGGCTTTCGCCTTGCGACCCCGACAGATCATGCCCGTCAACTCGTAGCACTTCTTGACCAGATGGTACCAATCCACCAGCAACTCCTTGTTCACAAAGTCGGCGAGCCGTTCACGGAAGAAGGTGCTAATCCAGCGCGCGCCGTCCCCCAGCACGGTAATGCGCCCCGTCAGCCCCACGCTCACCACACACAACAGATACAGTTGCGTCAAGACCAACTCTGCGCTGCCACTGAGATAGCGTATCCCTTGGCGGGTCGTGAAACGCGCCGTGCGCAGCGCCAGAAAACGGCGGCGGGCAGGGCGGCGCACCTCGATGTCGTCCACGGCGGCAATCGCTTGATCGGGTTGCACCGTAGGCCCCAGCCGCCGCAGTTGGTGGAGAGCCAGACGCTCCTCACGACGCGCGCACAACACGCGTTCCCAATCGCTGCTCTGCACGCCCTCGGGGGCCTGGGATGTTTCGGCTTCCAAGGCCTGTTCCACGGCGGTTTGTATTTCTGCCGCCCACGCGGCGGGGCGGCGGGGCGCAGGAGCCTCTACCAACTGCGCGTGCAGCGTACTCAAATCGTCCCGTGCCAGCAACTCCTGGACTTCGGCCGCTTCCGCTGCGCGGATGATCTCCCCGTGGATCCGCACCAAACGTCGTATCTCGGTCGTGCAAATCATCTCCGCCTCCCGCGTTTCCCAGACCAACAACCGTTGGGCCGTCTCAAACGGCACATCCAACGCCAACAGACACGCGATTTCCTGCAAGTCCCGCGTGATGACCATCCCCTGATGGGCCGGCAACACCGCATTCCCAGGGAGGGTATGCCCACCCTCCGCCGCGTTATAACAGATATGCCGCGGCAATTCCAGAATTCCCAGGCGACAGGCGACCTTCAGCGCTTCACTCCCGTCCCGCGTCACCGTCTGAGGGGGAAAAACGCGCCTGATACTCCGCTGTCAGACGCTCATCCACTTCCGCCCACTCCGCTTGCAGCAGCTGGCGCATCAGCTGCTGCCCCACCCGCAACACATCCGTTTCTAACTCATCCAAGGCAGTTTCCGGGTTCAGTGCTCCCGGTTCTACCGCAGGTAAGCTGCCAGACTGCCGCAAGTACGGGATCGCGATTTCGGTGGGCGTGCAGAATGCGAGCCTGCTGCCGAAGCAGGTGCTCTCCAACTGCAACAACATCGCCATGTTCCGGCTCAAGCACCCCGACGACCGGAACGTGGTGGCGGAGGCGCTGGGCCTTTCGAGCAAGGGCCTGCACGACGTGAGCGCGCTGTCTTATCTGGCGACGATGAAGCCGCAGCGCTGCCTGTTCCACCTGGCCAACCACCCCCTGGGCGAGCGGGGGCAGCGCTTCATGCTCATCAAGCCGCTGCGGGTTCCGGCGCGCACGCCGAGCCACCGGGAGGAGGTGGCGCGCTACGGCATCCAGTATTGGGGTCGTGAGAGCGAGGAGCAGGCGGACGATGAGGGGTAGTGGAGCAGTGAGTGATGAGGCGCGCCGCGAGCGGATTCGGCGCGTGGCGCTGATTGCCGCGCTGGTGGCGCTGGCGCTGCTGGCCGGGTATGGTGCGTGGGCGGGCCTGGGCGCGTGGTCCGCGCAGCAGACGGGGTGGCAACCCTCCCCGGGCCTCTTGCCCTTGCCGACGGGGACTCCGCCGCCTACGGCGACGCCGGGCTGGTGGGACGGGTGCGTTCCAAAGTTGGGGCGAGTTAATTGACATAAGCCCGCTCCCACAAAGTATCAAAACGCTCTTTGCTTGTGATGACGGCACCACGCACCGCTAGCATGCGTTCGGCATAGGGGCGGCGCCAACGCATTCCAGGGCCGGCAACGCGGGCTTTGAATTGCTTGGCGCCACTCTCGATCATGCCACTCCCGATCGGCCAACCCTCATCACTGTTTTTGATACACTAAAAGGGGCCCACCCTGGTGAAAAATGATGTTCGAAAAGGGACCCACCTGACCGAATTTCCGTTACACTGAGAACAGACTCAGAGTAACGGAGGAAAGGATGATCAGCGTGGAAAAGCAAGAACAGATTCGGCGTGCGTATCACGTCGAAGAAAAAAGTATTCGCGAGATTGCCCGGGCGACGCGTAGTTCGCGCCGCACCGTGCGCAAGGTTCTCGACACAGCCGAGCCACAGACCTATACGTTGACCCACCCGCGCCCAGCGCCGGTGTTGGGACCGTATTACCCGCGCATTGCGGCACTGCTGGAGGAAAACGAGCGCTTGCCACGGAAACAACACTACACCAGTCGCAAGATCTTCACCCTGTTGCAGCAGGAGGGCTATAGCGGCGCGGAATCCACGGTGCGCGGTTACATTGGCCGACTGCGGCGCCAGGAGCACCATCCGGCAGTGTATCTGCCGCTGGAATTTGAGCCGGGGCAGTATGCGCAAGTCGACTGGGGCGAAGCCGAAGTTATCTTGGCCGGTGAGCCGGTGGTAGTACAGGTGTTTACCATGCGTTGGTGTTACTCGCGGCGCCTGTTCATGCGCGCTTATCCGGCGCAAAAACAGGAAGCCTTCCTGGAAGGGCATGTGGCGGCTTTCGCTTATTGGCAAGGCGTGCCGCACGTGCTGGTCTATGACAACCTGAAGGCAGCTGTGTTCCGGGTATTGGCAGGGCGACAACGCCAGGAGCAAGAGCGTTTTGTGGTCTTTCGGAGCCACTATCTGTTCGAGAGTCGTTACTGCACTCCCGGCGCGGGGCATGAGAAAGGTGGCGTTGAACACAGTGTCGGTTTTGGGCGACGCAACTTTCTGGTACCCCTGCCGCGCGTGAACTCGTACGCGGAATTGAATGCCTTGTTGTTGAGTGCCTGCCAGGCCGATGACCAACGCCAGATTGCAGGCCAAGTCCACACCATCGCCGCTGCTTGGGAGCTGGAACGCCCCCACCTGTTGCCGTTGCCCCAGCATGCTTTTGACTGTGCCCGGGTACAAGAAGTCACCCTCAACCCCTACAGCCAGGTCGTGTTTGAAACCAATCGCTACTCCGTACCCACCGACCGCGCGCAGCGCCAGTTGGTGCTCAAAGCCTATCCCTTCGAGGTGGTGATTCTGGCGGGGACGGAGATACTGGCCCGCCATCCCCGCAGTTATGGGCGGGAGCAGGAAAGCCTGGACCCGCTGCACTACTTGCCGCTGTTGACGCAACGCCCGGGCGCCTTTGAGCATGCCAAGCCCCTGCGCCAATGGCGTGCCACGTGGCCCCCGGCGTACGAGCAGTTGTTGACTCGCCTGCAAGCTCAAGCGCCTGAGGGCGCGGGATTGCGTGAGTTCATTCACATTCTGCACCTGCATCGCACCGCTCCCGCCGATCTAGTGGCCGCCGCCATCGAAGCTGCCTCGTGTTACCCCCGCATCAGTTACGACCATGTGCTGTTATGCCTGCGCCAACTGCAACAACCACCAGTACCCACCACCCCGGCCGCCTTGCCCGCGCAGACAGATCTGACGCACGTCGGCGCAACGCCGCCCGATGTTCAGGCCTATGACCGCCTGTTAGGAGGGTAAGCCATGGAATCACCACAGCATGCCTTGCTCGAAACGCAGTTGAAAACCTTGCGCCTGCCCACCTTTCTGCGCTACTACCGGCAACTGGCGCTGGAGGCCGCACAGGCGCAGCACAGTTATGAGCGCTACTTGTTGGCTTTGACCGAGCAAGAATTGGCCCAACGTGAGAGTAACCGCCAACAGCAGTGCATTCGCGCGGCACGCTTCCCGATGCTTAAGGAATTAGCAGATTTTGATTTCAGCGCGGTCCCCTCCCTGAATAAAGCCCGCATTCTGGATCTAGCGCAAGGACAGTATGTGCAACGCCGCGAGCCGCTGTTGTTGGTCGGCAATCCCGGACTAGGCAAAACCCACGTTGCCATCGGCTTGGCCTTGACCGCGTGTCGTCAAGGGTATCGCGTGCGCTTCTACAACGCTGCGGCACTGGTCAGTGAGTTGTTGCAGGCGCAAACCGAACACCGCTTGCCCCGCTTGCTACAATACACGTTGAAACAGCAGTTACTGGTGTTGGACGAATTAGGCTTCATCCCCTTCTCACCCACCGGCGCCCAATTGTTATTCCAATGGTGTTCGACCCTCTATGAGCGCGTCGCCCTCATCGTCACGACCAATCTGCGCTTCGCCGATTGGACGCAGGTCTTCGGCGATGAGCGACTCACCGCTGCGTTGCTGGATCGCTTAACCCATCATGCCCACATCCTCGAATTCACGGGCGAGTCCTATCGCTTCCGGCAACGCTTACAACATGAAGCTTCAGGAGGTGCCCTGGGCTAGCTACAGGTGCATCCGCGCCGCGTTGCCTGTCGGTAGCGTTACGCCTGTCTTTGGCCACTACGACGATATGACTCTCTGCTAGTGGGTCCCATTTCGATTGTCAAATGGGTCCCTTTTCGACCAGCTTAATCTTGACCCTTAACCCAAACTGGGTCCCTTTTCAATCATCAAATGGATCCCTTTTCGATTGACAAAAACACATCACGGCGTTCCTGATAGTGCATGTAGTCGCGATGCTCACTGAAATAGGCTGCTGCCTGCCGCAAGGCTACAGTCTGCGGTTCGCTAGAGGTTTCCGTGGTTGCATGCAGGAGGCTGCGCGCGACTTGATCAGCCTGACCCTGGAATAACAGGTGCTCGTGTTGGTTGTACCAGCGGCTGGACTGGGCACTCTCTTGCGGGTACAACAGTAGTTTCGCGGCCCCGAGATGTTCCAAGGCATGATACCAATCCACTAAACCCACGCTGCTGCGGAAGTGCTCCTGGTATTGATTCCAGATCCAGACTGCGGCATCCCCCAGGAAGAGCGTATCGCGCGCGGCGTACCAGCCCCGGCGCTGCGCCTCCGTCCAGGCCTTCCACCCCAACTCCGTCGGCCCGCCTAAATGCACCACGTAACTGTTCCGCACTGCGTGCCCAAACTCGCCCCGATCTTGCGTGTGCCGGTCCACTCGGGTTTCTAACTCCACATCAAACACGCACGCAGCCTTGAACTCCTTCCACCCCTCATCAATGAGATGGATCATGGCCCCATCCAGAGCAATGCCCATGCGCTCACGGCTTACGGGACGAGTTCCCGGAGCACTCCAGGCGCGTGCCGCCGCTTTTTCCTGCACCTCTTCCGCCGCTAACGCCTCCACCATGCACGCCCCGCTCTCTTGCATGATGCGCCAACAACTACTCTTTGAAAGATGCACCCCGCCAATTTCCGCCAGCACCGCTTGGGTCTGTCCATACGGTAACTGGGCCCCCAACCAGGTCACCAGCCGCGTCAGGCGACGGCTACGACCACTGGGGGTGAGCTGCAACTCCTGATCCAGGGGGAAAAATGCCCTGAGCGCACTCCGGGCAGTAGTAGTAACCACGTTCGAGGGTTAAGTCCCCCAACATCGTCGTGGGCTGGAGCGTTTTGGTGCCTTTGTACTGCATCTCGTGACCACAACCCGCGCAAACCGGCCCAGGTACCGGCTGTCGCGCTTCGCGCTGTTCGAGCAGCACCTGCGCCAACTGCTGTCCAAACTCTTGGCGCAATTGCAGCAACTCGACTTCGAGTTCCTCCAATGTCGCATGTGGATGCACACCTTGCCAAGCCACTGCCTTGTGCACAATTTCCCTAGCTGCTACCAGTGCTTCACGCTCCGCGATTGCCAAACGCGCTTCTGCAGCCAAATCTGACTGTGGATTCTGAATCACATTTCACCTCCAGGTGGATTTTTGTTATTAATTATCTATCTTTTCCCCCAGAAGTGAAACGCACCCAAGAATACTCCAAGTGCGAAAATAGGCACGAGATGGCGAATTGTCGCCTATCAGGAGCCGCACGCCACTAACCGCGCTGCCGAGAAGGAAAGCGCGGTGCCCGCTGCAGACGCTGCATCACCCTTAGGCGTAGCAAACTGCTCGTAAAAGTGGCTCCATCAGCGAAGGCAGCGATTGTCCTTGCGTCAAACCAGCCTGGATCAACAACCCCAAGGCCCATAGACTTTGGGCTTGAGTCGCCCGTCGCCAGAAAGGGGCGCTGCCCTCAAGTTCGAACTTGAGTTGCTCTTGAAGGCTGTTTCGGAGGGCGCGGTCATATTGGGCGGTACGCAGTAAACTGTAGACTACGGCGATCAAAGCGACATGGCGCTGAATAGCCGCAAAATCCCGTAGTTGATACTGGTCCAGCCCTTCGGCCTTGCCCTCCTCATAATACACTTCAATGGGCCAGCGGTGACGACGGATACGCGTGATACCTGGGGCTTGCCAATGGAGGCGATTCGCCAGCAAGAACAGCGGCGGGTCTGACAGGTCCGCGTCGTGGTGATTGATGACCACGCGGTGTTTGCCAAAGTGCCGCACCTGATGGGTAGCACAATAGCTGTAATAGTGTTCCCGTTGTCCTTTGTACGGGATGCTGATCGGTTTGAAGACTGGCGGGCGGCCGGTGGCAACGTGGTCCTGATGCTCCTGCTTCAACCGTGCGGCGAAGTCTTGTAAGGTCTCCACGCCAGTTTTCAGGATGAGTTGATCGCCGGGCGCCAGCGTACCCACATAGGCCAACTGCAACTTGTCATTCAGGAAGTGACAGAACCCCGGCTGAGTGTACCAGTTATCAAAGGTCACCGGAAGGCGCAGGTCAGGGTGCTGCCGCAGCCATTCTGCGAGCAAGTGTTCCGCAATCTGCAACTTACCTGAATACAGTTGCGCCACTTCGGGCTGGGATTGATGTCGCCGCCATACGCCAAGCAGGTACCGGCGCCATTTCTCAGGCGCGCGCTCTTTCAACGCATACTTGCTGGCCTTGAGTTTGACTGCGGCAGCCTCGAGCCCGGCTTCTAAGGCCTCCAAATCTGGGGGTTCCCACAACTGATAGTTGAGGGGATAGTCCGTCTCGTTGTCGCTGTAATGCAGGCTGACCAAATTGTGAGCCCACGTATAACGCTGTTGCGCATGATCCCAGAGGTAGGCGATCTTCTCGAAGTGCTGCCCGTAATGCGTCAGCAAGGTGTCATCGAGACTCATCACCCCGCTGCATTTCATCTGCGTCGCGGGCACGCTAGCCAACAGCGCGAGACGCCTTTCATCCAAGCCCGCCAAACTGAAGGGACTTTGAGTCAGCAAGCGGTTGAGACTGCTTTGATTGCGGCTTTCACACACGCATAGCCGGTTAATGCCCTCAACCGTCTTGTTTTCCGAAATCAGCAACCCACTGATGTAACGTTTGAATTCGATCAACGCCTCAGTGGAGAACACATCCGCGAAGAAAGGTGCGTAATGCTCTACCAATTCAGGAAATGCTACCAATGGGATCATCTCCACCTCCTGCTGGTATCCTTTCTTCCTATTGTAGCGCCACTTTCGGTCAAGTAGCGGTTAGTTCTAGGAGTATTC
Source organism: Chloroflexota bacterium (assembly GCA_022707705.1). Classification (GTDB taxonomy): domain Bacteria; phylum Chloroflexota; class Anaerolineae; order B4-G1; family SLSP01; genus JAAZNO01. The sequence goes on from JAKJAC010000044.1 coordinate 11,048, forward strand.
TCGTGTTAAAGTGCTGCAAAAGTCGAGTTATGAATTTCAAAAATTCAGTCGGATACTAGCGCCGCAGGCCGATAACACGTCAACTCGCGGCAGAAATCTCTCCAGATTCGGTTTTGGGGTGCCGCAACGCCTCAAAACCGAAGCATCCCCTTTCCCAGCGTACCGCGGCGCGGCACGCCGGGAAAGCAATTTCAACAAAGCGCCCCTGAACATGGCAGCCCCGTTATACCCGCCCATTTTCGTGAGGCTCATAAGCTGCGATTGTGAAGAGCCATCTGCGCCTTGAGATATCAGCCTGAGCCGTTACAAAAAGAAAAGCCACAGCGCCGGCGATAACGCCGGCGCTGTGGTTGTTTCAAGGGCTCTGGGGCGAGGCTAGATTTTGTAGCGCTCGCGCGCCAGGTTCAAGACTTCGTTAATCAGAAGCTCGTAGGGAACTCCGCCCGCACGAGAGACGATAATCATATCGCTCACCAGCGGGTTGAGGCCCGGAAGCAGGTTGATCTCGACGATGTAGGGTTGCCCATCAGCGCCCAAACGGAAGTCCACACGTCCGAGGTCCAGACCGCCGAGCGCTTCGAAAGCCAACATCGTCATATCGAAGAGGGTCTCCCGCAGCGCAGCGGGGATATCCGCCGGGCACAGATAGCCGGGCGCGTTGTCATCATCCAGGGCATAGGATTTGGCTTCAGCGTTGTAGATGCCCTTGACCGCGCCACGTTGGGTATCGAGCTCCAACACCGGGAAGAGGTGGAAGCCCCGCGCGTTATAGAAATCACTGCGCAATCTGCGCCGCGGCGCCTGCCCAGGGAGCAGCGTGTTCCCCAGCAAGCCGACCGTGAACTCGCGTCCGGGCAGGAAGGTCTCGACCAACGCCGGTTGGCGGTAGGTGGTAATGACCCACGCCACCTGCGCCCGCAATTCCGCCTCATCATGGACGATGGAGTTCGCGTTGATTCCCATGCCGGAGCCTTCATGCACCGGTTTGACGAACAACGGGAACGCCATATCAGGCGCCAGCGGGGCGCCAGCATGATGGAACAGCTGGAAAGGCGCCGTGGGCAAACCGCTTTCGCGCCAGACCATCTTTGCCGCGGCTTTATCCAGCGCCAGGGCGTTGGCAAGCACCCTGGCGCCAGTGTACGGAATCCCCAGCATTTCGAGGATGGCGGGGATGTGCGATTCGCGAGAATCCCCCCGCAAGCCCTCGGCAATGTTGAAGCAGATATCGGGGCGCGCAGCACGCACGACATCGAAGAAAGCCTCATCCGCCTCCAGGAAGAAGGCGTCATGTCCGGCGGTACGCAGCGCAGCCTGAATGCCTTCGACGGTGACCTCGCTATCGTATTCAGCCAGGGCATCCGGCGGGGCGTCAGCCTCGACGCGGACCTGGTATTTGCGGTTGGAAACCACCGCCACACGCAAGCCCGACATGCTACTTCGCCTCCTGCCGTTCCCGAACGGCATGCTCGATCAAGGATTCGGGCTGACTTTGGGCGCTGTTGAGCGCAGCTTCGCCGCTGCGCTGCAGACGATGCTCGTGCACCCCGTTCCAGGTATCGGGACGGATTTCACGGCTATGCCCTGCCAACAGCCCGGCAACGCCCGACTGACCGCCCTCATCCCGCTGTTGCTTGCAGTAGGGGCAAGTCTCCGGGTCATGGCCCGCGTAATTCTTGGGCTGGGTATAGGCCGTGATGAAGCCTTCGTAGTTACGCACCACCACTTTGGTATCGGACATGCTCAACAGGTAGTTGGGCAGGATGGGTACCTTACCGCCGCCTTCGGGCGCATCAATGACGTAGGTCGGGATGGCGTAGCCGGAAGTATGCCCACGCAACGACTCCATAATCTCCAAGCCTTTCGCCACAGACGTGCGGAAGTGCCCGGCGCCCTCGACCAGGTCACACTGATAGAGGTAATACGGGCGAACACGGGTGCGGACGAGCTTGTGCACCATTGACATGATGATGTTGGGGCAGTCATTGATGCCCGCCATCAGCACGGTCTGGCTACCCAGAGGAATCCCGGCATTGGCAAGTCGCGCCAGCGCCGCGGAGGCTTCTGGGGTGAGCTCTTTGGGATGGTTGACGTGAATGTTCATCCACAAGGGATGGTATTTCGCCAGCATCGTCACCAACTCATCGGTGATGCGCTGGGGCAAGAAAATCGGCATGCGCGAGCCGATGCGAATGACCTCGACGTGCGGAATCTCGCGCAGGCGCTTGAGTATGCGCTCCAGCAGCGGCAACGGCAAAGTCAGCGGGTCACCGCCGGAAATCAATACATCACGAATCTCAGGCGACGCAGCAATGTAGTCCAGCTGCGCCTCGTAGGTCGCGGAGTTGAACATCGCGTGGGAATCTCCCACCAGACGGCTGCGGGTGCAGAAACGACAATAACTGGCACACTGCGTCGTCACCAGCATCAACACGCGATCAGGATAACGATGCACCAATCCAGGCACAGGCGAATGGGCATCCTCACCGAGCGAATCAGCCATAGCGGCTTCAAAAGGAATCAATTCCTGTGCGGTGGGGATCACCTGCTTCCGAATCGGGCAATTCGGGTCATCAGGGTCAATCAAACTCGCAAAATACGGGGTTACATCAACACGGAAATGATCGGGGGCGGATAGCCCAACGATCTCATCCGGAGTAAGGTTCATGAAACTGGCAAAGTCCTCCACCGTATGCAGACGGTGCGCCATTTGCCAACGCCAGTCATTCCACTGCTCCCAAGTGACATGCTCCCAGGGGTGCGGCGGCGTACGTTTCCCAGGGGGCTCCTCGAAATCGGTTTTCTCATCCAGCAACATGGCTGCATACCTCCTCTAAAATCTAGTTTCTCTGACCGGCCTAATTGCACACTCACGCTAACGTATTATCAGGTGTTTGGTTTGAAAATCTTACCGGCACCAAAAGCGGTTCCCCATACCAGGTCTGGCACAGGCAACCGCGTGCGATGTATATAATACGAAGCGAGGGGCAAATAGTTGCAAGGGGGGATTATAGTACGAATGCGTTAAAATGCAACTGGGATTTTTAGGGGGTGATGGATTGTTGGAGAGACCAAAAGGGTTTCGTAGACGGGCTAAGAGGGTCTTTTCTTTGTGTTTTTTGGATGCGGTTCCCGCGTCCAAAAAACACTTTTCAGGAAGACAACGGAGGAAGTTCCGCAAATGGGCGAAAACGGGGTCTTTGCGGATTTTCGGCGCGGCGCCGTAGCGCTGACTACAGCGGGCGGCGTTCCCGCGCCAGAAAACACGGTTGTCTTTATGCCGGCAAAAGCCAGATGGTGAAAACGCTGCCTTTTTGGATGTGGCTCTTCACGTTGAGCCGCCCGTGCTGCAATTCGATGAGCTCTTTGCTCAATGCCAGACCCACGCCTACACCCGGCGTATTGGTCAGTTCCACTGCACTCCCCCGCTGGAAGCGCTGAAACAGTTGGGCCTGTTCCGCCTCGGACATACCTAAACCGGTATCACGGACTTCGACGATACACCACTCATGTCCCTCTGCGGTCGCCCATGCGGTTTTGAGTGTCACGCTTCCGCCAGAAGGGGTGAAGTGCAGCGCATTCGTCAGTAAACTGATCAATACCTGGCGCAGAGCCTGTACATCAGCCTGTACCAGATTCAGAGTAGGCTCAAGTTCCACGAGCAAATCCAAGCCCTGCGCGAGGAAGAAGCGCTCACGCTCCGACACCAATTCCTGGACCACTTGATTCAGGTCCACAGGGTGCAATTCCACCTCTAGCTGCCCCAAATCCAACTTCGAAAGATACAGGAGGTCCTCAATCAGATGCTGCAAGCGCACCGTTTCATCGTGGGCGATTCCCAGGTAGTCCTGACGCCGCTCTTGAACTCCGAGCCGTATCAAATCCAGGTAAGCGCGGATGTTGGTCAGGGGCGTACGCAGCTCATGGCTGACATGGTTGATGAACTGGGACTTAGCACGGTCCGCAGCCTGAGTTTTCTCGATAGCCACACGTAACTCACCCGCTTCCAGAGTCTGGCTGACCGCCGAAGCCACGCTGGTCACCAGGATGACATCGGTCTCATCCAAAGAGAAACGTCCCAGCATGTTCAAACAAAGCACGCTGATGACACGACCACGAATCACGAGAGGAATCAACAGCACGGATTTGACGCCACGCTCCGCAAGGAAGGGGGTCAGATCCCCCATACGGTTATCCAGCTCCAGGTCAGGGATAAACAAAGGCGATTGAGAGTCCAACAGATGTCGAAATGCGAGGCTCTCTGAGATACGGAACTCCAAATCCAGGAATGGCGGTTGGCCCGGGGTAAGGTATTCAGCCACCACTACCGCCGTCTCTCCCAGAGGGTCGGTAGTAACGGCGATGGCCTGCTTCAAATCGAAGAACTGCGCCAGGTCGCGGCACATAATCTCCAACAAATGCCGCGTGTCGGCAATCGCTGCAGCGGCGGTAATGAGACGATTTAGTAAGGCCAGTTCGCGGTTGTGGCGCTGCAACAGCACCTCGGATTTGATGCGCGCCGTCACATCCGTCATGATACTGATCATGCCCTCAGCGTTGCCCTCAGGGTCCTTGATGCTCCAGGCGCGCACTTCAAGGTTGAGCAGCTCACCAGGCTCTGGAGCGACGTTCCAGACGCCCTGCCAGTGCCCCTTAGCCACGGTAGCTTGCAGAATCTGTTCCCAGGAAGCGCCCAATCCCTCCAGGGGCAAAAGCGCAATGGAGGCGCCATTCCACTCCGCCATATCAACGCCAAAGAAACGTTCCGCCGCCTGGTTGAGGTAGGTGATTTTCTGCTCCATATCTAGCGCTACGATCAGGTCCTGGAGCTGTTCCAACAGGGTTGCTCGGAAGCGCAAGCCTTGTTCAGCGCGCAAACGCTCGGCGATTTCCTGACGTAGCTGCACATTTGCCGCCGATAGTTCGTTGGTGCGCGCCGCCACCTGCTCCTCAAGGTTTTGGCTGTAAAACAACAGGGTCTGATGGGTTTGCGACAACTCAGCGCGGGCAAGAATCTGCTCGTTTAGAACCCGCACGAGGTAATTGTAAAACGTCAGTAGCAAGACGAAGAACACCGACATGAGCAGGGTCAGGTAGACGCCTTCGGACATCCAGATACTGAAATCCACGATGGCTTCAGGGTAGACGACATAGGCATCGAGATAGCCGTTCGCCAGCAGTAAGCCAACTGCGATGTAGGTTGCGATGGAGCCAAAGATGGAGAGGAATCCGGCGCGCTTGCTACGGAACAGAACGGCTAACAGCGGAAAGATCAGGGTATAGTCCTTTCCGACGCCAACCAACCCACCCCGAATCAGGGATATCACCCCTGCTGCGTAGACCAGGATCAAGAAGCCCCAGCCCCGCGCGCGGGAACCCAGATGCTTCATCCCACGCAAACAAAGCACGATAATGTATAGGAATATGAAGAAACCAACAAAGGGGTATTGCGCAGGGTGATTCCAGTTCTGCACCAGCACCACGATCAAGGTGGGCAGAGCAGCCACACTGATCGCAGACAGCGCCAACAGTACGGCTTTATCACGCCACTGCTGCAACAGTGTATCCGCATTGGATTGCCCATTTGTCGTCGAGGTCATCCTCTCACTCCACCGAGCATTCTGGACCTAACAGAGACTTCTGCAAAAGCGCGGCTAGCCTTATCCCCTCGAAAACAGGCTTAACCGGACTATTTCGAGACCGATACCTGGTGATTGAAATCTGACCCGGCTTACTTAGTCCACATCTCCATGCCATAGTGGATGGCGCCCAAAAGCGCTGCCTTGGAGTTCAAGACCACATTCACAGGCATGGGCGCTAACAAATGGGAAAGACGACCCTTGCGCAAGAATGCCGTGACGAAGACATCCTGCTGCAAAGCGGGCAGTATCCGTGGTGGAATTCCACCGGCGAGGTAAACACCCCCGGTAGAAAGGACCTTGAGCGCAAGGTTGCCGGCTTCAGCCCCCAATACCGAGACAAAGAGCTCCAACGTTGCCTGGCAGAGAGAGCAAGGGCGGGTATCATCAAAGGCAGCTGTGACGATGATGGGTGTGGGGTCTGATGCCGCAGCCAGCTGCTCGGCAAGCCATGCCGGTTCCTCGTAGCGTTCGGTCTCTTTGAAGAAACGGTAGATGTTGGGCAAGCCCATCCCGGAGCAAATCCGCTCGAAACTGACGTGGTCAAAGCGGTCATGGAGATAGCGCAGCAGCTTGATTTCCATCTTATTGGTCGGCGCGAAATCTGCATGCCCACCCTCGGAGGGGTGAGCCGAATAACGCGTGCCTTCCCAGGTCAGGAAAGCCTCGCCCAAGCCAGTGCCCGGCGCGAGCACGGCAATCGCGCCCCCGGGTTCAGGACGCCCCCGGTTAAGCGCGTGCAAGTCCTTTTCTTCGAGGTGCGGGACCGCGTAGGCAATGGAGACCAGGTCATTCAGCAGGAAGACGGCTTCGAGGTTGAAAGCCCGTTGCAGGTTGTGCTCGTCCATCACCCAGGGCAGGTTCGTGATGGTCGCTCGTCCGCCCACTACCGGTCCGGCGACGCCAAAACTGGCGCGTTCGACCTTCAAGCCGGTCTGGTTGAGAAATTGCTGGACGATGCTCTCCAGGCTGGGATAGCGCCCGCTGGGGAAGGTCGCTTCCGCGACAATCGTCCCAACACCTTCAGCCGGATCAATGATTGCCAGATTCGTCTTTGTCCCGCCAATATCCCCTGTTAATAACATGTGCTACCTCCTGTAAAGTTGTGCCACAGCGACAACCAGCACAAATCGGAAATTCAAAGCCAGAGAATGCCACACCACAGACTGCCGCAGTGTACAGGTCTCAGTTCCGCTGTCCTCGGCTCAGCCAGCGCAATTGATTCTGAGACGCCAAAACTACCAATTCGTCATGCACCTGCAGCGCCGCGTGCGCTTCCGGTGGAATCGAAACCACGCCCTGACGCGCATGTAGCGCAACTGTGACCCCTTCCTCGGCATCCAGCTGCGCAGGCGACCTGCCCACCAAGATGGAGTCTGGTCCGATGACCAGACGGGTGAGATAGTATTGCCCACCATCCACCAGGACCGACTGCGCCACGTTCAGATTCAGCACCGCCGAAAGAAACGCGGGATTCGCAATCGCCGATGTGCTATACACGGCATCAATCCCAAACGCCTGCTGCAAGCGCGGACCCAGCTCCTCTTCGAATAGCCGGAGCACGGTGCGCAGATTGGGATTCACCTCCCGAGCGCGCAACAAGACCTCAAGATTGAGTATATCATCCTCAGAGCAAGCCACCAATGCGCCGGCGTCTCCGATACCGGCAGCTGCTAGCAGCGAGGGCTGGCGCAGGTCGCCGAAGACCACGCGCACACCACGCTCGATCAAGCGCTGCGCGAGACGGCTGGACTCGAAATCCAAGGCGAGCACGGGCTGCCCCAGCTCCAGCAGGCGCAAGGCGACCCGGTAACCGGTGTGCCCCAGCCCACAGACCGCGACCGGGCGTGGCGCAGGCTCCGCAGGTTCCCCGGCAGGCAGAACAGCGCAATTCAGGAGCGCCCCCAGACGGTCGCCAGACGCAAAGACGAGCAGGGAATCCCCCACCTGGAGCGCTGCGTCGGGGTCAGGCTCCGCGGGCACCCCACCCTCCACGCGAACCAACACGGGAGCGACATCCTGCGCCTCGCAGAACGCCGCCACCGTACGCCCGGCGAGCGGCGACCCAGCTTTTACCGGCAGCCAAGCCAACACATATTCGCCATCGCCCACCTGGAAAGTCTCAACAATTTCCAAGCCGAGAGCCGCATGGGCGAAAGCAACCGCCGCCAGAGCGGAACGGCTGATGATGGCAGCCACATCCAGCGTGGCGCTCAGCGTTTCCGCAATCTCGTCCTCGAAGAGCCGCAAGACGATGCGCGCCCGCGAGTTCAACTCGTGTACGCGAAAAGCCGCTTCGATGTTGACGAGGTCGTAGTTGGTGCAGACCACCACCGTTGCGGCGCGCGTCACACCCGCCTGGCGCAGCAAATCCTCGTTGCGCACATCCCCTAACAGCACCGGCATTCCAGCGTTCGACAGGGACTCCGTCAGGGGCGAACTGGAATCGTTCACGCCCACCACATCGAGTCCAAGTTCCAGCAGCTCTTGCGCCAACCGGTAGCCGACCCGCCCCACCCCGCAAATCAGGATGTGGCGGTTGGCGGTGGATGCCAGCGCCGCCTGCCACGCGAATCCCCGCTCCTGGCGGATGAAGAAAACGCGGATGACGTTGAAGACGTTGACGCCGAAAAGCAAGAACAACGGCAGCCCAATCAACGGCAGAAGCGCAAAATATGGGTCAAGCGCGGTTGGGACCGGCAGGTCATAATCGAGCTGCAGAATCTTGATGACGGAGAGCAGCGCCTGCACATAGCTGAGCGGTTCCGAGACGCGCCCAAGCCGGTTGAAATCCCGCTGAAACAGCAAGGCGGTGAGCACTAACCCCGTCCCCATGATGAGGGCGATACGCCACGGGAAGAGCCGCACAAAGACGCGAATATCCTGGCGCAGGCGGCGCCAGCGACGGCGTGCAGTCAGCGAGGAAACCGATTCCCGTTCTTGCATCCCAGCTCATTTGGGAACGCCCACGGATTTACCGGGGCATACCCAAGGGAAGTGTCACCCTTCAGATAATGTCATTATAATAGATAATTCGATTAGGGGAAACGGGGTATAGGAGCCGTTAAATCCACTTTCTAGGAGTGTTTTTTCGTTGGCGGGCTGCGCCCGCCAACGAAAAAACACTCTCAAAAACGCCTTTAGGCGTAAACTCTGGATCGAGATGAATTTTTCGGATAGACTCCAAGTCTGGGGAGACCGTTCTTTATGGGAAGTCACGTTTTCACCGGCAGTCGATTGGCCAGGGTTATGGCTTGTTCCAGAAATAACGCCTTGAATGCACAATCAAGCCGAGCGTGAGCCCCAAGGGAACAGCCAATAAGCCCACCAGCGAATGATCATAAAAGATCGCCAGTTTGTCCAGAAGTTCCAGCTCATAGGTGGGTGGGTTCAACAGCACAATCATATCATGGAAGCTGTAGCGCGAAAAAGACAGGGTTGTGGAAATCGCCAGCAGCGCAATAAAACCCAAGGCGCCCCACCATGCCCATTTTTTCAGCCGCGCGATGCCGTAAATCAACGCGCACAGCACAAGAATGCAGAGAGAGATAATATAGGCGGATGGGCGGCCCAACAGGAAATGCCCGAACACCGGAAACAGCCCCTGCAAGAAAATCGTCAGGTGCAACGCACCAATCAGGATGACCAATAGCAGCAGGAGCGCCAGTACGGGAAAGGGAACTCTCTCGGTCCAGTAGCGGTGTGGGTCGCGCGCCTCAAATGCCGTCTTGACCGCCTCGCTGCGGTAGAACACCAGCGCCAATGCCGGGAGCAACCCGAGAGAGATGAGCAAGGCAGCGCCAAGTGGCAGTAAGCGAGAGAGTACGATATCCCGGCTAAGGTCGAGCCGGAGTACGGACGGCAGCAGCGCCATGGCCTCCCCCAACAGCAGCAAGCCCGTTCCCAACCAAAAGCAAAGGGTGAGCTGCGTGAGCGTTAATGCCCAACGGCGCAGTTTGACGTGCCCGATTCCGAGGGGGAGACAGAGGGCGGCGATGACGTAATAGCCGAGGTTCTGTACCACTAAGGCTGCCAACCAGAGCGAACCCATCCCAAAGCCATCATAGTGGAAACGTCCGCCCTCTGAAAAGAAGTAGAAGACGAAGATTTCCAGGGGACCATAGTAAGCCGCCACCAACCCGATAAGGATGAGGACCAGGCCTACGGCTCTGAGCAGGTAAGGGACCAGTTTTCGCATAAAACCACTCACAGGTGAACTGACAGCATCCAATTCTCACGCGTCCGGAAGGCGCAAAGCGCAAGACTCAGGCAAGTAACTCCTATACCTTGCCCGGTTTTGCCCCGTGGCAATTCTTGTATTTGCGACCACTGCCGCACGGGCACCTGTCATCGGGCCGTACCCCTGCAAAATTCGCCGGCTTGAACGGCGGTCGCAAGCGAAGGGTTTCGGGGTGGGCGCCAGGCTGACAGAGATGGACATCACCCTTGTCGTCATCGCCATCGTCGTCGTCATCCTCATCGTCGTCGAGGTTGTCCTCAGACTCCAAGTCAGAAAATGGGCCAGGTATCAGAGCGGACACAACACGCACCACCAGCACGCCGGCAGCAATCATTCCCACCAGGCTGAGAAGCGTCGCGTGGAATGGCTCAAAATTCATGACGAGATTGACCAGCAGGCCCACGCCATAAGCCAGCAAGACCAGCAGCCCACCGATTATGGCGATGATCACGGACCCGACGAGCAGCAGAACGATGCCAACTCCAATCACCGGAGATTTCTTCATGTCAGGATACTCCCAGGCTAGAATGATGAGACTGCCTTCGATATTTATCTTTGGGCTTTGCCGCTGATGTGGTTGATTTCGATTTTGATAACGGTGGTCGTCTTTCCTTTTTCCGAAATGACGGTTTTGCCTTCCTCAATATACTCCGCGGAATATTTCTCCAACAGCGCCAGCAGGGCATCGTCCTTCTCGGGTCCCTGCACCTCAGAGGCAACTCCAAAGACGATGGCGCTTTCATATTTCACGGTGCGTTCGGCGGGCATGACACGTGTGTTTCCCACGACGCAGAATGAAACCCGGGGGTTGTTCTGGATGTTTTCAATCTTGTGACCCACAGCGGCGCAATGGAAATAAATGCAGTTGTTTTTATAGGTGTAGCTTACGGGGACGCCATACGGTTGGCCATCCTCTCCTACGGTGGACAAAACACCGTAGGCGCCAGCTGCAAGTATTGCCTCAGCCTCAAGCCGTGGGATTTCCCGGTCTTTTCTGCGCATGGTTTTCATGGAATTCTGTCTGCCTCTCAAGGGTAGGGTTCAGGCACGCAATGGATGTGGGGCGCTGCCCGTGAAAGAAGTGCCCTGCTTCCATCGCGCTGCAACTTCATTTTATCACGCTATGCTCAGGTCGCCAAAGAATGGGGGGACCAGCAACGTTCAACGTTATCCCGTTTCACACGACATAGAGCGGCTAAAGCCGCAGATTTGATGCAGAGGTTAGTCTTTTTGTGATTTTCGTGAACGGGGCTACACCCCGTTCACGAAAATCACAGGCACAAAAAAGACGCAGAGAGTTGGTCACCGAGACTACCTCTCCCTGAAGAACACCTCAACGATGGGGCTGCCAGCGACCAGGTCTTCGATAGAGTCAACCTGGTCGCGATACCACTGCGTTTCTGGAGCGCTCATCAAAGCCCGGCGGTCCTCAGGATCAACGATTTCGACTGCGATTGCCGGGAGTTCGACTTGGAGCGATTCTTTGAGACAGAAGATGAACTCCGGATGTTTTCTCAGGTTGGCCAACCAATCGCGCGGGCTGTATTGCCCTTTGCCGCCTTTGGCGTTGGGTGTGCCACAGATGATAATGCGTCCCTGGATGTTGTTAAACCAGATTTCGAGCCTTCTGGGTAGCCCGGTTCTTGCACCGGTGGTGATGATATCGATGGTGCGATCTTGGCGCAAAGCCGCCTGGATTTCTGCGTTCATTTCAGAGTGTGCCTTTTCTTTCGGGGCAGGACATTGAAGATGATAAACAAGACTTGTGACAGCGTCACGATTTCACCTCCTAGAGCAAATGCCAGCGCTCTCCAAACCTCAACACCCTGCACAGGATAAGGCGCTGACGATACCTCATCACCATGTACCCGGCGTTGCGTCCATTGGCCTCACCGGACCGTGCGCGGGATACACCCGAGTAGCGCCGCGCTCGCGGAGGAGCTTCCAGGTTGCCAGCGCGATGGGGTTATCGAAAGCATAGCCTTCCGGAGGAAGGTCCCCGGTGAAGACCGAACCATCATCCAGGAGGAGGGAGGCACAGTGGTCGGAATGACCCGGAGTGTGAAGGATCTCACCGGCGATTCCAATCTGGCTGAGGAGCTCCCGGCTTTGCTCGCAGGAGATGACGACGTTGCCTTCGCTGATGATATCCACGTAGCGGTCCTCTGGCTTGGTCCAGGTCTTCATTAACGGAATGGCCTCTTGCTGGATATCGAGCACGAGCAAGGGAACGCCTTCGCGTTTGAGTTCCTCGGCAAGACCCGCGTGGTCTATGTGATAGTGGGTGGCGAACGCGTAGCGAAGCTCGTGGAGGGGCACGCCCATCTTCTTAAGGTTCGCCTTCATGGTACCGAGTGTTCCCGGCCAGCCAATATCAACGAGCAAGCGTGAAGACTCTGCGCTGACAACCCAGTAGTTGGTTGAGCGATAGCCAACGTTCACAATCATCACGGGTACTGTTTTAGTCATCATTCGCCACATACGACTGAATCCACTCAGCGCTATCGCGCGAAGCGACCAGCGTCACCCGGTGCCCCGCTTGTTGCAAGCCCAGAGCCAACGCCACAAAGGGTTGAGTATCGCCACGCGTGCCGAAGGTGCAAATCGTCATCTTCATGTCAGCTATACCGAGATGCGCGGTCAGGGTCCTTCAGTCAGTTCAATCCAGAATCGCCCAAAGTTTCGACCCTCAGCGCTGTGACCCTCGCTCTCAAAAACGCCGCCATTGGCCTGGATAACCTTGATAGAGGCGATGTTATCGCTATCCACGGTGAGCAATGCCCGTTTCTCGCCGATTTTCCTCAATTCCACCAATGCCTGACGCAGCAGTTCTTTGCCATAGCCCTGACCACGTTTATCGTGGCGGATGTAGTAACCGATATGGCCTCCGTGCTCTCTTAAATTGTCATTCAGATAGTGTCTCACCCGCGCCATGCCAATGGTTTCCTCTGCCTCATCTAGCGCCCAGAACACCGTTTGTGGCACATGGTCGGGTCGCAGTTTGGTAACATCTGTCCCTTCGACGCACCGTTGAAGGTATGCCGGCAAGGGCAGCTCCCCGGTAGCGACTGGGGTACCGCCGAATCCATTTTCGCCGGCGCCAAGGTCTAGAAGCAACTCCGCAAGTCCACGGGGTGCGTTGAGCGATGCTATTTCCAATCTCATGCTATCACATCCTTCACCAGCAAAATGCCTGCAGCGGCTGACATTGTACGAGTAATTGCTTATCCGCAAAAGCCGCAGGTGAGGCTCTTTACCATTTAGTCTAGCACCATTCGAGGGAACGCGAAAGCGCAAGGCAACAGGGCATTCGTAGCAGTTCGGAGGGCTTCTGCGTACCCTGTGAGGCTCGCTGGCGAATGGGTTGCTACGCAACCTTGCTGCTTCGTCAACGCGTTGACGCGTCAACTGGGTT
>JAKJAC010000450.1 GCA_022707705.1 Chloroflexota bacterium
TATTGCTGTAAATCACGCGGCCTTGCTCCACTGCAGAAACAATCGAGGCGTAGTTATCATCCGTGAGGACCATATCAGCCGTTTCTTTGGCTACGTCGGTGCCTGTGATGCCCATGGCAATGCCGATATCCGCGCGCTTTATCGCTGGGGCGTCATTGACGCCATCGCCGGTCATAGCAACCACTTCATGGTTATCCCGCAAGGCGTCCACGATTTTCATCTTATGTTCCGGGCTGACGCGCGCGTAAACATCCGTGATTTTGACGATTTCGCGCATCTCCTCCTCGGATTTGTCTTCTATATCGGCTCCGGTGAGCACCTGGTGCCCAGGGGCTATCAAGCCAATTTCCTCGGCGATGGCACGCGCGGTGTTGGGATAATCGCCGGTTATCATGATGGTGCGAATGCCAGCAGTCTTGGCTTCGGCTAAGGCTGTTTTCACTTCTGGTCTGGCAGGGTCAATCATGCCGATGAGACCGGCAAAGATGAGGTCTTTCTCGAGAGCTTCTGGGGTAATATCTTCGGGCATCTGCGGAACAATGCGATAAGCGACCCCAAGGACACG
>JAKJAC010000451.1 GCA_022707705.1 Chloroflexota bacterium
CCTGATGCCTTGCGTGAGACGTTGTTCGAGCTGACGATGGCGGCTTTTGAAGCGCTCGATGGGCTGGACCTGGGCCGGGTGGATTTCCGTCTCGACGCGCAGGGGCAACCTCACATCGTCGAGATCAACCTGCTGCCGGGCCTCAACCCGCTGGTGAGCGACATGGTCATCGTCTCCCGCGCGGGGAATGTGCCGTATGAGCAGTTGATCAACGCGGTGCTGGACCTGGCCCGCGAGCGGTACGGGATCTAACGCCTTCTACCTTCCATTGAAGAAGAGCGCCGGTGACCTGCCGGCGCTCTTCTGGTTGGATGGGACGTTTCAGCGGCGCCGCAGTACCAGGGGCAGGTAGAGATGGTGGGTCTCCCCCAACAGCCCATAGACGCCGGACTGATTGATCCATGCCAGGAGGTGGCTGTCGCTTTGTTCCGTTATCGTGATGTTGCGTGTCACCCACGTCCCAGATTCCAGGCGATAGAGCCCCATCGTCCCTGAGATGATGACGGTAGGGCTGTAGCTCAGGCGCAGCTGCAGCGGCGAGCTGGAGGGCATGGGAGTGGGG
>JAKJAC010000452.1:0-233 GCA_022707705.1 Chloroflexota bacterium
GCCGCAAAAACGCGCTCACGCTGCTGGAAGGCGACGGCGATTTCCGCTCGGCGGAGTGCGTGGAACTGCTGAAACAGGCCGATATCGTCGTGACCAACCCGCCCTTCTCGCTCTTCCGGGAATATGTGGCGCAGCTGGTGGAATACGACAAGAAGTTTATCATTCTTGGTAATCAGAATGCTATTACATATAAAGAAATCTTTAAGCTCATAAAGGCAAATCTTTTATGGCTT
>JAKJAC010000452.1:280-542 GCA_022707705.1 Chloroflexota bacterium
AAGAGAATTGATTCAAACGGGAAAAAATATTTTAGTTTTGGCAGCATTTTATGGTTTACCAACCTGGATATCGCAAAGCGCCATGAAGTTTTGACCCTGTACAAGCGCTACACGCCCGAGGAATACCCGACCTACGACAACTACGACGCCATCAACGTGGATAAGGTGGCGGAAATCCCTTACGACTACGACGGCGCGATGGGTGTTCCCATCACATTCCTGGATAAGTACAATCCTGACCAGTTTGAGATATTGGGATTAA
>JAKJAC010000453.1 GCA_022707705.1 Chloroflexota bacterium
CGGGTTAGCACAATCGCCCCCGGTACAACGCGCTACAGTGTTTGGACTAGAAGACGAACTGGATTTAACGCAAATGGAGCGCCTTCGTTTCGCGTTCTATACCAAATTGGAGCGTTTGCGTGTACTGGTTCCCAAGCTGAGTAAGCCTCTGACAGATGCACAACGCAAGCAGCTCCAGGATGAAGTATTCAACGAGGGCGAATGGAAATTACGGCTGCCTTCATTTTGTTGTTACGGGCGTGACGTGCTTTGGTCACTTGTGGATGCGACATTCCATCACAGCCTCGGTAAAACCCAGCGCGCCGCCAACGACATCCGCCTGGATCAGCACGTCTGGGGCGTCGCCAGCCGCTTCAAGGCTTTTGTGATGCGTGATTTGCTGGAGCCGCCGCCTGTCGATACAGAGGGCAAGCCCGTTGTGCGCAACACTTTCCGCCTGCTCACCGTACAGTGGAATTCCTGGGAAGCCATCACGCCCTTTGAAAAGCTCTCAGACGTGGCGGGTCGAATGGCGATGATTACGCAGGTGCGCCACGCGCTGC
>JAKJAC010000454.1 GCA_022707705.1 Chloroflexota bacterium
AGCGTGGGAACGCTTCTCGGCTGGCTTTCTAAATGGAATCGTTCTGCCGCTTAAGACGAAGCGTTGTGTTGACGCTTATGAGCCTTAGCGCTTTGGCAGGGAAGTCATTGCCAGTTCACGCGCTCTGTGAACCACGGTCTGTTAACATACGGATGAAAGGGTTGAATTCAATACGCTCTGCCCGCCGGCTGCCTGGATAAAAAAAGGGCGCAACCGGGACAAAATAGAACCAGGGGAGCAAGCGCTCCCCTGGTTTTGAAGGCTGGATTAGAAACTAACCCATCGTCAGCGCCATGACCGCTTTTTGCGCGTGCAGGCGATTCTCGGCTTCATCAAACACTACGGAATGCGGACCGTCCAGGACCTCGTCGGTCACCTCAATATTGCGGTCAGCCGGCAGCGGGTGCATGTAAATCGCGTCCGGGTTTGCCAGCTCCAGCCGGCGCTGGTCCATAATCCAATCCTTGTACGAATCCTGAAGGCGCTTGCCTTCAACGCCGTCCGCGGTGGTGAGCAGCGGTCCCCAGGACTTGGCATA
>JAKJAC010000455.1:0-236 GCA_022707705.1 Chloroflexota bacterium
TGGTGATGCTGGAAGCCACGCACGATCCGGATGCGCTGCCAGAAGCGGAGTTGGTCGAAGAAACCGAATGGCGCGGCCAGACCGCCTTCCTCTTCCACGAACGATGGCCCGGCAGGCAAGGCGGCCCGGCTAAGGCGTGGGTAATCCAGGGACCAAACTATTGGCTCTACGTCCTGCGTATCCGCGCCGTAGGTACGCAGACCATCTCTCCACTGATGGAGGAAATCGCTACAACA
>JAKJAC010000455.1:259-521 GCA_022707705.1 Chloroflexota bacterium
GTCTTCGTAGCCACCGATGGGGTGGACCCAGCGATAAATCCAGCGCGCAGCTTCGCATGAGACGTTCAGGCAGCCGTGGCTGCGGCGGACGCCGAAATCGTTGTGCCAATACGTGCCGTGAATCGCCATTCCCGCCAGAGTAAAGAAAATGTTCCACGGTATACCCGGCAGGTCGAAGATATCACCCGGAGCGGGCATATCTTCCTCTTTCATCCCCTCGTAGGGCACGTTGCTCATGTGACGCGATGCTTGCTTGAGAAGG
>JAKJAC010000456.1 GCA_022707705.1 Chloroflexota bacterium
GTCGGTGGATGTCTCCGGCGCAGGGGAGAAAACGAGCGGGGTGATTCTGGAAGGCGCGGTGGAGCTGGTGACGGAGCCGCGCGAGCTGGTGGCGCAGCAATCCACCTGGATTTACGCGCGCTATCTGGGCGAGGCAGGGGTGCTGGCGGAAGAGCCGCAGAGCTGGATTCACGACCCGGAGAATCTGCTGATCAAACTGACGCCGGAAGAGTTTTTTGTGTGGGAGTATTAGGTAGGGGCACACCGGTGTGTGTGCCCTCTCCCCGCCCACACCTGTGCGTGTGCCCTCCGCGCGCGATACGTAGGGGCACACCTATGTGTGTGCCCTCTCCCCGCCCATACCTGTGTGTGTGCCCTCTCCCTGCCCACATTCGTGAAGAGGGCGGACACGTAGGTCCGCCCCAACGTTCACCCAACGTTCACCCAACGACGTTCGCCCTACGATGACCTCATCACCAGCGGCAGGTAGAGGCGCAGAGGAACGATGCCGCGGAACCAGTAGCCCGCGCT
>JAKJAC010000045.1:0-13649 GCA_022707705.1 Chloroflexota bacterium
CAACGCGCAAAGATGGCACGCTGACCCAGCCGCTAGTTGGGGGGCAATGGCGCAAGGTGACGAATCCGGCGCTGAGTTACATGGTGTTAGCGCGCTTCCCCGGCCAGGCGGAGAACCAGTTGATCAACCGGGCCTGGGTGGAAGCGGCACAGCAACGTTGGCGGGTGTGGCGGCAGAATCATGGCGATCGACCGCCCCAGGGTATCCGCCCGATTCACGGGCAAGATGTGGCAGAGTTTGGTGTTGATCGCAATGTGGCATGTTTCCGCTATGGCGGTTGGGTGGCACCATTCGAGGTGTGGAACGGGGTGGACGTGCTGGTGACCAGTGACCGGGCGGCAGACCTGGCCCGCGAGCGCAATGCGCTGCGTTCAATGGTGGATGCGACCGGCATCGGCGCGGGAGTTACACCAGGGATGATTCGACGCTGGATGTCCAACCCTCAGGCGTATGAAGGCGTGGCGCTGGCGGTGCATGTGGGAGGCGCACCAACGCAGACAGTGGAGGAAGGCGCATTCGGCACGTTGCGCGATCAGCTGTGGTGGCGGTGTCGAGAGTGGCTGCGTACAGATTCTGCGGCGATGTTGCCACCGGATGAGGCTCTAGTGGAAGAGTTGTGTGCTCCGATGTACCAGGTGCAGAACGGCAAGATCAAGGTGACAAGCAAGGATGTTTTGAAGGAATCGCTCAGGCGGTCGCCCGATCTGGCAGATGCATTATGCCTGACGTTTGCACCGGAGAGTACGGTCGGGATACGTAAATTGTAGCGCTACTAAGAAAGCGTTAGCAGAACTGTTACGGTCAGGAGTCATTATGCGGGTGATGGACAATCTGCGGCTGTGGGCCGCAATGACGTTGATGAAGGCGACGCGGGTGGCGGTGTTTCCGAATTGGATGCGGCACTCGTTCATGGATATTGCCTTCCAGACGTTGGTCACCGATGGTTATAAGAAGAATTCGGCGGTGTTCGCCTGTGTGCAGGCGCTGGCGTTTGGGTTCTCTGAACCGCGGTTGCGGGTGTACAACGATGGCTCGCCGGATGAGCTGCACCCGTTAGCGAAGTTGCTACATCGTCCCAATCCGGATATGGGTTTGAAGTCGCTGCTGCAATACACGATGACGTATCTCGCCATCGGGGGGAATTGCTATTGGTTGAAGGTCGTCAATCGCCGTAATGAGGTGGTGGAACTGTGGCCTCTGCACGACGGGCAGATGACGCCAGTTGCCGGCGGCAGTCGTTTGATCGGCTATTACGAGCTGTACGACGGCGAGGGCGTGAAGATGGACGAAATCCCGCGGGAGCGGGTGATTCACTTCAAGTGGGCGGTGGACCCGCTGCAGCCCTGGCGCGGATTGGCACCGTTGGTGTCAGTGGCGCGCGAGACTGATCTCGACAGCGAGATGACGGATTACACGTTTGCGCTGCTGAAGAACAATGCCGTACCGCCGCTGGCGCTGATCGCGCCGGCGAATGTAATCCTGCAAGATTATCAGATGCGGCGCATGAAGCAAGAATGGGTCGAGCAATACGGCGGAGATAATCGCGGGAAACCTGCCATTCTGGAAGGCGGGGTGGATATCAAGCAGCTGAGTTTCGACATCAACAAACTGGCTGCAGAAGCGATGCGCAATATCCCGGAGAGCCGGATTTGTGCGGCGTTCAAGGTTCCCCCGACCGTGGCGCTGCTGTATGTGGGCTTGCAGCACATGACCTATGACAACGTGCAGGGGATGCTACGTTATTTCACGGAGCAAACATTGATTCCCATGTGGGATCGTTTTGACGATACGATCACGCACGGTCTGCGCGATGATTTTGGCCTCGAAGATAACGTGGAAGTGCAGTTCGATACGCGGGCTGTGGTGGCATTGCAGGGAAGACGGCTAGAGCTAGGCGACTTCGTTGATCGTGCGGTGCGTGGTGGGTACATGACGCGCAACGAGGCGCGCGCTGAATTGGGGTTGGCGGAAACCGCCGATGGGGATGTGTTCCTCGTGGGGTTCAGCACAATCGCGGAACCGGCATTTCTGGCAGGGTCCGGGAAAGCTGCGTCACACGAGGAGGCCAAGGCGTTCAAAGCCGAGACGACCCAAGAGGCGCGCCGCCAGCGGGCGTTACAGGTTGGGCGGATCTTGCAGAGCATTCGCAAAGGCGCCGAGTTACAGATGGCAGCAGAGGTCGAGCGTTTCTTCCACGACTTGGCCTCGCGGGTGATGGAGCGCGCCAGAGCATTGACAGATGCGGGTGTGCGAGCCTCAGTGTTGGAATGGAAGCTCGCTGGATGGGAACCAGGACAAGGCGATCCAACCACTGTCTGTGGGCTAGAGGCATTGTCTTCGAAGGCGCAATTGACCTTACCGGGGCTGTTCGATGATGCCGATTTTGGCGATTTGCTGCATGTGTTCACGTTCTGGTCGTATGAGATCCTGGCGGAATCGTGGGATACCTGGAACTACGCTCTCGACACGACGTTGAGTTTCAACCGCAATGATCCGGCAGTGGTGGCGTTGGTACAGACGTTGGGTGAGCGGATCACATTGATCAGTGATGCTACGCGGAATGGGGTGCGGGAGTTACTATCCGAGGGTTATCAGCGTGGTTGGAGCATTGATCACATTGTGAGCGGCGATCCTGAAGCCGGGATTCCAGGCCTACGAGATACGGTGGGCGGGTTGACATACCGGAACCCGCAGGGACGCCTGATACATATTACCGCAGAGCAACGGGCGCGGATGATCGCCCGCACGGAACTGGGAACGGCGCAGAATCGCACGACGTACACGCGATATGCGAACGCGGGTGTGGAACGGGTGTTGGTGCTAGATGATGGTTTCGATAACTCACACGAGTTCTGCCGGGCGATCAATGGCAAGGTAGTGCCGCTGAGTTGGGCGAAGACCCATGCGCTCTGTCACCCAAATTGTGTCAGAGCATTTGCACCAGAGTTCGATGCGCTGGTGGACGAAGGCGCGATTGCGGCAGCGGAGGCTGCGGGAAAGTGCCCGTTTGGCTAGAAGTCAGTATTGGTTTTGAGGAGCCCAGAGACTCCATAGGCAGACAGAAATAGCGGTTAAGGACACTTAACGGAGGTGTGAAGTGGCAGAAACAGAGGTTATGGAATACAAGGCAGCAGCCTCGCAGTTCAAGGCTGATGGCGACCAGGGGATTTACGAAGGGCATTTCAGCGTCTTCGACAACGTTGACGATGGGATGGATGTGATTCACCCCGGTGCGTTTGCGGAGACACTGGTCAAGCGGGCGGGTCGAATCAAGGTCTTCTACGCGCACGATTGGGATAAATTGATCGGACCGACACCGGATATGCTGGTTGAAGATGAGACGGGCTTGTATGCGAAGGGTCGACTCTCACTGGGCACCTTCTGGGGGCGCGAGGTATGGGAGTTGATGAGGGATAGCGCGCTCACAGAGGGCAGTATCGGTTACCGGGCGAAAGACTATGACTACGCCGAGAACGGGATCCGGCATCTGAAGCGCGTGGACCTATACGAGATCAGTCCGGTTCCGTTGGGAATGAACCCGCTTACCGAGTTGCGGGCGGTGAAAACGGTGCTGGGCTTCGAGCCAGAGGCACGTGCTATTGCGCTCAGTGAGAGTGTGAAGGCGCTGGTGGCGTTGGTCGAGGAATTGAAGGCCGGGCGTTTGTTGGTGACGGCGACACCTGAGCAACGCAACGAGGTAGCCAACAGCGTCGAGGGTGTAGCTGAGGTGTTGACTGCACCCGTGGTGAAGGCCGACGCGCTGCGGCGCAGGTTACGCGCGGCAGAGCTGGCGCTGCGGCTGTAGGAGGTGGAGGGATGGCAAATGTAATGACGACCATTGGCAACGCTGGCAGCAGCGGTGTCACTGTTACCTCTGGAGCGGTAGTGTCTCTGGCAAACGACTTCGGCTTCACAGCGACACAGTTGGTTAATGCAGAGCGTGCACTGATCACGGCAACCAAGGCGGCAGTGCGCTACCGCTATGATGGCGTGGCCCCGACAACAGAAGTTGGGCACCTACTACCGATGGATGCTGCGCCGCCGCTGGAAGTACTTGGAAATGTGAACCTCAAGGCAATGCAGTTCATCCTGGATGCAGGAGCGGCTGTTGAATCTATAGTGCTTGTGACGCTTGAGTGGTAGGAGGAAGTCATGCCTATATCAGGAGCCCATCATCATTCGCAGTTGCAGATTCAGGCCAGCGTGATCGGGTATTCTACATCGCAGCACCTGGAATTGAAAGTCCCGATTTCGTATCAGTCAACTAGCGGTGTCGTTGCGACCATCCCAGCCAACAGCGTGATCACAAAGCGCATTGTTGTGCGGGAAACACCTTGGAACATCATCTCGTTGTTCGCTGCTGGACGCTCTGATAGCCTGGATCTATTGATTAAGAACTATCAGCATAATCTCTCTCTGGCTTTTGCTGGTGCGACCGAGATAGCTGGTGGACCCATCTATGTGCCGACAGAGATGCCCATTCTCTTTACCTGGGATCATGGCGGCGCAACTCAGGGCGAAGGCTATGTACTCATTGAGTACACCATGCTGGAGGAACCAGAGCAATGACCGCGGGATGGAAGGCTATTGTAGTCATCGCGTTGTTGATTGCATGCGTCGCTGGCGGTGTGGCTATCGCGGCACTCCAAGCAGTCGATGTAGAGATTGCTCAGGGTGATCCTGAGACAATCTATATAGATATGACGCAGGTGATGTTGCGGTATCACGATCAGTTGAACGGGATTGGTCCGCAGAATCTGACAGTGCGCCAGGTCATTCAGGACGCGCTTTGGTATCAGGTGAACAATCCACAAGTGTCCGAGCAAGTACGGATGGAGTGTTTCACTATGGTGAATCTGTTTCACGAGGGGCGCGCTACGGAGATTACGCAAGCCGAATATGACATTCTGATTGAAGCGATGCAGATTGTGTGGGGACCGGGCATCATCGCGCAATTCCAGGACCTGGTTGGAGGTGAGCAATGAAGCAGTGGGGACGAACGATTTTCTCCCTGATTATGGTTGCCGTAATCGTGATCGTCGCAAGCGGCGGCATGGTGACGGCGCAGAGCGGCGGCAACTACTTCGACAAGATCACGGTCGGCGGTGACGTGGACATCTACGGCACGGGCGTGATCCGCGATTCGCTGAGTGATACGGTGCGTGCCCAAGTGACGAGTGGCGGTTTGACGGTGGCCGGGGCAGTGAACAGCCCCAACATCACTGGCGGTTACACGGGCAATGCGATTGGCGGCAGCAACTACGGCTCGGTGATTGCGGGTGGCGGACGTGTAGCGGATCCAAGCAACTGGGCTCTCGGCATCAATACGATCACCGGTAACTATGCGGCTATCAGCGGTGGCACAGCGAACAATGTGGTGGGCAACTGGGGCGCCGTTGGCGGAGGCGCCGGGAACCGCATATTCCAGTATGCCTACTACGGCGTGATCGGCGGCGGAGCAACAAACAGCGTGAGTGGACAACTATCCACCATTGGTGGCGGAAATGGCAATGCCATTGGGGGCATCGAGAGTGTCATTGGCGGCGGTTTTGCCAACTGGATTGATAGCAGCACTGATGCGGTTATCGCCGGCGGCGCTTACAACTACACGGCGCCAGGTTCTGGGCAGGCTATCCTCGGCGGTGAGTTGAACACTATCGGCACCGGACGCGACGGTCACGGTTTCTATAGCGGAGGTGTTCAAGGCTCTCTCCCAGAGCACCGGTGGCCGTACTCGTTTCTGGATGATATGAATGGCTCCGCATCTGGAGACTTCTCGACCATCGCCGGAGGCGGCTACAACGCGATTGGCGATGCCTACAGTTTTATCGGCTCGGGTTACGAGAACTGGGTGGCAGGCTACCATCAGCGCACGGTAACTGCGCCATGGGAGCTGTATGACACGGAAGGCTGTATTACCACGACTCTGACTATCGCCTGCCCGAGCACATACAACACCGTGGTTGGCGGCAAGTGGAACTACATCTCGAACGCTTATGTTTCCAACCTGGGGGTTGAGGAGGGTGTTAATCTGTATTGCCAGACCGATGGTTTTGCGTTCATCGGCGGCGGTACTGAGAATACCATCGAGGGCACTATAGCGCAGGCCTCGGCGATCGCGGGCGGCCATAGCAATACCATCACGTCAACGTATAGCTTCATCGGTGGCGGTATCACCAATACTGTCACTGGTCTGTACAGTGTTATTCCTGGAGGCCAATCGAATACCGCGTCTGGAGAGAGCAGTTTCGCTGCCGGCACGCGCGCCAAGGCGCTGCACAAGGGGGCGTTCGTGTGGGCAGATTCACAGGAAGCGGATTATGAGAGCCTCGCCGCAGATACGTTCAATGTCCGCGCGCAGGGTGGCGTGAGGATGGACACCTCTGGCGCAGGGCTGACGCTCGACGGACCGGTCATTGTGGACGGCATGACGTTCACGTACACGGCTCCGATCACGCTTACTGGAGTGCTGACGAATGTCCGTTTGCTCTACTATCAGGTTCCATGACCTGATGCCCGCCCTCCGGCGCCAAGCAGCACGGCGTGTGCCGTGGGACGCAGTGGATGACATCGTCCAAGAGACGCTGCTGGCGGCGTTGGAGAGCTTACCGGGCTATCGCGGCGACGCAGGGCCCCAGACGTGGCTGGCGCGTATCATGCGCTTCAAGATTGCGGATTTCTACCGGCGCAGGCGCGCCGTGGTAGATGTAGACGAGATCGAAGAAACCGTCGACGGTTGCGTCGATAGCGAGGAAGCCCGGATATTGCGGGTATTGCTCTGGTCGCTGAAACCGGAGTACACGCGGATTTTGTGGCTACGATTTTGGGCCGGCTTCCAATTTTCAGAATGTGCGGAGATTTTAGGAATCAGCCTGGACGCCACCAAGAGCCGCTATAGGCGGGCTATACAGGCATTGGCGCGGGAGTGGCAGGTATGAGACGATTGATATTGTTGTGCGTGTTGTTAGCGTTGGCTCTACCAGTGCAAGCTGAGGGATTGACGTTCCCGGAAGTGGCGTATGCTCCGGAGCGGGATGAATTGGTCTTTCGCCTGGCGGGCCCTGATGGAGCGGCAACGCTGATTATCGAGACGCCGTGGGGCAGACAGACCCAGACGGAGATTGGCGCCCAACGCGATGGCGCTACCTGGATGGCGCGTTTCGATGTGTCTGAGGTTCCGGTCATGGCGGAGCTGCGTTACGCCTGGAGTGGTATCCCGCGTCAGGGTGCGCCCTGGTCTACAGCGTGGGTGAGTTACGACCGGCCTGACCCGGCGAGCGACTTCCGAGAGTGGCAGCATGTGGCCGGGGAGCTCTGCGACGTATATGGCGCGCAACTGAGCGCGGCAACGCTCACGCAGATCGCGGCGGCTGGTGATGCCGCGGTGCTCAATGCGCAGAAGATTCTTGGAGATACCGCACGCTACGTGGAGGCACGCCCACGCATCGTGGTTGTCGTTACAGAGTGGGATTACGCCATGCTGGCGACTGAAGGCGGCTACGGTGTGGCAAAGCCCAGTTGGGGCGTCACGCTGCAGTGGTTGGGGCATGCAGAGGTTGATGAGTTTGTCACGCGCACCGTGCCACACGAGATCATGCACTTGTACGATCCAACGGCAGAGCGCCATGACGTGCCCGCGTGGTTTACAGAAGGGTTGGCCGTGCTGGCCGAGGGCAAGCAGGCCCGTACAGAATCGCGGCAGTTGCTCCGGCAAGCCGCACAGGATGGGACGCTGATTTCGGCGTGCTGGATGAGCGAGTATCCGCGCACGGATGCAGAGACTGCGCTGTGGTATGCCCAGGCATTTGACATGGTAGAAGCGCTGGGGTTAGAGCAGATGCGGGCGCTTCAGGCTGGCATGGCCGATGATGGCACACAGTTCCTTGAAGTGTGGCGCCGTGTGACTGGTGAGAGTGCCGAATCTTGGAGCACGATCTACGCGCAGAGTTTTCTCGGGTCTAGCTGGCGCATCTGGGTGCGGAACATCCTGATTGGTATCTTCGTGGTTTGTGTGGCATTGCTGATCTACCGGGAATGGCTCATACGGCGCGAACGTTAGTTCTGCTAAGCCGTTATTAGCGGAAGTAAAACGATGAAGGCATTGGTGTACTGTTACAAATCGAGTGTGCTCAACAACTGGTTGGGGTTGGCGCTGGCTGGGATTATGACGCGCCCGCTGACGTGCCCGCCATTGACGGCAGAGACGTTCCCGTATGCGCGGCTGGCTGAGGTGGATCTGGTCTATATCGCGCTGCACGGGACACCGAAGGCGCGAGTGCTATTGGGCGACGCCGAAATCCCGGCATTGGATGTGGAGGGTATCCTTGCGGGTCCACGGCTACGTGATGGCACGGTCGTGATTCTCGAGGGGTGCTACGGGGCAAAGACGCCGTTCCCCAGAGCCTTCATCGAACGCGGAGCGACTGCGGTAATCTCCAGTGGGAAACGCACTTGGGACAAACTGCGATCACTCGGTCCAGCCGGGCGTTTGGGCAGCGTGATGGTGCGAGCGTTGCTGCATGGGGCATCTCCGGAGGCGGCAGCGCCGGAGGGGTGGGAGGTGCTTATGTGAGTTGTACGCAAAGAATGGCTACGAGTCAGAAATCACAGTCAGAGTTAGGCTATGCGGAAGGAGGCAGGTGAACATGAAGAGTGAACGGAGTTGGGAATGGGTCCAGCGAATAGCGGCAGTACTGATCATTGGAGCAGTATTGTTCGGATTGCTAGCGCTGGCATTGAATGGCCCGGAGATTGCGCAAGGTGGAGATTACAGCAGCGCATGTTACCGCGCAGATGGCGGTGATACGTGGGTCTGTGGCTCCGGCGGCGAAATGCGCATTGATGCGGGCGGTACGCTGAGCGTAGC
This sequence comes from Chloroflexota bacterium, assembly GCA_022707705.1. GTDB lineage: Bacteria > Chloroflexota > Anaerolineae > B4-G1 > SLSP01 > JAAZNO01. The sequence goes on from JAKJAC010000045.1 coordinate 8,867, forward strand.
TGGAACGGCGAGCTTCGGCACGATCACAGCGATTGAGTTCGTGGGTGACGTAACAGGGGATCTGACAGGTGATGTCACGGGTGATGTCACTGGTGATTTGACAGGCGATATTCTCGGTTCGAGCGGCACTACGATTCATGATAATGTGGTGGTCACCGGAACGCTGGATGTGTCTGGGGCCGCGATCAACTATGGGCCCAACAATCTCTACCCGATCGGCTATACCGATTCTGGCTTCCAAGCTAAGTGGGGATCTGACGTCATCACAGCTACGGCGAATGTGGTGCACGGTCTGACAACGCCCGTTGTGGGCATATGCACGCTGGCAGGGGAGCTGGTAGACAACGAGGAGCAGTTGTGTTCGGTAAAGATCAACGGCGCGACTGTGTCCATCTATGTGTACAAAGAGGACGGCAGTGCTGGCGACAGCGGGGTGAGCGTGCATTGGTACTTGATAGGGTTGCCGTAAGTTCAATCTGATTGCCGTAAGTTAAATCTGATAAAGCTGAAATAGCAAGGAGGTTTGTGGACATGAGCAAGATTCGTAAGTTGTATGATGAGGCGGCGCAATTGCATGCGCAGGCCACGGCCCTGCTGGGCGATGGCGAACTGAGCGCCGAAAAGTCGGCGCAGGTGGACCAACTATTGGATCGGGTGGAGGAGTTGACCTCGCAAGCCAAGCGCCTGGAGCGCGCCGAGGAGACGGAGAAGGCGCTGCAGGCACCCATGGATGCCCCCAAGATGTTCGAGCATGGCAGTTTCGAGGGCGTGCAGATCAAGGTTGGCGACCGGGTGTTGGAGCGCGATGAACTCGAGGAGATGCGCCAGTTTCTGCCATTCCCGTCGTACTGGGCGCAGGCGGGCAAGGACTACGGTCATGCGATGCGCGGCTATATGCGCAAGGGTGAGCGCGAGCTTCCCGACTTGATGCGCAAGACGTTGCTGGCCGGAACGGCGCCTGCAGGTGGGTATCTGGTACAGGATAACTACTATGCGGGTCTGGTGGCCAAGGCGAAGGAAATCTCGGCGATGCGCCGCATCTGCGGGGTGATGCCTCCGGTGCCAAGTGGCGCGGTGATTGTGCCGACCGAGGAGAGCCTGTTCAGTGACGCGACCTGGACCACAGAAGTGGGCACGGGCAATACGGATTCGCAGGAACCTTTCGGACAGCGCCGGTTGATGCCCAAGCCGCTGGCTAAGCGCGTGAAGGTGAGCAACACGTTCCTCCGGCTGCCGACCTTCGATGTCGAGGGCTATGTGCGCGATCGCATGGCGTACAAGTTTGCGGTGCCCGAGGAGCATGCGTTCATCAATGGCACGGGGGCCAACAGCCCACAGGGCTTGTTGCAGACCTCGGGTCTGCCGGTGTATACGACTGCTGCCGCCAATACCGTCACCGCGGACGATGTGATCAACTTCGTCTATCGCCTGCCGGCTGCCTATGCTGGTGCACCCAGCACCCGCATTCTGGCTAATCGCGCGTTCATCCGCAAGGTGCGCTTGATGAAGACCGGCGACGGCGCCTATATCTGGCAGCCGGGCCTGCAGATCGGTTCTCCTGGCACCATCCTTGACATCCCGTATGAGACCTCGGATCGCTTCGATGATGGTCTGGATGCGAACGACGCCTGGGAGTCCAACGCGGTTGTGGCTGCGGTGGGAGATTTCTCCTACTACTGGATCGTGGATGCACTGCAGATGAGCATCCAACGGCTGGTGGAGCTCTACGCAGAGAGCAACCAGACTGGTTTCATTGGGCGCAAGGAAGTTGACGGCATGTGTGTGCTGCCTGAAGCGTTCTACGTCCTGAAGGTCAAGGCTTAGGAAGGAAAGACGGAGGAGGTAAGCCATGATTAAGAGCATCTATCACGATACGGCAGTGGCTGTTGAAGTGACCAAAGTTGACGCGGACAATGAGGTGGTGACCGGCGCGGGCGTGGATATGAGCGGCTTCGAGGGCGTGGCTTTCATCGCCGTCGTAGGCAAGGGTGAGGTCGCAGCGCATAGCCTGAAGGCGCAGCAGGATACCGATAGCGCTTTCGGCACGGCTGCAGATCTTGCCGGTACTGCCAAGGCGTTCTCTTCAGCGGTGGCTGCGGACGGAATCGCAGTGCTGGACATCTACCAGCCGCAGGAACGCTATGTGCGTCCGTTGCTGACGGTGGCGAACGTTGGAACGGCTCGCCCCGCGATGATCATCAGCATCCGCTATGGCGCTCGGATCAGCCCACAAGTGAATGTGGGTGAGTTCCACCAGGCGCCAGACGAGGGGACGGCTTAAGCGAGAAAAGGCAAAAGGCGGAAGGGTGGGCGCTGATTCACCCTTCCGCCAGCGCCATGGTGCTGCTAAGAAAACCTTAGCGGTACTGCGAACTTCTGGATTGCGGAGGTCTCGATGAGTTTGATCACGGTAGCCGAGTTGCGCGACCTGGTGCCCACGGGGTTGAACGATGTGCGACTGCAGGCGATCATTGACCGCGAAGAGGCGATCATGGTGCAACGCTGTGGAGCGCATTATGCTGACGCTAACACGCGGATCACGACGGTGCTGCCTGGCGGCGGCATGAACCTATACCTGCCGCGGCGTCTGACAAGCGTTTACCGGGTGACTGAGAACACTACGGTGCTGAGTCAGGCAAATGAGGATTTCCGCGTTTGGGCTGATGAAGGGCGTCTGGAGCGTCTGCCGGCAGGCAGTGTGTGGGGCGCAATGGTTACGGTCCTGTGGGTGCCGATTGATGATCGCGAGCATCGCAAGGCTGTGTTGGTGGAGTTGGTACGCCTATCACTGGAGCGTACCGCGATGCACAGTGAGTCTATCGCCGGGGAGTACAGTTTCACGGCGCCAGATTGGGAATTGGCGCGGGCACAGTTGCTGCGTCAGTTGATGTTCCAGGTGATTTAGGAGGGAACGATGTCCGATGTAGATGTGACGGCTTATCCGGGATTGCGCTCCGGACGCATCCTGACGGATCTGAAAACAACGGTGAGTACGGCGAACACCTATCATTTTCGCAACAACGGGCGAATGCTGTTGCATGTAGCCAATGCCTCTGGTAGTACGGTGACCGCGACGTTGGCGCAGCCCAATCCTGTATCCGGGTATGCGACGACGGCGACGCTGGCGACGGCGAAGGCCGGTTTCTTCGGTCCATTCCCACCGTCCATTTACAACAACGGCGATGGCGAGGTGCAGGTGACGTTCGACCAGATTGTGGATGTGACGGTGATTCAGGTATAGGAGGGGCACGATGTCAGATGTGGATTTGACGGTATACCGAGCCTTGCGCTCAGGGCGGGTGGCGACGGATCTGAAGACGACGATTGCCAATGCCAACACCTACTACTTCCGCAATAACGGACGAGCGTTGTTACACGTCAACAATGCTACCGGAAGCACGGTGACGATGACTTTCGAGACTCCTGGCACTGTTGACGGTTTGGCAATCACGGACAAAACCGCCACGTTGGTGACTGGCAAAGCAGCGGTCTTCGGGCCTTTCCCGCCAGCGACCTATAACAATGAAGAAGGCGAGGTCAAGGTCACCTTCAATCAGGATGTGGATGTAACGGTCATCCAGGTGTGATATGGCGACATTAACGGTCAATACGATCACGCGAGATGGAGTGCTGTATGCTGTTGTGGCAGCTTCGGCAGCTGGAGATCAGTTTGCCAACGATGGGCGCACGTTGCTGGCGGTGTACAACAGCCATGGCACGGCGAGCCGCACGGTGAGTATCAACGTGCAGCAGGACGTTGATGGTCAAGATCCTCCTGACCGAACGGTCGCCGTAGCAGCCGGAGAAACGCGGCTCATCGGACCATTCCCCACAGGCCTCTACAATGACGCCAACGGGCGGGTACAGATCACCTATTCGGATAGTGCTGTCAATGTGTATGTGGGAGTGTTCAAACTGTGAGTTTCGACGGGCATTTGATCCACTGGTGCACCATCCAGCGGGCTACGTTACGGCAGGACGAGTATCGCAGTGACGTGCGCGTGTATGAGGACTATCTCACTGATGTTCCATGCCGGTTGGTGGCGAAGAATCAGCGGCAATTCGATACGGTGACCCAACAGTGGGTAGTAGTATCGGGGTATTTGTTGCTGGTGCGCGCGGATGTGGAAGTAGGCGAGGGCGACCGCATCTGTGATGTAGTGTATGAGGATGGCACATCAGAGGTGGGTCCGTTTGCTGTGCGTAGCTGTCTGACGCGCAGAGGACGGGCGGCGCGGCATATCTCGCTGACTCTGGAGCGGGTTTCGTGAGTAAATCACGTTTGGACTGGCGCGGCAAACCTACCCAGAGAGAGATTGAGAAGATTCTGGGCGAGGCGTTGGTGGAGATCGGCCTGCGGATTGAGGGCGAGGCCAAGAAGCAGTTGTGGCCTGGTCACGGGAAGCTGACGGGCACGCTGCAACGTAGCATCCATGCCGCCAGCCCGGATTACAATTTCGCACGCGAGAATGTAGAACCGGCATCCAACAGCCCGGAGCGCGGCAACAATGCCGGCGAGGTGGTGCCGAAGCTCGACGGACAGCGTTTGAAGATCGCTGTGGGTACGGGGATGGAATATGCCATGCACATACATTTCCTGTACAAGTATCTCACGATAGCGTTGAATAAGGTGCGGCCACAGGTACTGAAGGTCGTCCAGGCGCATATTGATCGGAGACGAGGATGATTGATGCCCTCGAAGCGTTGATCGAACTGCTCTATCGCGATGCAGATCTGAACAAGGTCATTGCGGGGCGGGTAGCGCCACGGCACAAGTTTGGTG
>JAKJAC010000045.1:13659-20544 GCA_022707705.1 Chloroflexota bacterium
GGCACTGCAGGTGCAGTATGACGGCGGTGATGCGGAATTGTACCTGGAATGGCAGCGCCCGCGGATAGAGTTTCGTTGCTATGGCAAGACGTTTGCCGAAGCCAGCGCTGTGTACCGGGCGTTGGTAGGTGTTTGCCGACAGGCGCAGCGGAAGGTGGTGGAGACGTCAGCTGGCAACGGGTTGGTGTACTGGGTCAATCTGACCTCTGGACCGAGTTTTTTGCAGGAACCGGATGTGCCAGAGGTGGTGATGGTGTTGGTATATGGTGAGCTGGCTGTAGCAGAGACGGCGGTCGCAGGTGACAGCGGATGATCACGACTGAAGTGCTAATCGCCGATGGCGAATACTATGATCGCGGTAACGGCTGTGTGGATGCTGATGGCTATCCACACTTTGTGGTGTGTGAAACGCGCGACTTAGTTTACGTGAGTTGGGATGGCGCAAGTTGGCAGCATGAAGTGGCGCTGCACAAGACGACCGGCTCGCTTTTCGGGTCTGCGATTGGCATACATGCGGGATTGGTGCACATCGTGACAATTTACCGCACGGGCATCTACCCCAACTACACGTATTACCTGCTGTATGTCACGAATAGCGGCGGCAGTTGGGTTGAGGAAACACTGGTCAGTGGTACGGCTATCATGGTCGAATTTCCATATCTGGCGCTCGATAGCACAGGCCTGTTGCACATTGTGTGGGCAACGCGCACGGGAGTGCCCTATACCAGGACAATCAAGTATACGTATGGCAGCACTGGCGCGTGGACTACGGAGACGATTCTGGCAGATAGTGTGAGTTTTACCGCGCAATTGCCCATGTTCAGGTTGCGTATGGATGCTACCGACACACCCTATGTCTTAACGACAGATGCAAATGACCTGGTGCTGTATGCACGTGTTGGTGGGGTCTGGGTTGGCACAATGTTAGTTGAAAACTGCGCCGGCGATACTGCCGGGGTGGAGCTGCTTATTGACGCCGCAGGCAAGCTGCACGTGCTCTATGTGGATTATTCTGAGGATCGCTTACACCATCTGCATGATGAGTCTGGCGCTTGGGCTGCCGTCACCACTACCACGGCATACAACAATTTCCAAAGTTACATTCGCGCGGCCTGTTCTGGAGCCGGGCAATTGCACGTGATCGGTGCTGACTATGGTCCAAACCCCGTCACGAGCATGTCGTTCGTGCGCTACAGCGAGCGCGACGGCGGAGAGTGGAGCGGTGGAGACGCCATAGATACCGGCGCCTATGAGGTTTACGACTTCGCTTTCACTGCTTCCGCGCGCGGATGGTTCATGTTGTACTCGCCTGATAATGGTTACTATGGACTCTTCGCCTACTATGAGGTGTTTGAGTCTCCAGAGCCACCGACGCCCAGCGTGAGTGGTCAAGGCTTTGATCTACTTGTGGGCGCGCTGGATATTTACGTGGCGCCGGTTGGCACTGCTTTGCCAGCGGTCACCGAGACTCCAGTCGCGCCATGGGTTTATTTGGGCGAGACGGATGGTGAGCAAATCATCACACACGGCGGAGCGCTGCAATATTGGTGGGACAACGAGCACCAGGGACCGCGCAAGGCCGTGCGCCCGGAAGAGCAGTTGACGGTCAACTTCTCTTTGGTGGGCCTGACGCTGGAAACCTACGCACGGGTGTTGTACGAGGTGGCAAATGTGGCGCCGGGGGCAGAAATCACGCCGACGAAGCGGTTATCTTTGGAGCGTGGCTTTGCGCCGGCGGCCTGTGCGTTGCTGTTACGTGGCGAAGCACTCTCACCCTACGGAATGTTGCCAGGTTATTATTGGTTCGAGCACGGCGTGTTCGTGGGAGAGCCGCAGTTGGTATGGGCGCGAGATAAGCGGGTGGCATTGGAGTGCGAGTACGGGACGATTGATGACGGGTTACTGGTCGTGCACGCGGGGGATAGTGATTACAGTTCGTGCCTATTTGATCCTGACGGAACACCCGCGCTGGAGGTCGTAGCGACGTATGATACTCTGGCAGAGGATACCTTGCCGGAAGGCACACAGCGGTTGCTGTATGGTATTGCTGCGGATGACACGCACATCTTTCAGACATATTATGACGTTTCGACCGGCACGGCGAAAGTATTCAAGATTCCGTATCGCAACAGTGAGGGCGTTTTCACCGGCAGTTTGACGGGTGCGAGTTGGGTTTCTATCGAGAGTAGCTATGTAGGGATGAGCAATGAGCCGTTTGCATGTGCTGTAGATGACAATTATGTCTACGTTGGTACAGAGCGCGGCTTGTTCATCCTGGACAAGAGCACGTTGATACAACTGGGCGCGTGTGAGTACATAGCCGAACCCTGGAATGGGGCGCCATTCCTGCAGCAGATTATTCTCAGCGCGGACGGGCAGCATGTCTATGGTGGCGGCAGCGGTTTTGGAATGGCGGTTTTCGACATCAGTGATCCAGAAAATCCCACCTACCTCTACTACGACGCCCTGCACGACTGCGAGTACCTGGTCTATGACGGTGAGCGCTATTTGTACGTCGTGGACGATTCGTGGAGTTTCGCCGTCTTCGATATGAGTCTACCAGCAAGCCCTGTGCTGGCGTATTTCTCAGACCAGATTTTTGGCGGCACTAACTACCAATGCGGGGGCCACTTGAGTGAGGATGTATTAGCCCTGGGTGAGGTTGATGGTGAGGCTCGGGTGCAGCTCTTCAATGTGAGCGACCGCACGGATCCAGTGCTGCTGTATAGCTATCTTCTGCCCGGAACAGTCCTTGATACCGTCTATGATGTGTGGGTGGTTGGCGACTACCTCCTGGTGTTGACGGCAGATGCTAGCTCTCAGCGCTTGTTGTTGATCAAGCGTGGAACGTATAGCATCATCACGGAATTGCAGTTGAATGATTTTCCGGATAGAAGCAGTTACGGTTTCTGTCATGTGTTGGTCGTTGACGATCGGTATGTGATTGTCAATTTGCTCCAGTTGTACGTAGCCGTGATAGATTGTTGTGCGCCTATTTTTGAGTAAGGAGGTTTTCAAATGGCACATTCGACACCATTCGATCAATTGACCGGCACGCTGGACGTGTACATTGCCCCGGTGGGCAGTACGGTTCCAGGTGTGACGGAGACGCCTGCTTCGCCGTGGGTCTACATGGGTGAGACGGATGGCGAGCAGAGTTTGCAGCATGCAGGTGCGCTGACCTATTTCCGCGACAACGAGCATCAGGGACCGCGCAAAGCCGTGCGCCCGGAAGAAGAGGTGATCACCGTCTTCTCGTTGGTCTCGCTTACGCTGGAGAAGTATGCGCGGGTACTGCATGACGTGGCCAATGTGGAGACCGATACCGTCCCGAATCCTGACACGAAGACGATGCCGCTGCAGCGTGGATTCGTGCCTACGGAGTATGCACTGTTGTTCCGCGGGGAGGCGCTCTCGCCGTATGGGGCGTGGCCGGGAATGTATGTGATCCCGCGCGGTGTCTTCGACGCCGAACCGCAACCAACGTTTGCCAAGGACGGGCGTGCGATGCTGGAGTGCGAGTTCCATGCGCTGGTGGATGCCACACAGGAAGAGGCTGAGCAGTTGGGATGGCTGGTGGTGCAAGCGGCTGCGGCGACGTAGTTGGTTGAGCAGTGACCAGCGGAAATGCTGGTGCTTTGGTTTAGTACCGTTAAGTGTTTATTAGCAGAAGTGTATCCAACCTGAGGAGGTGTGGTATGCCCAAGTCTTTTGATCTCGGAAGTTTGATCCAGGAACATGACACGATTACGGATGTGGATGGAACGGTCTACGAACTCCGTAATCAGGCGGATATGGGGATCGTGGATATGGCACGAGCCCAGAAGTTGCAGCGGTTGCTCCCGACGTTGGTGAAGCAACTGGAACAGAAGCCCGATGATGCGAACCTTGCGCAACGTATCGAGAAGGCGGTGAATGAGTTGGTTAGTTTCATCGCGTCTGCGTTGCCAGAGGAGCGTGTCGCAGCGATGACCCTGGGTCAGAAGCAAGCGCTGTTGGATTTCTGGTCCAAGGCACAGCAGGAGCGACGGAATGCGGCGTTGGGGGAACGGAAGGCGGGTCCGGCGAGCTCATAGCGCGCCTGACCCGCTTCTATCACCTGGATCCAGAGCGGGTATTGACGCTCCCGCTTTGGATCCTGGAAAGCCTGTTGCATTGGATTGACGCGCTGCAGGCTGAAGAGGTGCAGGCCGCGGCCTTAGCCGGGTCATTGCCCTGGTTGCAGCCCTACGAGCGCCGGCGTATTACGCGCGCCTGGGATAAAGCCATCCAGAGGGCCAGACGTGACGAGACGATCAAGAAGGTTGAGGTGACGACTGAGGACCCGGAGCAGGCTCGTCAATGGTTTGCGCAGCTGGGCGCACGCATCGAGGGAGGAAGAAAGCCATGAGAAGAATCCTGCGTTGTACAGTCTGCGGGCTTCCCTGGGCACGGATTGAGAATGGCGTGTTGATTGTAGAGAGCCGCCATCACGGTGAACGACATGTGAATGTGATACCCGTGACGGCGTTGCAGGAAGAGGAGCCCGAGGAAGAGCAGCCTGTCTGGCCGCCAGAGTTGGAGCAGAAGGCCAAGTAACAAACACGGTTAGCGGTTGTTGGTGTGCGTCATAGAACGCCCGATTGAGCGCTTAGTGCGCCCGATTCGGGCGTTTTTTGTTGAGGCAGCATGGGCAATTTTCCACTAGGGGAAGCAGTACTCGGAACGGCGATGGATTTGCTGGGCCTGCGCAAAGGGATGCAGGAGGCTGAAGGCGAATCCAAAACCCTATGGGGGCGCATCGGCGGGATTGCCGAGAATGCACTGGGCTTCCTGACCGGCAATGTGCTGATGAAGGGTTTCGATGCGGTGGTAAACGTGGCGCGCGATATCGGCACCACGATGCTGACTGAAGCACCCCGCATCGAGCAGCTGCGTACCTCGTTCGAGAACCTAGCGGCCTCCGCCGGGCAAAGCGCCGATGAGGTGCTGGAATCTATGCGCGCGGCGTCGAACGGGATGGTGACGGACGCCTCGCTCATGGAGTCGTACAACAGCGCCATGCTCCTGGTGGGCGAGAGCATGGCGGATAAGTTCCCGGCGCTGCTGCAAATCGCGCAGGCAAGCGCCGCTGCGACAGGGCAAGACGTCGGATTCCTGCTGGATTCACTAGTCAAAGGCATCGGTCGTGGGAGCCCGATGATTTTGGACAACTTGGGCTTGACGATCAATTTGGCTGAGGCCAATGCGGAGTATGCCAAGAGTCTAGGCATTACCGTAGATGAAATGACCAAAGCCCAGCAGCAGGAAGCGTTGCTGAACGCTGTGGTTGATGCTGGTGGGGAATTCGTCGAGCGTTTGGGCGACAACACGGGCGGCACTGCAGCAACAATGGCGCAGTTGAAGACCACGTTCGAAAATCTCAAGATGGACCTGGCGGTGGGTCTGCTGCCGGCACTGCAGGCGATCCTGGAGCCGTTGGGGGCGCTGGCTCGGGAGTATGGGCCCCAGATTGCGGAGTTTGGGCAAACGGTCGGAGCCTGGCTGGGGGAGAATCTGCCGGGAGCCATAGCCACCTTACAGGAGATTTTCAACCGGGTCTTTGTGAACGAAGGACCGGCAGCTCTGGCCACGTTGCGCGGCGTTTTCGAGGAGGTGTGGCCCTGGATTCAAAGTCTCGTGGGAACGGTCGTTACGTGGTTCCAGGAAAATCTACCGTTAATCCAGCAAACTGGCCAGACCCTCGCCGACTTCTTCAGTAACCACATCGCCCCAGCACTCGATAATGCCTGGACGATCATCAAGACGGTGGTAGAGATAGCCATCAACGCCGTGTTGGGCATTATCAAACTGGGTATGGAGTTAATCAATGGCGATTGGGATGCAGCCTGGACTACGTTCAAGGACTCGGTCGGTGGGATTTGGGAAGGTATCAAGACCGTCCTGAGTGAGTTCCTGGAAGGTATCCTCAATGCCATCGGCACCAACACCGATGAGTTTGTCGCCACATGGCGAGGTAACTGGGAGAAGCTTAAGGAAATCGTCAGTGGGGTTCTCGACGGTGTGAAGAACTTTGTCCAGAATTTCTCACTGGTCGAGGTAGGCAGCAACTTGATTGCTGGCTTCATTGACGGCATCAAGAGCGCTGCCAGCGCGGTGGCTGATGCTGTCGGGAATGTCATCCAGGGTGGTATTGACGCAGCGAAGAATCTACTGCTGATGGATTCTCCCAGCAAGGTCTTCGAGGAGATGGGGCAGTTCTCCGGAGAGGGCTATGAGATCGGGCTGCGTGAAAGTAGCGCGGGTGTAGCGGTTGCCGGTACGTCCATGGCGACGCAGGCGCTGCAGGGTGCAAGCGCTGCCGGCAGCGGGTTCACTATGGGCGGGTTTAACGTGCAGATTGGCGAGGTCCATATTCACGATGATCGGGATGTGGATGACCTGGTGGAGCAAATCAGCGCCCGCTTGGGTGCAGCACTGGAGGGTCGATTAAGGCCATTGCGAGGTGCAGTGTAATGTACGAGTTGCGACTGGCGCAGGTAGAAGCTTACGGCAGCAGCGATGTGACGACGGTTGCTGAGGTCACGGCAAACTGGGTGGAGTTTGCTCCACAAGCTGCTCCGGTGAGGGTGACGACCACACGCGGAGCAGGGGAAGGCGCTTTGCCGATCGCGGCAGAGGTGGATAACGTTGACGAAACCGCTACGCTGTGGTATGCGCGACCGATGGATGGGCTCCGGCAATTCAATGCGGCGCTGGAGACGGCGCGCCGGTGGGCGCTTTCGGGACGCCGCGATATGCGGATGGTGCTGCAGATGCGGAATCAGGACCGAAATGCGCACTGGTATGAGGCGACTCTCTATGGCGGCACGGCGCAGCCCAATGGGAATGCGCGCACGGCGATGG
>JAKJAC010000045.1:20586-23553 GCA_022707705.1 Chloroflexota bacterium
CTGCAGGTGCGGACGTTTTTCGACGAAGCCTGGGGCGACTTCGCGACGATCTATAACTGCGATGATGGCCGACCAGGTTACAACAACTTCGTGCTGGTTGAAGCCCCAGTGGGGAATGTGCCAGCGTTGACGCGGATCCGCATCTCGAACAATTACGCCACTGGCAGATTGGCAGAGGTGCGCATGGGGTGGTACGATCGCCCGATCAACCTGGTGCTAGAAGCGGAGAACAGTGAGATAGGCGTGACGCAGCAATACGGCACGCAGTTCAGCAATACCTATCAGGCTGAGGGCAGCACCTTCAGATGGGAAGTGGAGTATGCCAGTAACCGGGATTTTGTGGGACCGTTCCGGGTACTGGCAAACGGACAACTCGCCGGCGATCGCTGGCGTGTGGCGGTGGGATACGAGTTGACTCGAATGCAGATTGGCCGCTGGGCGGAAGGTGTAAACGGTTGGACTGACCTGGGAATGGTGGTATTGCCACCAGGTGGGTATACACACCCGCTGCGCTATCCGTTCAAGGTGTGGGTAGAGAGTGAGGATGGCAGCAATGGTTGGCTCGATTTCGTACATTTCATCCCAATGGAGCAGTATCGCCGTTTGCGCTTTCAGGGGTACAACGCGCTGCCGGGGACGTGCATCGAGGATGATGGGATTCGTGATGAGCTGGTGTACGACTATGATGCCCAACGGTTGCCGATTCTGGACGGCTATGGTGGGCGTATTCAGCTGTTACCGGAGGAGATGTTGCCCTCTAGCAAGCAACAGATCATCACGTTTGGTCTGGAATCGGACACAGGTGTGGCTGAGGCGGAGCGGACCGCGCAGGTGCAGATTCTGGCGGTCCCTCGTTGGAATGTGCTACCGGATGCGTGAATCACTGCCGTTAAGGGGTTGTTAGCAGCACTATGCAAATCTTCGTCGAGACTGAATTGACGGGGCGGTTGGAGGTTACTGAGCAGGCCAGCACCTGGCGCTTTGATAGCCGGACGCCCGGAGGATGGTGGAGCGCCACGGTGACGCTGGACGCGGCACGGCGCGAATTATGGCGGCTGGTGGATGGCTGGCCGGGAGGCACGCTGGAATTCTTCACTGCCGGAGAACGTGTTTGGCGTGGAGAACTAGAAGAGCCGCAGCTCGGTGACACCACACTGACGTTGACGGCGTTGGGGTTGCCGCGGGCACTGGTAGATTTGGAACTGTGGCAAATCTACAGCGATGTGGATTACGCTAACTGGAATCCGGAGAGTGATCCCCCAGAGGGGATGAGTGCAGACAATAACAACCGGGTCTATGTGGCAGGCAATGGTGACTTCACCGATGGGGATGAGGTCAGTGTGACTTATCCGGAATCGGTTATCGAGTTGGGTCCGAATAACATCGTGCAGTTGGAAGCGCATATCGTGCTGACGATTACCAGCGGAAGCTGGGTGGCTGAGATTCAGGCAGCCGATGGTACGGTGTTGTGGACTGCCACTACTGATACGACGGTAGACGTGGACCTGACTGTGGATACCACAGTCCTGACGGTGTTGTTGCGAAAAGATGGCACCGCTAGCGGCGAGGCTGAGTTCCGGCTGACGGCGGTGGCCGTGCGGACGTTGAACCCCGCTAGCACGGACACGATCGCTGCTGCATTGCTCACGGCTGCCGGGATCACGCAGCAGGAGGTCGTTTCTGGCGGCGTGCCGGTAGATCGCGCTGTCTACCAACGGGCGACGTATCTGGAGGCGCTTGAGGAACTGACCGGGTTGGGTGACGGTAGCGCCACCTGGTTGTTCACAATCTATGACGGGGTGGCAGAATTTCGCCCGTGGTCGGATGACGCCGACTGGCGTCTGGAACGGCAGCACCTGGATAGTTGGGCGCTGAGCTGGCGACGACAGGATGTGTGGAATGCGGTGCGCGGGGAGATGCCTGACGGTTGGCGCACAGCCTGGTTGACGGATGACGATAGCATTGCGTTGTATGGGCGACGGGAAAAAACCATCCGTCTGCCACAGACCTCACAAGCCGAGGCGCTGACGTTGACGCAAATCTATCTAGCAGAAAATGCGGAGCCGCAGCCGGGTATCCGCCTGAGCTCTACCTCAGTGATTGCCAAGCCTGATGGCAGTCGTTGGCCGGCAGCGCTGGTGCGCGCCGGGGATGTGGTGGTCTTGCATGACCTGGTGCCGGACCGACAGATTACTATCCAAGTGCAGGAAGTGCAGGTAGATGCGAGGAAGGTGGTATTGCGCCCGCGTGGCGCGGATAGCCGTTTGGAGGTACTGCTGGCGGCGATGGAGAAGCGGCACAAGCAGGAATAAGCTAGTTCATGGAACTATGACCGGAGGCCTTTCGATGAAGGTATTAGTCTGGACGTTGCAGGAGTTTGAAGCGACGGCGCGAAAAATAGCCGGGCGTGATGCGCATGTAGTGAGCTTCCCGGCAGATCGTGGAACGCCCATGCCGATGCCTACCAGCACGACGCCACCGCCTGGCAGCATCAGCACCAATTATGACCTAATGTATGTGTTCCTACATCCCAGTGCGGTGGGGGACGCATTCACGGATGATGCCGGGCGTGTGATTGTGCGCCCGGAGATGGTCAGCACGCGCAGCGATCTACGTGACGCCGTCGTATTCCTGGGAGCGTGTCACGGTATTGAGAACACGACACTCCTGGACGCCTTCCGCGAGGCGGGTGTGGCGGCGATTATTGCCGCGCCTGGCGTCAACTACGGCGGGGGATTTGCTGGCGCGGATGTGCTGGCGCTGGCGTTGCGCCTAGCGCTGCAGGCGGGCTTGCCCGCGAGGGCGGCGTTTGCTGCTGCCAAGCGCTATACGGCATTGGCCGGTCGCGCCGGTGCGCAGCAGGTTGGGGATGCGTTGGAGTATCAGCTGTTGCCCGGGCAGCCAGTGGCAGAGACGCCACTGAAAAAGCCTGCGTTGTGGAACAAGATTATCACGGCGGTGAGTGGA
>JAKJAC010000046.1 GCA_022707705.1 Chloroflexota bacterium
CGGGGTTGAGCAGAACTTCAGTACAAGCCACACCGGTGCTCTCCGCTGCCGGAGCCGGGTTGCTGAGATCGCACAGGGCACCGTTGGCATCTACCGCTTGGTAGAACGATAGGTTGAAGAAGCGGTCGTTGGCGGCGTTGAGGACGCGGAAGCGGTAAGCCTTGGGTTCGATCTCTAAAACTGGATAGACGGTGCCGTTGACGACGGGCGTATCCATGAAGGCTTCCATACCCATCGAGTTGTAGGGAGTGCCTGGCATCTGCGGCGGCTCACACCACTGCACGTCAGGATCGCAGCTCGGGTCGTAGTAGGGATTGTCCACGGGAGGGTAATCAACGCTGCCCGTGGGGGGCCAGAACCAGGGACCGTAAGCCCAGCGACCGAATTGGTTCACACCGGAGCTATCGCCGGGGTTCTGGGCGGGCGAGTAGACGTGCGGCAGCCACAGGTTGCCGACATCGCCCCAGCGGGTGGCGTCCCAGGTTTCGTCGGAAACCGCCAGTTGTGAGGCGCTTGGGACGAAAGTCTTATCTTGCACCACCAGAGGGATGGTGCTCGCGGCGTCGGGAATCAGCCCCTGCGCGATGAGCGATTGCTCGATCTCGTCGGTGATGATGTAGGGCGCGGCTTCGCCGGCATAGACGTTGAGGCGGGTAATGCCCCAGGAATGGTCGTGGTAGAACATCAGGCGGGCGCTCTGCTGGTTGGTGTAATAGAAGGTCATTACGCCATCGTCTGGGTCGCCGCTATCGCTCATATCCGGGACGGGCTGCACGCTGACGCCCTGTGGGTAAGAGGTGTTTTCGCCGGCGGGTGTAATCCACTGGTGCGGGGTACCATCGCTGATCCAGGGGGTGATGCCGCCGTGGAGGTGCAGGGTGGCGCGGTTTTCGGCATAGCAGTCGGGATCCTTGACGATGCGGTCACCTGTGAGCATATCGTAGCCCACACCGCACATGGGGTTCTGCGGGTCCATCTCTTCCATGCCGTACATGTTCGGACCCATGCCCGCACCCATCACGGTAGTATCCACCGGGATGAAGAGGTCCCCATCAATGCCGGTTGGGAGGAGGTTGTAGAATTTGATTCGCACCGGGCGATCCTTAGCTGCCACAATCGTGGGTCCAAGGTAGTGGGGCGGGGTGACGCCGAAGAAGCCGGTGAGGCTTTCGGTCCCATCGAGCAGCGCATTGGTGAGAGTCACGTGCTCGCCGGGGACAATAGCTGTGGAAACCTGCACATAGCCTCGCAGCAGGGTTTCCGGCAGGTCGGAGTGCATTTTCTCGCGGTATTGCACCACAGCGATTTCGTAGTAATCGGTGCCGGGGTAGGTGGTGGTATCGGGCACCGCCACAGGCAGATATTGCCCCAGGTTGTTGGCATTGGCTGCGGTCAGCCCGGGCAAGCCATCCACGAATTTGCGGATGCCACCGGAGACGGTAGCGTGTTCGCTGCGGGATGCCGCAACTCCAAAGTGGGTGGCAACCGCATCCACCACCATCTGCTGGCCCATGGCGACAGCGAGTTCACTGGAGGTGCGGAAGTGTAAACCGCCCCAGGTTCTGGCATTCACGATCTCCGTGCGGAGGTCCGCGGCAGTGGCAAAGTGCCGGACGCTCCCCGTGACCGTGCTCTCTAGGTCAACCTCGATGTTAGGGGTTCCAAAAATGGTGGTGTAGACCTCAGCTTGCGCGGACATGAAGGATCCGTGCCCCGCGACATACTCGGGGAAGTTGGGCGTCATCACCGCGGGCATCCAGGTGTTCACGGTGGTAGCGGAATAGCTGCCATCGGGGTTAGTGTGTTGGATAGCGGTCACCGGACGCCAGAAATTGTAGGTGTACTTGGCATCGAAGGTCGCGATGAGGCTATCGGTGGCCGCCATGTTGCCGAGCGCCATCAAGCGGGCGGTCTCGATGAGGTTGAGGTTGCGATTCGCCGCGATTTGCCGGTAGGCCTGGTTGGTCTGGATGACCATATTGGTGGTCCAGAACACCGCAACCTCGGTCTGTTCGAGGGTCCGGCTGATGCTCATGGCTCCGCCGATGGCTTTAACCTCGGCGAGGTCCAGCAAATACTGTGGGTCGTTGAGAGCGGGTGGGGGAGCGGGGCGGTATTGCTCGGGTGTGGCGCGCAGGAAGGGCTGCAACTCCGCCATCCAGGGATCTACAGGTGGGGCTGCGCCGCCGCCAGGGAGCATCACGGTGGGTTCCCAGACACCGGGACCCGGAGCGGGGACCGTGTAGCCCGTGCTTGCAAGCAAGCCATCGCCAGTGCGCAGGGCGATGATGGCGTTGGCTGCATCTAGACCAATAGCGATGCCGGTGACCTTTTCGGCGCTGTTGGGAATCGCAGCAAGCGCGTCAGCGTATTTCCCGTCCAGTGTTGGCTCTGTTGGCAGGTAATGCTTGAGGATTGTATAAGCTGCGGTAGCCACTGCTGCGTCTCGAGAGGCATTGGGATCGGCTATCACCGCCAGGTTATAGGGTTGGTAGCCGCCCTCGATGGCGACGAGCGCATCGTAGACAGCTGCCTGCATGTATGCCAGATACACAAAAGCCGTTGCCATCGAAATCCCGCCCATAGGCATTGGCATACCGGGCATGGGGGCGGGCTGGAGGATCTCCTGGGCGATGGCGTTCCATTCCGCTACGCTGTTGCCCGGCAGGGGGCTGTTGGCGTAGTTGGGATGGCTGAAGTACCGCGGCGCGTCACCGGGCATCGCCATCCCTGCCGCGCCCATCTCATTGAGCAAGAAACCGGCTTCAGCCGAGCGCTCAGCAGCCGCTTTGCGATCCTCGGCAGTGATCTTCCGTTCCTGCTGCTCCTGGACGCGAGCAGCTTTTTCGGCGTAGCGCTGCTCGATTTTCTGCTGCTCCGCCAGATCCTGCTCTGGGTCGGGACCGTCCTGCGCGAGGGTGATGGGGGGCAGGCTTCCCAGCAAAATGGAAGCCAGCAGCAGGATGGGCAGCAAACGCTTTAAGAACTTGTGTTTACGCATGGTAACTCTCCTTTCTTGATGGTGACTGTGCGAAAATTAGCAATACGGTGTGACATTTAGTGAACTCCCTGTGAATACAATTCTCTTTTGAACTGGTTCAGCTGTGATTATGCGGCCGGTGGTGTCACCGTGACATAGGCTCGCCGGATGGAGGAAACCAGCTCCTCGCCAGTGACGTTTTTGAGCAGGTAGCCCACCGCACCTGCCTGAAGCACCCCGGGTATGTAATCCTCCTCTTGAAAGCTGCTCATTCCCAAAATCCGGATGGAGGACCAGGTATCGAGGATGGCGCGCAAGGTTGGTGCTGCGGAATTACCGTTCGCGGTGATGGCGATGAGGATCACATCGGGGTCGGTCTGCGCACAGACCTGGAGGGCTTCTTCATACGACGCAACCGCACCCACCAGGATCATATCGTCTTGCGAGGCGACCAGACTCGCCAGCGCGTGACAAACGGCAGCGTGCGGTTCAACTACCAGTACACGAATGCGGGGGATGACTCTTTGGAATTCCCTTTGGAGGTAATCCGTTTGCGGGTGATCCGCTTCGGGATCCCTCTTTCTTTCCTCAGCTTGCTGCGCCACGTTCTGTCCTTGTCTGGTTATGGGTTAGCTAAACTTCCGAGCCTATTTACTGCATCTGTAGCATACAACAAAGACTCCCCTGACAGACCGTCTGTCAGGGGAGTCTTTGTCCTACCCGATAGGAGGGGTTTTTAGGGCGCGTGGCGTTTGCCGCTCTGGTTGGAGACCAATCCCAGCCGCAGCGCCAACGCTGCCGCTTCAGTACGGCTGGCGCACCCTAGTTTGGAGAGGATGTTGCTGACGTGAAACTTGACCGTGACCGGGCTGAGAACTAGTTTGTGGGCAATTTCGGGGTTGCTCAGCCCCTGAGCGAGCCACTCGAGGACTTCGTGCTCGCGTGTGGTGAGGCTGATGGGCATTTCTTCTCGAACCTCCGCGGCGTGCGCCGTTGCCGCGATGAGCGCTTCGGTGGCTTCGGGCGCGAGGATAGAATGACCGGAGCTGGCGGCGCGGATGGCGCGCGCCAGCTCATCGGCGGTCACGTTTTTCAACAGGTAGCCGGAGACCCCGGCTTGCAGCGCCTGCTGGACCATTTCCGCGTCCTGAAAGTTCGTCAGCGCGATGATGTGGACCTCCGGGCACTGTTTGCGAATGGCGCGCGCCGCCGCTACTCCTCCCATGCCCGGCATCATCAGATCCATGAGCACAACATCGGGTGCAATGTTGCAACATTTTGCCAGGGCTTCTTCGCCGGTGCCCGCCTCGCCGACTAATTCCAGGTCATCGAAAGCCTGCAAAAATAGCTTCAGTCCGCTGCGGACCAGAACATGGTCATCAGCGATGAGAACGTGTATCGGTTTTGTGTCAGCCATGGCAATCTCCTTAGCATTATTGCCCACTTTGGGATTCAGCTGCTCGGTGCGCATCCGGTTGCCAGATGACGGTGATGCGGGTGCCGTTGCCGGGAGCGCTTTCCACGCGCAGCTCCGCGCCGACCGCGTTGGCGCGCTCGCGCATGATGCCAAGCCCCATCCCTGTGCTGGTTTTGCTGTGCGCACCGGCATCAGAGTCACGCCCGTCGTGTAAGCCAGGCCCGTCGTCAAAGCCACGCCCGTCGTCCGTGATGGCAATCTCGACGCGGCTTACGGTAGCGGCGCCACAGGTAGTGGCGCCGTCGCCGGATTGGGGCTGTGCGGGCGTTGGCAAAGCCACGCCGGGCGTGGAAGCCACGCCGGGGGTGCAACAGAGCGTAATCGCTGCCTTGCTTGCCTGGGCGTGCTTGGTGATGTTGTTGAGCGCTTCCTGCGCGATGCGGTAGAACGTGATCTGAACACTGGCGGGTAGGGGGCAGGGCGCTGTGGCATTCACGGTGATGGGGATGCGGGCGCGACTGCTGGCTCCTTCCGCCAGCTGCGCGAGGAGCGCCGCTAGGTCAGTTTGGGTGAGTGAGGCGGGGCGCAGCTCCAGCAGCAGGGTGCGCATTTCCGCCAGCGCGCCCCGGGTCCACTGCCGTACCTCTCCGAGGCACTGCATTCCGAGTTCGTGATCCTTGACCCACAGCTTGGGCAGCACTTCGGCGGCAAGGCTGGCGGAGAACAGGGTCTGGCTAACCGCGTCGTGCAATTCACGCGCCAGATTTTGCCGCTCCTCGAGCGCCGCGAGTTCCTGCTCCTGCCGGTGCAGGCGGGCAGTTTCTAGGGCAACCGCCAGCTGCCCTGCGAAAGCTTGCGCCAACCGTGTCTCGCGCTCATCGAAAGCCACAGCCTCGCGGCGTTGTAGGGTCAACAAGCCCACGACCTGATTCTTGATCGCCAGTGGCAGCCCTAGCCAGGCGCGGACGTACCCAAAAGTGGTATCCATTTGCGCCCCCGATACCTGGCGCAAGGCTTGCACTGCCCGTGAGTCTTCACGAACATCGGGAATTGAAATCGGCTGTTGTGCTGCCAGTAGTTCATAAGCTATGGAGGACCGGTCTATCGGTAAGGCCAGGCGTTCTAGGGTGGCGGCATCCAGTGGGCCGTGGTGCAGCAAGACGCGGAGCTTATCAGATTCGAGCTGATAGAGCGTCACGCCATCGTAGCGCACAACCTCGGCGAGCAGTTCCAGAATCTGGTTCAATAAAGGCTGCAGTTCTTGAGAAAGCGCCACAGCGTTGGAGATCTCCAGCAGCGTAGCCAGGTCGCGGGTGCGCTCCTCGACGCGCTGTTCCAGCGTCTCCTCGTGGTGACGCAACGCCTGCTCGATCCTGCGCCGCTCTTCGATCTCCTGTTCCAGACGCCGATTGCTTTCCTTCAGACTGCGGGTGCGTTCCATGACTCGCTGTTCGAGTGCTTCATTGGCCTGGCGCAGGGCTTCGTGCGCCTGTTTGAGTTCGGTAATATCCGAGGTGGTGGCGACTACCTTCCAGTCCGAAAAAGGTACGGGTGCCGCGTTTACATCGGTCCAGATCAAGGTTCCGTTCTGCATGAGCACGCCGATCTGTGCGTGCGCTGGTCGTTGTTCAGCAAAAGCTTGGGCGGTAGGAAATTCGTGTGGTGCCATGAGTGTCCCATCCGCGCGCAGATAAGTCCTGGTGGTATGTGTGCCAGTCTGAAGGTCTTCTCGGGAAAGCTGGAGCACACGGTGCAGGGCGGCGTTGTCGTGAACGACATGCCGTTCCGCGTCGAGAACGGAAATGCCGATAGGCAATAGCTCGAAGAGCGCCTCGAGTTTGGCTTCGCTTTCGCGCAGCGCCTCTTCGGCATCGTGCTGTTCGGTGATATCTCTGGAAATCGCGAGCAGACGTTTTACGCTGCCATCCGCGCCAAGGATGGGGCTGATGACCACATCCCACCATTTGGGAACGCCATCTTCGGTGGGGCAATAGCCGCGGAACCGTCCAACCTGCCCATCGCGGGCAGCGGCGATGGCGGCGAGGGTGGCTTCGCGGTCGGAACCTTGCCAGAACAGCTCGTAAGATACTTCGAGGTAGTGGCTGAGGTCCTGGATGCCCAGCAAGCGGATGCCGCCCTCACTGATGAACTTGAGCCGCCCCTCGAGGTCGAGGAGCTTGATACAATCCTTGCTGTTATCAATGATACTTTGGTTGAAGGCGTCGCTCGCCTGACAGGCGGCTTCAGCCCGGCGCAGCTCGGTCACATCGATGCCGGTGGCGATGAGCCGCTCGACGGCGCCAGCGGCATTGGTGAGGGCAGTGCTAGACCAGGTGATGCGGCGCTGAACGCCATCGCGTGTGAGAAAATCGTGTTCGTATTGTGCGGGCAAGGCGCCTTTCCGCAGGGTCTCGAATTCGTGCCGGATGGTGTCCCGTTCTTCAGGAATGGCAAACACGTCCCAGAAGGGTTTGCCCAGTACCTCGGCGCCAGGGTAACCGGAGACCTGCTCGCAGTGGTGGTTGATGTGGACGATGACGCCTGTGGTGTCGAGCACAATCAACAGGGCGCCCGCCTGGTCGAGCACGGCGGCGGCGACACCTTGCTTCAGAGGGAGCGCTAGCTCGCTATTCGCGCCCCGGGTCGCGTCAGAGTCACGCGCCGGGAGCTGCTCTCCCGGCGATGGCGATTCGGTTACAGGGTTCATAGGGCGCACCTTAGCTTAATATTCTGGTTACGGAACTGCGCCGCAGTTCTACTGCGGCGCAAAAACCATAGATATGAATGTTTATAACGCTGCGCCGAGACGCTGGACACGTCCCTATCTCAGACCCTCGACGAGGGAAGCTGCCCAGGCGCGGATGGCATCCCAGTCCCGCGTGTCGCTTACCGGTGCGTTGTACAAGGGGCTGGCAGGGAAGGCTTTGAGCAGGGTGTCTGGGAATCGCAGGCTTGCAGGGTCGTATTTGCCGCCGAACAATTCGGTCGCTACGGGCTTGAGCCAGGGGACCCGGCTCAGTTCTTGATCCAGCTGGGCGCGCACGGTAGGATCGTTCACTTCCGCGGTTTTCGTGGGTCCAAGCACGAAGAGCGCCACTGGGCGCGCTGCCAGGGCTTGTTGGTGCCGTGCCAGAAATTTGTGCGCGTCCTTGAGCCAACGCCCGATATAAAGAGGGGCGCCCAAGACGACGGCGCGGTAGCCCTCCAAGGACTGTACCTGACGCGCGGGCTGCACATCCACGGTCAGCCCGTTTTGGCGCAACACTTCAGCAATTTGCTCGGCGACTTCTTGTGTGGAGCCGTAGCGTGTTGCATAGGTGACGAGAATGGTTTCTGGCATGATATCCTCCTTGAAATAGTTGACTAAAAAATGAGAACCTGAGGCGTGGAAGTTCCTGTTTTACTGCCCCCCTTCGACTGGCGGTGGCACTTCGGTACGGAGGTAATGGATTTCGATTTTGAGACTGGTTGATACAGGGCTTAAGGTGATGGTCGCGACTTCTTGCATGGTCACGGTCTCGCCGTCCATGATCGGGCGAACGAAGAACAGAATCGTGCGTTCAGGCATAGTATTGAAGGCATCTTGTTCTACCCAGTCGCCAGCCCCTAATTCCTGGCGGTAGAATTCGGAAGCCGCCGTTAAATCACTGCCGGTGAGGTATCTTAGATACCCTGGCAGACGCAGGATGCTTGTGGCATCAGGGAGCAGCGAGAAGTCCGTCAGCACGGGATCGCAACCCTCTGGGAGGAGGTTAGCGTCTTCGGCTAGTGAGCTAAGGTCAAACTGCCAGGTCTGTTCACTACTACCGGCGCTTAACACGCCCGCAGGCGCCTGCATGGTCAGGCGGTAGCGAACCAGAAAGCCGCCGCCCTTGGCTATCCAGATATCGCCCTGAGCGGTGGTTCCGGATGCCCATCGAATCGCGCGCTGATCAAAGGTGTAATGCTCGGTCTCGAAGTCGTTGATGGTTTCCTCCCCCACTAGTTCGGCGCCATAGATGGCAGGCAGTTCGCTCCACGGGTCACCAAAGGTGAAAACCTCAGTGTCCTCGGAATCAACTATGGAGCTGCACGGGTTGTAGGTTGTACTCAACCTCTCAACCTCGGCATCGCTAGCCGATTGGATAAAGTGCGTGCCCGCAACCTCGCCGGCTAGAAGGAAAATCGGCTCTTCACCGGTGGCGCTGGTTTCGAGACGGGTTACCTGCGCTCCAGGACCGGCATAGGTTAACGTCAAGTGCGTGCTGCGTTCGATAGTCTGCCCCTCTTGCGTGCTACTGAACTGGATTTGCAGCTCTGCCTGGTAGCGGCTGAGCAGATCAAGTTGAGCGCTGGGTTGGGGCAGGTTGAAGGTGCCCGGACCTCCCACGCTGGTGGCGGGTACTTCGGGGGTGGTGGCTTCGGAGGCGGTCGGCTCCGTTGTGGGTTCAGCTGCGGGCTTAGTTGCGGCAGCGGTGGTGGGCGCGGGCGTGGTGGAGGGGTCTTCACTGCCACAAGCGACCAGGAGCAGGGCAATCAAGGTGCAGCTCAAGCAGGTAGAAAGAAAGGATTTGAGTTTCATGGCTTACCTCTTTGTGACCACAACAAACCCAGAGCCGTTGGGGACCTCGAACTCCTCCACACCGCCCTCAAGGGGAAAGGTGAGTCCGACCATGTCCTCCAAGGCTGAAGAGGTGGTCCCGACGGGCACCGACAGGTCTATGGCGCCCATCCCCGCGCCGTTGCAATGCCAGTTCATAGTGCCGGGCAGCGTCACGGGCGCGAAGCGGAGGTTGACGTGGAGGAAGTTGTACGGTTCAGCGTTGAGCATGCCTTCCACCTGGAAGGTGCTGTTGGCGGCAATCTTGTCCATCGTGCAAGTAAAGGCTCCCGGGGCAAAAGCCCACATGAGCCAGGCGAGGTCATCCTGCCCGCTGCCCGTCAATTCGCCGACAGATTCGGAGGTGCGGTTAACGAAGAAATCGCCATCGCCTTTGAAGGTGACGTAGAAACCGCCCGTGTCAATCGTCTGTGAGGAGAGCTCCATAAACGAGATGTCATACTCACAGCACGCTGATGCGTTTTTCGACGCTGGCTGAGCCATCATCAATGATTGCGGTAATGGTGTCTTGTCCTTCACCCGCGGCTGTGTAGGTGAAGCGTATATATTGGCTCGGGCTGGTCAGCAAAACCTTATTGGGGCTGACCTGCCCATTGAGGGCGCTGACTTCCACATATCGGATGAGTGGCGCCAATTGGGGAGGCCCTGCTGGCGGCTCTGCTGGGGTTAGAGGGCGGTTAGAGTCAACCGGCGACTCGTAATAGTATGACCAAAGAGTGAATGTGGTCGAATCGCCCTTGCAAAGCTGGCGCATCTGAGCAGGCAAGAATTTGAGTTGCATGCCATCTTCTTGGGCGGATGGCGCAACGAAGCTGCTTGCCTGTGCTGCCTGTTGT
The DNA here is from genome assembly GCA_022707705.1 of Chloroflexota bacterium. Classification (GTDB taxonomy): domain Bacteria; phylum Chloroflexota; class Anaerolineae; order B4-G1; family SLSP01; genus JAAZNO01. Next base: position 9,834 of record JAKJAC010000046.1, read on the forward strand.
GGTACAGAAGTCCAGCTGAACACGAGCAGTACCATGCCGGCAAGAGCAAAGATGGCTCTTTTGGGCGGGAGAACGTGGTATTTCATCCAAACCTCCTGAAAGTATCTGTCCTACTGAACGGGATGTTGCCGAATCGCTCGCTCTTTCGTCCTTTTCGGTAGGCGGAGCAATGTCGCTCAAATGGGGATTTTACACCCGATTGATGAAATGGATAGGTGGCAGGATTGGAATGCATTCGTTATAAATTGGAATTGTCCTTCTCCAAAAGTGGGTTTATTATAGGTATGTAGTGGTTGCGTCTGGCACGTGTATCCGTTTCATTGCCGATTCATCATGGAGAAACGACCTTATGCTCACACGCGATTCCGAGAAACTGTATTTGCCCCTTTGGGTTCACATCGCGATGGCTTTGCTGGTTGCAGGCTACATCGCCATCAACGTTTTTTCCATCGGTGGTGATGCTTTCGTTATTGCAGTGAACAACACTGCCGCTAACCCGCTGGCGTTGGCGGTGGTGGCCGTAACGCTTTTGTTATGGCGACGTCTGGCGGTAGGGCAGTTCAATCGCCAGCTATGGCTCGGCTTGCTGGTCGGATGGGTGTTATGGACTGTGGGGGAGTTCTGGTGGACCGTCGAGGCTTATATTCGCAGTGAGGTGCCTTACCCTTCCTGGGCCGACCTTTTCTGGTTGCTAGGAAATGTTGTTATGGGTGCGGCGTTGTGGCTGCGATTACGTTCTCTGCCTAAGCCACCTAAGAGAGCGCTCGCGGTGGGTTGGGCGGTCGCAGCGGTTTTCATCAGCATAACTGTGCTCTTCGTCTTACTCCCGATTCTGCGTGCTCCTGATCCTTCATGGGTCACCAATGCGTTGAATCTACTTTACCCGGCGTTGGATCTCACTCTTCTGGTGTTGGTATTGCAGATTCTGCTAACCTACCGGCAAGGGGTTTACGGTGCTGCCTGGACCTGGTTGGGCGCTGGCTTTGCTCTGCATTCCGTGTCGAATCTTGTCTTTTCCGTTGCAGATACGATGGGGCTGTATTTGCCTGATCAGCACCTCAATCTTATCAGTACGTTGGGTGTGGATGTTCCCTATACCCTAAGCTATGGCGCCTGGTTGGTAGGCCTGGGGATGCTGGCTAAATTGTTGAGCCGTCAGGCCTCACGCCAGAATTTGCTGGTGACACTCATTCCGGTCCCTGATACACACGTGCTGGTGTTCTGCGGAGCGAATGACCGGGTGATGAGCGTGAGTCACAATCATGCGCGGATTTTTGCATCGAAAATGACCGGGGAACTTCCGGCGACAGCTTTGGGGGTTCCACCAGAGGAGATGGCGCTGTTGTTACAACATCTCAAAACAGCGCGGATTCAGGAACCTCGGGATTTCACCAGCAAATGCCAGTTGGGAACTGTGCCCATCACCGTTTCTGGTATCACGGTAACCGGTGTGCAGGGGAAGTATGAAGGCGTCACGCTACTGGCGCAAATCGTGACTGGCGATCCGAAATTGGATGAACTATTGACCAGCGAAGAACGTTCGGTAATGCGCTCGTTGCTTAAGAAGACGGGTGCGCAAGTGAGAGAGGAAGCAGCTATCAAGCAGCTGCTGACAGGCTTCTACCTGGCGCAGCTTCAGGCGCTCCGCGCTCGCGTTCTGGCGGCAGGGGGCGGGATCATGGCAGATGCGTTGTTGGCGGAATCGCGCGCGGTGGCGGCGCAGCAAGGCTTGCGAGTTCCTTTCCGTCCGAACTCGGGGTTGGATGTGGAAGCCCTTTCGCTAGAAGATGCTCGACGTCTGTTACCGGTGTTGCTTGAAACAGCGCGCAATTTCGTGGCTCGTTTGAGCAATGAGGAAGAGGCTGAAACCATTATTCAAGAAGTACGCGCGACGTTCGATCCGGTATCTGTACAGCAAGTTGCCCGGTTCGGCTAAGGTCTCGATCAATCTCCGAAGGGTGTTTTGGTTTGCCTGGCATTGCATTCCTGGTTTTTCGATGCTATAATTGTGTGCATGGCAAACTATTGGAGTTGCTGTCTTAGCTTCGGATAGGGATTATCTATTGAGGTAATACTAACTTTTTCCCCACATAAACTATCTGCGTGCTCCGAGTTTCATAGCCTAAGAGTCTCTGTGCTGATGGCGTGAAACCGTCAGGGTGTAGTTGGAAACGACTACGCCTCCCGTACTTGGAAAGGAGCCTCGCTAGCGGTTTTGCCGAAATCCTGACATTGGACAGATCCAGGGTTTGAGGTAGCTGCAGCGGCGTTCCTTTTCGGAACGCCGTTTTTCGTTGTTGCTGACCACGCGTCGAAAAGAGCTTTTATTTTGAGATTGGAGGGGGGCAGCGAAGTAAACGGAGAGCATCTGTGAGGTGTTTTGCTCCGCTGCAGCGGGCAGTTGGAGAGGATTCAGTCTGGTATCTGTGACTATCTACTTTATCTATGGAGGGTGTTATGGAGAAAAAGAGACTGATTGTCAATGGCACAACCTACACGGTAATTGTGGATCCCGAAGCCTCGCTGGCGACAGTGCTGCGAGAGCAATTGGGATTGACAGGAACCAAGGTGGGCTGTGGGGTCGGGCAGTGCGGCGCCTGCTCTGTCATTCTTGATGGCAAGTTGGTCCGTTCGTGCGTCACGAAGATGAAGCGCGTGCCAGATAGCGCTGAGATAGTGACGGTGGAGGGTGTCGGTAAGCCGGATTCTCTCCACGTTATTCAGCAGGCTTTTGTGGTACATGGCGCAGCGCAGTGCGGTTTCTGCACACCTGGCTTTGTGATTTCCACCAAGGCGCTGTTGGATGAGAATCCCAATCCCACCCGCGCTGAAGTTCGCGCCTGGTTCAAAAAGCACCGCAATATCTGCCGCTGCAATGGCTATAAGCCCTATGTAGATGGGGTGATGGATGCAGCTGCTGTGATGCGTGGCGAAAAGCCCCTAGAGGCATTGCAGTTTGTGATGCCCGAGGATGGCAAGGTCTGGGGCAGCAAGTACCCTCGACCTTCAGCGGTGCCCAAAGTAACCGGGACCTGGGACTATGGCGCTGACCTGGGTCTGAAGATGCCGCCTGGCACACTCCAATTGGCGTTGGTGCAAGCTGAGGTTTCGCACGCGAATATTCTCGGTGTTGATACCTCCGAAGCCGAAGCTATGCCCGGCGTCTACAAAGTTGTTACTCACAAGGATGTGAAGGGTAAGAACCGCATCACGGGCTTGATCACCTTCCCCACGAACAAAGGTGATGGTTGGGACCGCCCCATTCTGTGCGATACCAAGATTTTCCAGTACGGCGATGCTATCGCCATTGTATGCGCGGATACAGAAGCCCATGCACGTGAGGCAGCGAAGAAGGTCAAGGTGGACCTGGAAATCCTCCCTCCATACATGAGTGCCCCCGCAGCCATGGCAGAGGATGCGCTGGAGATTCATCCTGGTACACCCAATGTCTACTTTGAAATACCTATCGTCAAGGGCGGAGATACTAAGCCCATCATGGAGTCCGCAGCTTATGTGGTGGAAGGCAATTACTACCTGCAACGTCAACCGCACCTGACCATCGAGCCTGATGTTGGTCTGGCGTATTTCGATGAGGCGGGTCGTCTTACCATCCACTCCAAGAGCATCGGCATCCACCTGCATCATGCCATGATCGCTCCCGGTCTGGGCATTGAGCCAGAGAAATTGCGCCTGGTGCAGAACAACGCCGGTGGCACTTTTGGGTACAAGTTCAGCCCGACGATGGAAGCGCTGTTGGGTGTTGCCGCGATGGCGACAGGACGCCCGGTCGTGCTCAAGTATGATTACAAACAGCACATCACTTATACCGGGAAGCGCTCACCGTTCTTCATCAGCCTTAAATTCGCCGCTGATAAGGAAGGTAAGCTGTTGGCGATGGAGAGCGACTGGACGGTGGATCACGGTCCCTATTCTGAGTTTGGGGATCTGTTGACTTTGCGCGGCGCGCAGTATATCGGTTCAGGCTATAATATCCCCAACATCCGCGGTTTGGGCCGGACGGTGTGTACTAATCATGCCTGGGGTTCGGCTTTCCGCGCCTATGGTTCACCGCAAGCCTTCCTAGCATCCGAGAGCCTGATGGACGAACTGGCAGAGAAGATGGGGGTGGATCCATGGGAACTGCGTTACAGGAACGTCTATCGCAAAGGCTCGACCACGCCCACGGGGCAGGACCCCGAGGTTTACAGCCTGCCGGAGTTGCTGGAGGCGATTCGCCCGCACTATGAAGCCGCCAAGAAGCGCGTCAAGGAGACCTCCACGGCTGAAGTCAAACGCGGTGTTGGCATCTCTATTGGCATCTACGGTTGCGGTCTGGATGGGGTGGATAGCTCCTCGGCGACGGTGGAACTGACGCCGGAAGGTGTGACAATCTACTCGAGCTGGGAGGATCACGGACAAGGCGCTGATATGGGTGTTCTGGGGACTGCGCATGAAGGGTTACGTCCTCTGGGCATCGCTCCAGAAAAGATCAAGCTGGTAATGAACGATACCGCGATCACGCCCAACAGTGGTCCTGCTGGCGGAAGCCGTTCGCAGGTGATGACGGGCAACGCAATCAAGAACGGCTGCGAGAAACTGGTTGCCGCAATGCAGAAGCCCGGTGGTGGGTTCTATACCTATGATGAGATGGTTGCAGCCAAGTTGCCACTCAAGTATGAAGGGCAATGGGCTGCTGCCATGAACAGCAATTGCGATCTTCAGACCTCGCAGGGCAATCCCTTCGCGGTTTACATGTACGGCGCCTTCGTCGCTGAGGTCGCAGTTGAGCTGAAGACGGGTAAGGCGACTGTCGAGCGGATGGTGGTCGCTGCCGATATCGGCAAGATCAACAACAAACTGGTTGTGGATGGGCAAATCTACGGTGGTGTGGCGCAGGGTATCGGCCTGGCGCTCACTGAGGATTTCGAGGACCTGGAGAAGCATACCAGCATGGTTGCCTGCGGTATCCCCGAAGCCACGGATATTCCCGATGACTTTGAGATCATCTATATTGAGACGCCGCGCGAGCATGGCCCGTTCGGGGCTGCCGGCGTAGGCGAGTTGCCGTTGACCTCACCGCATGTGGCGGTCGTCAATGCCATTGCCAATGCCACTGGGGTGCGCATCCATGCGCTCCCGGCGTTGCCTGAGAAAGTGCTGGCTGGGTTGAAACAGGCTTAAGTCGCACTGAAGGGCTGGGTGTTGGGATAGTTATGCCAGACGTCAGGCATCGAACGCCTAATGGGAGATGCCTGACGTCTTGTCTTTCTGGCTTGTGTTTCCCATGATGCTACGTGAGGTACAATGGATCAGAAAGAGCTGCGTGAGTTAGAGTCCCAATGTATTCAAGAACACGCGCCGCCCTGCACGGCGGCATGTCCACTGCATGTGGATGTGCGCGGCGTGTTGGCTGCGTTGGTTGACGAGAGCTTCGATGCGGCGCGGCAGATACTGGTCAAGCGATTGCCCTTTCCCGGAATCATCGGGCGTATTTGTGAGCAGCCTTGTCGCGGGGTCTGCAATCGCAAAGATGCGGGCGAGGCGCTAGAGATTGCTGCGTTGGAGCGTGCTTGCGCTACGTTCGGGGCGCTTGCAAGCCCTACCCGGCGCATTCCGGCGCGCGGAAAGCGTGTGGCGGTGATCGGCGGCGGTCTGAGCGGCGCCATGACGGCATTGCAACTGACGCGTAAGGCGCACAGCGTGACGCTCTTCGAGGCAACAGAGCGTCTGGGTGGCGTATTGTGGTCCACACCGGAGGAATTGCTGCCGCGTGAGGTGTTGGTTGCAGAGCTGGAATTGGCGTTGCGCGACGTAGACGTGCGGCTGCAGCATCCCGTGGCAGCCATGGATTTAAAAACCTTGCGCACCGAGTATGACGCGATCTATCTAGGGGTGGGGCGCTCTGCAGCGGGTGATTTTGACGCACTGCTGGTGAAGGTTGACCCTGTGACCCTGGCCACGCCGGAGGCGGGTATTTTTGCCGGGGGGCGTGCTATCGCAGAAACTTCCAGTTTTATCGGCTCTCTAGGTAGCGGGCATCGTGCCGCGATCTCCATTGACCGTTATCTTCAGAAAGCTTCGCTTACAGCCTCACGCGAAAATGAAGGCGCCTATGCTACCCGGCTGTTCACCAGCCTGGAAGGAGTAACGCCGGCGCCGGCAGCAATTCCTGCTAACCCTGCGCTAGGTTACACTCGTACCGAGGCTGTGGCCGAGGCGCGGCGCTGCATACAGTGTGAATGCATGGAATGCGTCAAGGTGTGCTCCTATCTGCAGCACTTTGGCAGTTATCCGAAGCAGTATCTGCGCCAGATCTATAACAACCTGTCTATCGTGATGGGTGAGCGACACTTCAACATCTTGATCAATTCCTGCAGCTTATGCGGGTTGTGTGGTGAGGTGTGCCCTGAGGGGTTGAACATGGCGCCAGTGTGTCGTGATGCCCGACAGCTGATGGTGGCGCAGAAACGAATGCCACCCTCGGCGCACGATTTTGCGCTGCGCGATATGGCATTTAGCAACAGTCCGCTGGCGGCGTTGGCGCGGCAAGCTCCGGGCGCACAGCGTTGTGATTATGTGTTCTTTCCAGGTTGTCAACTAGATGCCTCAGCGCCAGAGCATGTGGTGCAGGTTTACGATCATTTGCGCAAGACGCTGCCTAATGTGGGTCTCTTGCTGCGGTGCTGCGGCGCGCCCGCGGATTGGGCGGGACGCCACGATCTGTTCGAGGAATCTATCGCGGGTTTCCGCGCGGATTATGTAGCGCTCGGTGGTGGTACGGTGATTCTGGCATGTTCCACCTGCTACCAGATGTTCAAAACGCATTTGCCGGATGTGCCGGTAATCTCGCTGTGGGAGATATTTGACGCGCATGGACTGCCGGAACACCCGTCTCTGCCCACTCCGCTCGCGTTGGCAATCCACGATCCCTGTACTACGCGCTACGAGCGTGACGTGCAGGATAGCGCCCGGAGTGTATTGCACACTCTGGGCTGTGAAATCGAAGAGCTGCCGTTCAATCGTGAGCGCACGGAATGTTGTAGTTACGGTGGCTTGATGTGGTTGGCAAATCGCACACTGGCGGAAACTGTGGTGCGGCGTCGCATCGCCGAGCATCCGGCGGATTACGTGACATATTGTGCTATGTGTCGTGATTTCTTTGCTGATCAGGGGAAACCTGCACTTCACCTACTCGATTTGTTTTACGAGCGTGATTTGCCGACGCGGGCGACGCGCCCGAGTCCACGTTTCTCGCAGCGCCATGACAATCGCGCCTGGCTCAAACGGTCTCTATTAGCCAATATCTGGGAGGAAACGATGAGCGAAGCTCATGTTGCTGCGATCCCTTTGCATCTCTCGGAAATCGCCGCGACGCGCATTGACCGAAGACTCATTCTTGAAGAGGACATTCGAAAGGTCATCGGCTATGTGGAGAGCACCGGAAACTGTTTCAGGAACCCAGATAACGGACATTTCCTGGCTTACTACAAGCCTGCTAATGTGACTTATTGGGTTGAATATAGTTCTGCGGAAGACGGTTATACTATCCACAACGCTTACAGTCACCGGATGGAGATTGTCGTGCAGCCCAAAGCACAGGAGGCTTCAGTATGAGCATGCCCTCGCCGACCACAGCAGTTCCCTGGATTTGTAGTCGCTGCGGCGCACCACTGACGTTGGGCAAGATTGAGATCGCTTATCTGGGAAGTGCTTTCCCGGTAGAGCTCTGGCATTGCAGGGATTGCGGTTTGGTGCTCATTCCTGAGGATCTGGCGCTGGGTCGTATGGTAGAAGTTGAAAAAATGTTGGAGGACAAGTAGCTCTGTGGGCGATGCTGCATGTCGTGTCTACGAGCAGCAAGCTATCCGCCAGGTGGTGGGCGATGTTATCCGACCTGGTGGGTTGACGCTTACCCGTCATGCGCTCTCTCTTGCGGCGCTCCCAGAGGGGGCGCCGCTGCTGGATGTGGGCTGTGGTGTGGGGGCGACAGTGGCACTCTGCCGCGAGGAATTTGCGCTGCGTGCGGTGGGACTTGATCTTTCGATGGTTTTACTTCGAGAAGGACGATGGCATATTCCGGAGCGTCCCCTACTACAAGCGATGGCGCAACACCTACCATTTGCCACGGGGACGTTTGCCGCGGTCATGGCGGAGTGCAGTTTGTCGCTGGCAACAGATTGGATGCGGGCGCTGCAGGAACTGCGACGAGTGTTGGCGCCAGGCGGTTTAGCTATCATCAGTGATATCTATGCTGCCGCAGGAGCTACTGCATCGTCACCCGGTTCCGCTCTGCGGTGTTGTTTGAGTGGCGCGCGTTCCAGATCTGATATCGAAGGGCTACTCGCGGCGCAAGGTCTGACTTTGTTGTTTTGGGAGGATCATACGCCAGCGCTGAGACAGTTTGCGGCGCGTCTGGTCTGGGAACATGGTTCGCTGGCGTCGTTTTGGTCATGTGTTGGGGCGACCGAAAGCGAGGTCGCCGCGTTTCCTGCACAGCCCGGCTATTTTCTGCTTTTGGCGCGTTATGCTGGTTGATTTGAACACGGTATCCTATAACAGGAGTGATGGAGATGGATGATCTGATGCTGCAAATTGCCAGATACAAGCAGCAAGGCTTTTTCTGTAGTCAGATTCTGGTGCTTCTAGGACTTGAAGCCCTGGACAGGGAAAATCCTGATTTGGTGCGCGCGATGCACGGATTGGCAAGGGGATTGGGTTCAGGTGAAGTCTGTGGCGCGTTGACGGGTGGGGTGGCGCTGCTGAGTCTCTACGCCGGGTGTGGCGAACCTGGCGGTCAGGAGGACCCGTGCCTGGGCGTGATGCTGCAGGACTTTGTCGCGTGGTTCAAAGAGACCTACGGTGTGCCCTTTGGCGGTATCCGTTGCACCGAAATCCTGGGCGATGATCCCCAGAACCAGGTCCGCTGTGGGCAGATGGTGCTGGGAGCTTATAAGAAAGCCATTGCTCTGCTCATCGAGAACGGTTTTGATCTCTACGGGTTGGACAAATGATCCGCGGAACGGTTTTGGCAACGACGCAAAGCGTCTGCCCTGAATGCCTGCGTCGGATCACGGCTTGGCGTGTGCAACGCGGTGCTAATACTTACCTGGTGAAGATCTGCAAGGAGCATGGCACTTTCGAGACTGTTGTCTGGCGTGGTGAACCCGCGCATGCTTCCTGGGTGCGCCCCAAGACGCCCAGCTCTCCGGTGCGACCGTATACCGGAGTGGAGAAAGGATGTCCGTTTGACTGTGGACTGTGTCTGGATCACCGTCAGCAGACCTGCACTGCGTTGCTGGAGGTAACACAGCGCTGCAATCTGGCGTGTGATTTTTGCTTTGCTTCTACCAACAGCGACTTTGCAGATCCGGATCTTGCGACTATAGGAGGGTGGTACCGCAGTGTGCTACGTACGGGTGTGACCGCGAATGTACAGCTCTCCGGCGGTGAGCCCACGGTACGCGACGATTTACCCGCTATTGTTGCCTTGGGGCGCGAACTGGGTTTTGGCTTTATCCAGGTGAACACCAATGGGTTGCGTTTTGCCCACGATTCGGATTATGTCGCAGCGTTGAAGGCTGCTGGACTCAGCTCAGTGTTTCTGCAATTTGATGGGACCGATGATGCCATCTATCGTGCGCTGCGCGGTCGCGGGTTGCTGGCGGAGAAGGAAGCTGCTATTGTAGCATGCGCGAAGCACAACCTGGGTGTGATTCTCGTCCCCACGCTGGTGCCGGGTGTCAATGTTCATGCTATTGGAGACATTGTGCGTTTTGCACTGGCGCACACGCCTGTTGTGCGCGGTGTGCATTTCCAACCGGTGAGCTACTTTGGGCGCTACCCTGCTGCCCCTGCAGATGCCTCCCGGATTACCTTGCCAGAGGTTATCCGTGCCCTGGAGGAGCAAACCGAGGGTTTGGTGCGGGTGGAGCATTTCATTCCGCCGGGTTGTGAGAATGCGCTGTGCTCTTTCCATGGCAATTTCGTCCAGCTTGAAGATGGACGTCTGCACGCTTGGACGCAACACCAGCCACGCGCGTGTTGCTGCAAGCCCAAACCCGCTGCTGAGGGCGCGGCGGAAGCACGCTCTTTTGTGGCTCATCAGTGGCGGGCGTCAGAGTCGGCATTTGAGTCGAAGGGACCCAGTCTGGGCGGTTGGGATGTGTTATTGGAGCGTGCCAAGACCCATGTTTTCTGTATTTCCGGTATGGCATTTCAGGATGCCTGGACGCTAGATCTGGAGCGTCTGCGTGATTGTTGCATTCACACGGTGGCGCCTGATGGACGACTTGTACCTTTCTGCGCGTACAACCTCACTGCGCGGGATGGTAAAACACTCTATCGCAAGGTGACGGCGGAAAGATGAGGGCGGAACTGACCACACTGACGCCGCTGGAACCCTGGATCCGACGCAAGATTGGGGGTTCCCAGGATGCAGCTGAGCCTCTCAATCGCGCAGCTCTTGAGGCTTATCAGCTCGCCGCTTTGCGCGAGACTCTGACTTGGATCAAACAGCGCAGCGCTTTTTATCGTGCTCACTTGGCTACCGCGCCCACGATGTTAGAGACGCTGGAAGACTGGAGCACATTCCCATTTCTTACCGCTGATGATCTATGCGTGGAACCACAACGCCTCATCTGTGTCTCGCAGGGGGATATTGCTCGTGTGGTGACGCTGGAATCATCGGGGACGACAGGGCAACCGAAACGGCTGTTTTTTACGGCTGAGGATCAGGAACTGACGGTGGATTTCTTTCAGGTGGGAATGTCTACTTTCACAGTGCCGGGTGATCGGGTCGTGATTTTGCTGCCATCTGCGCGTCCCGGAAGTGTGGGAAAGCTGCTGGCGTCGGCTCTGGCGCGCATGGGCGTGGAAGGTGTTTGCGCTGGTCCCGTGAACGACATTCCGGAGACTTTGGCGCTTCTGGACCGCACAAAGGCGAATGGGCTGGTGGGCATCCCGGCGCAGGTTTTGGCGTTAGCGCGTGCATCGCAGCTGGCAGGTGGATCTGCCCTGCGCTTTGCACTTCTCACTACAGACCACGTGCCTTCTGCCATCGTAACTGCCGTGGAAAGTGCATGGGATTGCACTGTCTACAACCATTATGGCATGACGGAGATGGGACTGGGGGGTGGTGTGGATTGTGCTATGCGACGCGGCTACCACCTCCGTGAGGCTGATCTCTACGTGGAGATTGTTGATGTCGCAGGAAAACCGGTAGCGCCGGGGGAGTCTGGGGAAATTGTCTTTACTACGCTTACGCGCCGCGGGATGCCGCTATTGCGCTATCGCACGGGCGATTGGGGGCGTTTCCTGCTGGGACCATGCCCGTGTGGAACTGCGCTCAAAACGCTGGAACACGTTACGTGCCGGATCGCTGATCGTATACCGGTGGGAGCTGGGGTGTTATCGCTGGCGGTATTGAGTGAGGCGCTCTTTGGGCTAGAGGGCGTGGTGGATTTCACAGCAGTATTGGAACAAGCTGCTGCTCAGCACACGTTGCGAATTCGCGTAGTGGCAGTGGGTGATATTCCTGCGCGTGCAGCACTGTTAGCGCAACCGGTGATTGCGGACGCTGTGGCGACAGGGGAGTTGGGGTTGGAGGTTGCTGCCATACCGGGGATCTTGGCGCATGGGTATGTCCCAAGCCCGGCAAAGCGACGCCTGCGATTGATGCAGAGCGTATAGTTTTTACATGTTTTGATCTTCGGTTGGGCATTTGAACTTTCTGGATCGGGGGATGCAAGCGGTGGAATTTGTGACAGATTGGATCAAGTTGTGGTGCGAGTTGGTGGAAGCACAGCACGAGGGATGGCAAGTCGAGGGGCAAGTGGATGCTGATGTATGGCGCGCTAAAGCCCGCGCCTATCATGAGACTGTAATGCGACGTTGGGCAACACCGGATTCCAGTCGTGATTTCATTGCGGCTGATTTGAATTTGCATAGCAACGATACGGTCATTGATGTGGGCGCCGGCAGTGGTTCGTGGACAGTGTTCCTGGCGAGGATGGTGCGCCACGTTACTGCGATTGACCCTTCACCTGCTATGTTGGAGGTGCTGCATGAGAATGTTGCGGCAGCTAGCCTTTCCAACGTGAGCATCATGGAGGGGGGCTGGATGCAGGTGAATGTGGCGCCACACGATGTTGTGCTCTGCGCGCACGCAATCTATGGCACGGCTGATATTCAGGCGTTCGTGAAAAAGATGGAGGCTGCGGCGCGGCGCCGCTGTTATCTGTTGCTGCGTACACCTCTTCCCAATGGAGTTATGGCTGAAGCCGCGTGTCATATTTGGGGGCAACCCTACGATAGCGCGAATTTCCAGGTGGCGTACAATGCCCTGTTGCAAATGGGAATCTGTGCGAACGTGCTCTTTGAAGACAGCGGTTGTTGGCAACCGTGGACCAATGCCAGTCTGGATGAGGCTTTGGCGGATGTGAAACGCCGTTTTGCGTTGCAGGATTCTTCGGAGCACGATGTGTTTCTCAGGGATTTGTTGGACCGGCGGTTGGTGCGTGAGCAAGGGCAACTGGTGTGGCCCGGAGCAACACGTTCAGCGTTGGTATACTGGGATGTGCGGGCTTCTTGATGGAGGCTTTATCTTATTCTGAAGCCGTGCGTCTGTTTGAGCAGTGGGGTTTCCAGGTGGAACCCGGTCCACGTGCTGGCGAGGTGACATTGATTCTAGAAACACCAGAGGGACGCACGTACGCAGTGCACCCGGTGGAACTGTTGCCACAGATGGCGATATCTGCACTAGCTGTGCGCTGGCGTAATGGGGTGGGGGTGCAGATAGCAGATTCAGCACCGCCTTGCAGGTGTTAGCGGATGTAGTTCCAGATGATGGATACGACTTTAGCCCAGTACCTTGCCCAGCTGCGCAATCAGATGGTCGGCAATCTGTTCATAGGGAACGGTCGCGGGCCATTCCGTCTGGAGCTCCCAACCCGGCAGAAGGTGCAGTTGCAGAGTCTCTTCATGCCAGGATAGACAAGCCATATAAAGATAGTTCTGCGACGGTCTTTGCATTTCCGGCTTTGGCGGTATACACGATGTGACCTGTGCTTGCTCTAGTGCTCGCGCCAGCTGGGTCGAAAGTGATCGTCCGCGCGTGAGACTGATACGTGGCAGTGGTTGAAACTCGACCCATTCGTTGTTGGGTTGCCGGCATACAGGGGTGATGATGAAGCCTCGCCCACTACCGTAGATGTGTATTTTTCGTTCGTTCATCATACTTTTGCCTGCCTTGTTCGATTTCGAAACTGCTTACTGTGCCCGAACGATACGGTAACCGTCTACCTGCATGACCCGGATAGGAACATTGTAGGTGCGGGTGAGATTCTCGGCGGTGAAGACTTCTTCCAAAGGTCCAGCGGCAAGCGCCTGACCTGCACGCATCAGCACGACATAGTCAGCAAGAGCGGCAGCGAGGTCCGGTTCGTGAGTGGTAAGGATAGC
>JAKJAC010000047.1 GCA_022707705.1 Chloroflexota bacterium
GCGGAGGCCTTAGCACCGCAGTTGCTGGAACAGCAGCTGCGGCAAGGCGATGATCCAGCCCGCTGGCCCGCCAGTCGCTGGCAGGCGACCGTACCGGAACTGCTCAGCGCGAGTTGGCGGCGCCTGGAACAGCAAGACGGCTCACGCACCCGCCAGGCGCGGGAGGCTGCGCAGCTGGCACAACAGCAACTGGCCGAGGCTAAAGCGCGGGAGACCACCGCGCGGGCCGAATTGCAGGCCGCGCTCCAACAGCTCACGCAGGTGCGGGCGCAGCTCGCGACCACGCAAGCGCAACTGGACGCGCGCTCTGTACCCCCGTCGTAGACACGCCTCCGGCGCCGGTTGCCGCGGCGCCTGCGGACGCGCAACCTGCGGATAGGCCACAACCTGCCTATCCCCCACCGCCGATTCTGCCTTCTCCACCGCCGCCGACCTTTCGGCAACCGGACTACTATCCCCGCGATGCCCGATTGCTGTACCTGCTGGGCCGCACGGGGCGCGCGCGGCGCCCCTGGTTGCTGACCGGTCTGGGGCAGTACGAGGGGCTCCCGGGCAATTCCGGCGCCTTACCCCGGTGCATCAAGCGGCTGGTGCAGAGCGATTTGGTGGAAGAACTGAGCCCCAAGAGCATCAATGTCCGATTGCTGCGGCTGACACCTGCCGGGGCTACCACCTACCAGGCGCTCTTCCAGGAACCCGCGCAACCCTCGGAACTCACGGCCTTGCTGGAACAGCATCAACCGGACGGCCTGGAGCACGCGGCGCTGGCGCTGACCGCCGCGCAAGCGTTGGAAGACTGCGGCGCACAGGTCACGGTCATGCCACCGCGGGTGGACCTGCCCGGCGGGCGCGTGATCGCCGCCGACCTGCGCGTCTGCTGGCCAGAAACCGGCGAGTGCCAGGTTGTCGAAGTCGAGCGCGGCTTGGGCCCGGCAACCAAGCGCACAGCCAAATGGCGCAACCTGCTGACCTACCAGGGCGCGGTGTGTGTGGTCGGCCCGAATATGACCGTGGTGACCCAACTGGTGGAGGAGGTCGTGGCATTGGGGCAACCGGGGCGCGTTTACGGCAGCGACCTGGACGCCTTGCACAAGCAGAAAACCATCGCCACCTGGCGCTGGGCGCTCGAGCGCGTGGTGCAACCGTAGGCGCAGCATGGACGGCAATACCTGGGACGCTTTTCTGCAAACTATCGCCACGGCCCTGCGGCACGCGGGCATCTACGTCGCCAACGGTGGTTTGGTAATGCTGTACTGGCTGATGGCGCACCTGGCGCAGCTGGGGGCGCTGGCGCTGTTGGCGGCAATGGGGGTGCTGGACTACACCGAGGCGCAACGCCTGAATCCGACCCTGCACGCGCGGGGGAACTGGTGGGCCATGGGCTTGAGCTACACCCTGCTGACGGCAGGGTTGTGGCTGGTCACCGCTTTTGTGATCCCCGCGCCGGTGCCCGTGTTGGGGCTGGTGCTGTTGACGACTACCCTGTTCCTGGCGCTGACCGATCCGGCGCAACGCCACCAGCATTTGACGCGGGGACGGGGGGCGGTGAGCCTGTACGCGCTGGCGTGCCTGGGCTTGCGGGTGTACCTGGCGCTGGACGCCGATGTGTATGGGTGGGCGGCAG
Source organism: Chloroflexota bacterium (assembly GCA_022707705.1). Taxonomy (GTDB): domain Bacteria; phylum Chloroflexota; class Anaerolineae; order B4-G1; family SLSP01; genus JAAZNO01. The sequence continues at coordinate 1,625 of JAKJAC010000047.1, forward strand.
CGCTGGGCGGTCTGGAAGTAGCGGAGACGGCGCTGGCGCAGGGGCGGAGCATGGTGCAAATCATCGCCATGCTGGCGATCCTGTACGGCGTGCCGGTCGGACATCTGGCGCTGGTCGTGCAGCGGGTCTTAGCCACGCCGCCAAGCCTGGTGACGACGCGGCAATCCTTGCAGCAAATCGTCTACGCCTTGCGCACGCGCGGAGGCTTGAGCGAGTGATGGGCAAGTCCCCACTTGCCGACCCACTCGCCAACCCACTTGCCACGCCCCACTTGCCGTGCAAATGGGGCGGGGAGAGCTGGCAAAGTGGCAAAGGCAGTGGTAATTTCAAGAGGGGGTGCTGATGGCTAGTCTGCTGCAACACCTGGGACTCTCGCGCCGGGCGCAGGCGTCCGACCTGGAAATCCTGAACACCCGCTCCGACTTCGCCGCCGACCGCCTGCAACGGCTGGTGTATCAGATAGTGGAGCGCGAGCCGTATGCCCATTGGCGGGGCACGCGCTACCGGGAAGCGCCGGGCTACAAGGTCGTGGTGCTGCGGGAACTGCTGGCCCTGCCGCGTCCCCCACGGGATGAGACGGCGGAACTGGACATCCTGGGGCGTACGCGGACGACCTTGCGCGGCCTGTACGACGCGCGCATTGACCTGGCGTACCTGGGCGCGGGCTTCTTCAGCGCGGCTGAAGCCCCGCGCCTGGGCCTGGTGCAGGTCTACGGGGTGGCGGCAAACGGCCCGGAAGAGGCGGCGGCGATCAAGGCCGCCGAGCAGGCCGACGCCGCGCTGGTAGCGACGCTGGCGAACTTCAACGGCATTGCCACCCAACGGCTCCAGGGCGAGCGGGCGCGGCGGATCACGCGGGCCATCGCGGAGTTCCCGAACGTCATCGCGCTGTTGGGGCAGGCCGACGCGGCGGAGACGACCACCTTACCCGCGAGCAGCACCGGCATCGTCGAGACCGAGAAACCGGCGGAGCAGAACGAGTTGTTCTGGCGCGGCATGGCGCGGATTGAGGAGGACTGCATCTTTGCGGTGCTGGCGCGGCGCATCCCGCGGCAGGCGGCAGCGCGCTTGCTAGAGGCTGCGGCGCACGAGAGCAGCGTGCATGCCAGTCGCAGCGAGGGGCAGAAGACCGTCAGTTTCTCGGTGGCGCTCCCGGCAATTCTGCAGCGGGCGGCGAGCACCTCCGAGCAGCGGGGACACACGGACGGCGCGAGCACGGCGGTAGCCGAAGGCGTCTCCGAAGGCCGCAGCCACACCCACACCGAAGGCACCGCGCACACCGATTCCTACAGCCACACCACGGGACAGGCCGAGACCTGGGGCGAGGCGGACACCACCGGTAGCGCCAGCAGCAGTTCGCACATGGTCAGCGTGGGCACGAGCCAGGTGCAGAGTCAAGGCACCGCGGACGGCACCAGCCACACCACCAGCCACAGCGTCACCGACGGCACCAGCCAGAGCACCAGTCACAGTGTCACTGACGGCTCCAGCCACAGCACCAGCAGCGGCTTCAGCACCGCGCAGACGGTGGGCTTCAGCGGCGGGACCAGCACCACGAGCGGCACCACGGAGGGCGTCAACTGGGGCGGCTCCCAGAACACCAGCACCGCGGTCGGCACCACCGAGGCCCACAGCGAGGGCGCGAGCAACTCCAGCACCCTGGGCCAGGCTATGACGAGCAACCACACCATCGACTTCGGCGCGAGCGCGGGTGTCAGCGGCAACGTCAGCGGCAACGCCGCCCTGGGCATCCCCGGGACGCTCGGCGCAGGCGTGGGCGCAGGCCTGGGGGCCAATGCCAGCGTCAGTTACGGCGAAGGCTGGGGCGCTGGCACCACCGATTCGTCCAGCACTACTATGGGTGCCAGCAGCACCGACACCAGCGGCACGAGCACAACCGTCAGCGCCGGGTCGGGCGCCAACTGGGGCCAATCGCACGGCACCAACGCGGCGACCACAACCAATAGCGGCTGGTCCTTCGGTACGAGCACCGCGCACTCCTCGGGCGAAAGCCACGGCACCTCCCACGCCGAGACCCATGGCGCCTCCAGCGGCACCTCGCACGCGGAAACCCGCGGCACCGCTGACGGCACCAGCCACACCACGAGCCAGGGCATGGCCGACGGCGTGAGCCGCAGCGAGGCCTGGGGCACGAGCAGCACCGTTTCGAGCGCGCACACCACCTCCCACGCGGTCACGCGCTCCAGCGCGGACACCTGGGGCCGGGCGGACACCACCTCGCAGTCCGACGCCTATGGCGTGAGTGCGGGCCGCACGTACTCGGCGGGCATGGGTTTCACGGCTGCCGACGCGCGCGCCTTTGCCGCTTCGTTGGGCACGAGCATCAGCACGGGCTTCACGGCAGGGGTCGGGATCGGCGAGTCTACCCGCTGGGTGGATCACGCGCACGTGTACCTGGCGGACCTGTGGCAGCGCATCGCGCGGCTGGCGGACACCATGGCGGCGGAAGGCGGCTTCGAGGTGGAGAGCTTCATCCTGGCGCGCACGGAGACCGGCGCGCGGGCGGCGGAAGCGCTGGCCATTCAGGCCTTCCACGGCCTGGAAGAGGTCGTCATCCCGGTGACCACGGTGCTGCTCCCGCAAGCCGAGGGCGAGCACGTGCGGGCGCATGTAGCGACCTTCACGCCCTGCAGGCTTGATCCTCCGGCGGGCATTGCGGGCGTGCTGGCGGGCGGGCGCTACACCACGGCGAACACCCTGCTGCAGCTGGCGCCGCTCGTGGCCCCCGCGGTCTTCGAGGAGGGGCTGGCGAGCACGGAAGGCACGCGCCCGCCGGACTTCGCCTACTACCCCGACCTGCCGGGCGACGTGCTCTTGGGCCACCAGTACAGCGTGGAGAACTACACCGGCGAGGACCCCACCAGCGCGCCGGTGCTGCTGGACCGGGACAGCTTCTACTCCTTCGCCATTGTGGGCGATACCGGCACGGGCAAGACGACGTTTGGCGAGCGACTGGTGTTGGAGACGACGCGGCAATGGCACCTGCGCACGGTGGTCTTCGACTTTGGGGCGGGCTGGACGCGGCTGGTGCATGCCCCGGGCCTGGAGGGGGTCGCTACGAGTTACAGCCTCTCGCCGTTCAGTCCGAACCCCATCCGCTACAACCCCTTGCAGACACCGTTGCGGGTGGAGCCCTCGGAATACATCCACGCGCTCCCGGACCTGTGGGGCGGGACGACGGGCATGGGGCCCGTGCAGATCAAGGACGTGGAGCAGGCGCTAGCGAAAGTGTACCTGAACTGTGGGGTGCTGCTGAACGAGCCCGCGGTGTTGACGCACCCGCAGTGGTCGCTGGTCTCGGCAGACGAGGCGGCGGCGCTGAACGCCGCGCGGCAGGCAGCGGGTCGCCAGCCCCGGCGCCTGGACGGGCGGTCGATCACGGAGCTGTCGCCGGGTGAGCGGCACGCGCTAGGGGTGCACCGCTCGCGGCAGGCGGACGTGGCCGAGTTGCTCACGCACCTGCGGGACCGGCTGGCGCAGGAGAAGTCCGCCGACCGGCGGGCAAAGATCGACAACATCATCTCGCGGCTGGGGACCTTCGCGCAGGCGGAAGTATACGCGCAATTCCGGCCCCTGCGTGACGGCGAGGCGGGCAACAGCGTGGACGTCTTGAGCACGCCGTGGGGCCTGACGGTGATCAGCGGGGGTTGGGGCATCCCCGAGATGCTGAAGGCCATGCTGATCGGGCAGCAGGTGTGGGTGCTGGCCAACGACGCCGCGGCCTATCTCAACGAAGTGGGCACCTTACCGCACCGGGGTCTGCACCTGTTCATCGACGAGATGCAGAAGCTCTTTGGCGGCGCGGAAGGCGCAAGCGAGAACAGCGAACCCAGCGCCCATTCGCAGCAGTTGACCAAACTGCTGCCGGACTGCCGCAAGTACGGGATCGCGATCTCGGTGGGCGTGCAGAATGCGAGCCTGCTGCCCAAACAGGTATTGTCGAACTGCAACAACATCGCCATGTTCCGGCTCAAGCACCCCGACGACCGGAACGTGGTAGCGGAGATGCTGGGGCTTTCGAGTAAAGGCTTCCGGGACGTGAGCGCGCTGTCGTACCTGGCGACGCTGCAACCGTGGCGCTGCCTGTTCCACCTGGCCAACCACCCGCTGGGCGCGCGCGGGCAGCGCTTCATGCTGATGCGCCCGTTGCGGGTTCCGGCGCGCACGCCGAGCCATCAGGAGGAGGTGGCGCGCTACGGCATCCCGTATTGGGGCGCTGAGGACGCTGGGGCGGTGGACGATGCAGGCTGAGGTGCAGCGTGACCGGATGTGGCGTGTGGCGCGGGTGGCGGGCCTGTTGGCCTTGGCGCTCCTGGCGGCCTATGGCATGTGGGCGGGCCTGGGCGCGTGGACGGCGCAGCAGACGGGGTGGAAGCCTTTACTGGGCCTCTCGCCCTTGCCGACGGGGACACCTGCGCCGACGGCGACGCTGGGCTGGTGGGATTCACCAGTGGTCGTGCCGACGTGGGAGGGGTGGTGAGGGGGTTAGGGGTAGTATGCAGTGGCACAACTGGTGACCTGATTTCAGTAAACACGGCGCAGTCGGATTTTGTCGTGAGTATCGCTTACGATTCTGATAAATCCTTAAGAATGATGCTTTCACGAGATGTGCAGTAGAGCATTGTCGCACGGGCTTACAGTGAGATTTAGGGTTTGCGAGTTTATTAGTTCCCGAATTTTGCTGTTAAGACCCGTCTATAAACGGGAAATTATACTTTTACGGTCCCTTAGTGTCCAATAGTATGAACGCTAGAACCATTATCCGCATATCCAAACATGTTTGTCTCTTAGTTTTTCCGGGGTATAATTCGAGCTGATGAAGCGATGAGGCTCGCTGAGCGCAAGCTCGCTGTCACACCGACTGATAGCCTCTACTCACGGCGCCGCCGTGCGGTAGAGGCTTTTTTGTTGATTTTCAGGAACGAAAGACATGGCACGACACGCACTGTACTACACGCTGCTTGAAACCCTGGCTGAACCAGGCTGCGCTATCTGTCGTATGGGGGAGAAGGCTGTTATACGTTTTCTCGAAAACCTGGTCTACGAGGGCGCCAACGATGCCCAATTCCGCGCGGAGGCGCTACTGTCGCGGGGATTCTGCAACCTTCACGGGTGGCAACTGCGTGATTGCCACGGCTCAGGGTTGGATGTCGCCATCCTCAGCCGCGATGTGGTCAAGGCATGGCTGCGCCGCCTGGAGTCGTTTGCGCCGGAGCAGGCTCCAACGAGGGCGTTCAGCGACCTTCGCGCTGCATTGGGCATGGCCAACGGCAATGCCGGCGCGCGGGCGCTCGCCGAAGCGCTGGCGCCAGAACGCCCTTGCCCTGCCTGCAAGGCTCGCGATACGGCTGAACAAGCGTACATTGAGGAGCTGCTGGATCATTGCGCTGACCCCGAAATCAGTGGCGGAGTGATAAGGGCAGGCGGTCTTTGTCTGACGCACTTTCGCAAGGTCATGCACACTGCCGCCACTGCGGAACAGGCGGCGCTCATAGCACAGCTGCAGGCGGAGGCTCTGGCGCCGTTATTGCAGACGCTTGAAGACTTCATCTGCAAGCATGATTATCGCTTTCAGGCAGAAATGACGGCAACCGAGGGCGAATCGTGGCTCAAGGCTCTGGCGTTGCTCTCCGGGCAGCGGGGGACGCGCTGATGGATGCGATTGACCTGGCGCTCTATGATGCCTGCCACGAGGAGGGTTGCCCGATCTGCCGCCTACGCCTCGCCGGCGAGCGGCGCTATCTGCTGCGACTGCTGAGCGAATTCGTCAATGATGCCTTTGTGCGCGAGCGCTACATCGCGAGCCTGGGGTTCTGCCCGCAGCACGCGCGGCAATTGCAGGCGCTGGAACAGGATCGATGGGGCGATGGTCTGGGCAATGCCATTCTCTGCGAGGATTTGCTCACTCGCATGCTCAAGGCGCTACATCAGCATCGTGAAACCTGGACTCATTGCAGCGCACCTCGGGGATGGCGACCGCGCCGGTCCAGAATTGCGTTGCCCCACGCCCTGACCCCGCGCTCTCTCTGCCGCGTGTGCGAGTTAGGCGAAACTCTGGTCGCGCGAAATTCGGAGCGCCTGGTGCGCGCAGCAGCAGAAGCAGGGGAGCTGTGGGAAGCCTATGCGGATTCCACAGGCTTGTGTTGGGACCACCTCCGGCAGGCTCTGGAATACGTTAGCTCTGATAATTCGCTAGCTGCCGTGCGCCTGCTGGATCAATCTATCAACCGTCTGCAGGCCTTGACTGCTGCGCTCGATAGCTATGTGGAATCGCATGACTATCACCATCAGGGTGAGGTGCTTAGCGCTGAGGTACGGGCATCCTGGTTGCATGCTGTGGCATGGTTGGCAGGCGAGGAATTGTGATGACGCGCCGCTACTGCCCGGCATGCTGGGCCGACGCGCCCGCAACTGCCACACGCTGCCCCAACTGCGGGAAACCGCTCGACGACGGCGAGACCGACCTGGTACTGCGCTATGCGACGGCATTGCGACACCGCGAACCCACTCGGGCTTGTCTCGCCTGTGGCATGCTGGCTGAACTGGGCGATCTCCGCGCCGTGCCGCCATTACTGGCATTGGTGGAAAGCCGCCCGCAAGCCTATGAAGTGTTGGTCGCAGCGGCGGAGAGCTTGGCGGCGCTGCAAGATGCGCGGGCTGTGCCCGTATTGCAGGCGCTCTTGGAGGATACAGAGGCGGTCATTCCGGCGCGGTTGGCGGCTTTGCGCGCGCTCACGCGCTTTGGAGGCGAGGCTGCTCGCGCTGCCCTGGCGTGGGCGCGCACCTGCGATCGCCCTTCACTACAGACCGAAGCTTTAGCGCTCGACCTGGGCGACAGCCTGCCCTTCGACTGATGGGGTTGGCTCAAATACCTGACGGTAGAGGTCCTCGCCAAAGCTCGTCTCCAGCGGTTGCCCTTCCACCAACCTGAAGGTGCGTCGCCCATCAGGTTGCCGTTCTGCCCGCAAAAAGCCCACGTCGTCGCGCCCCGGAACCTGAAAACTTTGGGCGAACTGGTAGAGGTGCGTCACAAAAAAGACCTTGATGTGTCCTTCAACCAATGCCCGCGTAATCTGCCAGGCAATCTCAGAGCCTTCCCGTTCGTTAGTCGCCGCAAAAGACTCGTTGAAGAGCACCAGTGCATGGGGCGTGATGGAATCTACAATTTTGCTCATGCGCCCGAGCTCTTCATCCAGCTTGCCGCTCTCCATGGTGGCATCTTCTTCCCGCTTATAATGTGTGAACACCCCGGCGCAGAGATTCGCCGCAAAGGTTTCCGCGGGCGCGAACATACCGCATTGCAGCATCATCTGTGCCAATCCTATGCTGCGCAGGAACGTGGATTTGCCGCCCTGGTTGGCGCCGGTTACGATAACGAGAGCCTTGCGATCCATGTCTGCTGTGTTCCCCACCACTGACTTTCCCATCGTCAAAGCCAGACACACATCGTAGAGCTCGGTAAAACAATGCCGCCGTGCGGTGAGTGCCGCGACCTCCGGAATGCAAATAGGTTGCCCCAGCTCCGATAAGCGCTCTTGCAGGTTCAAACAGCCGATGTACAACGCCAGCTCTAGCTGCAGGGCTTTCAAGAAACCATCTACGTGATTGGCAGATTGTGCGACCGCATTCGCCACCAGATTGATCCCCCGGTCCCGCAGTTCGCCCAGGAAACGCGCGCCGTGTTCATCACGGGGGTTGATACAGAAAGTGTGCCCGCGTAACTTGGGGCTCAGAATTTGCATAAGCCTGGATTGGCGCCCGTTGATGGGTTCCCGCAACACATAGCTGGCGCCCTCATTCCCTGGTCCCAACCTCGCGCTTACCAGCAGGCCGTCGCGAAAACGCAACGTCTTGAGGTGCTGTTGTACGTCAGCGAAGAATGCCTCATCCAAATCTGTCTTGATCCGCGCAAAAAACGCCTGGAAGCCCGGGGAGTCGAATTTGCTGGCATGTTCGTCAGCGATAGCGCGCAACTTTCGCAGCAGCTGTATGAACACCTGGAGCATCCGCACCGCATTACTCAGGATGCCGCTGGGGTAAGAACTGAAAATTCCCAACCATTCGCGGCGCTTATATTCGATGGACTCAAGTGCAATATTGTAGATTTCGCGGACAACGACAGGATTCTTCAGACAATCCTTGAGGATTTCCTGACGATAGCGGATAGCATCAGGGTCATGCAGGCTCGTGAGGAACATCTGTGGCAGCACCTCATCCAGGAACCGGTCGCCGCGCGTCATCGCCTTGAACAGCGTTTGCAACTCCAAATCTTGTATGAGCGCATCTGCATTCGGCGGAAGCTTGCGCGGCAATTCATAATCCCGGTCCTGGAACATCAATGCCACTTTCATGCTGCCAGACGCTCCTTCAAGCAATCATAGGTCAACTGGTGTTTGCGGACGATGGACATCGCGTACGCCAATCCATCTGCCGGTTTGCGCACAATCTTGAAGGTGCGCACGGCAGGGTTATCGGACGCGACTGTGCTGACCATACTGACCGTGGTGGGTCCCAGCGTCGCCAGCTCATCAATGAAGGTGACAAACACACACAGCAAATCCAGGGCGATGATGCGTTCCATGATTTCCTTGCTCAAGAAAACGGCGTCGTTGAGCATCGTCGAAGCAAAGACCTCGTTCATCACGATAACTGTGTTCCCCGTAGCCCGATCGAGAATGCTACGAATGCGGACCAGGTCATCTTGGAGTTTGCCCCGCAAGTTCTGAATATTCTCTTCGCGCTCGAAGTGCGTGAAAATGTGATCCGGCAGAAATAACCGCGCCTTTCTGCCGGGGATTGGCAATCCCAGGCTCCCCAGATAGAGCAGCTGCCCGAAGGTGCGGGCGAAGGTCGTTTTGCCGCCCTGATTGGGACCCGTGATAATGATAATCCGTTCTTCGCCTTGCAAGAGGATATCATTGCTCACCACTGTCTCTCGCTGCGCAACTAACTTACGGGCTAGCGCCAGATCAAAGCCATCGCGCACAGAGATTTCCTTGACCTCTGGCGACACGTGGGGATAGCAAAAGGGCAACCCCGCCTGCTTGAGCCTGGCAATGGTATCCAGATATGCCAGGTAGAACTGTATCTCCCGGTCGAAGCTCTGCAGAATTGCATTGAGATAATCGCGGTGGCGTTCACAATAGGCGATGAGATCCGCGAAGAGCTCCGGGTTGAGTTTAGCCACGGCTTCGAGGATGGCAGCTTCGACGTAATTCAAGCCACCCCCCGTTGAGAGCCGCGCCGAGTAATCTTTCACTGCGCCGCGCCTGAACCGCTCGAAGGTATGCTCGACCTCTTGACTGTAATCACACTCAGCATCGTAGTGTCGCACTCGGACGCAGTCACCTTTGATAAGGATACTGTAGTGCACGCTGGATAGTCGAGATTTCAAGTCTGTGGTCTCAGCAAGGAGCTGCTTGAAAGCCTCTGAGGTCGTGTAGGCCACCAGGAAATCGCGCAATGCCAGAAAGCCGCGCGATGTGACCGCCACCGCTTGCAGGTCCTGCAGCAAACCGGTCGCAGCTTCACAGTAAACGCTCACAGCTTCCAGAAACCAGCCTTCGCGATGGTATTTGAACGACAAATTCTCCAGAAAGGTAAGATAGCGCCGCATCTCACGCATGCGCTGGGCAAAGGCATTCAAGCCCACAGTCAAATCGGTCGCTTCCAGGTCTTGTGCAATCGCCTGGCGGTACTTGACGGTTTCGGCGTCATGCAGTGGTGTGTAGAAAAGCGGCGCCAGATTGTATTCCTGTCTGCCGGCAGTCAGCGCTGCAACGACTTGATCAAGATTGAGGTCCGTAAAGCAGTCCGGCATCCGCTGTGTCTCGCGAACGGTCGCCGTCGGAACCTTTTCGAATAATATGCTTTGAAATGCCATCACCCTATGCCCTAAAACTCAACGTTTAAGCGCTGAGCCTTCATTCTCTATTTCTGGTTGCACATACCCCGGCGAATCAGTCACGCAGATGTAGCGTTTGATTGACCAGGCAGAGCACAAACTGCCCCGCATCGGCTTCAATCACATTGATTGCGCAGGGGTCCTGGCGCAAGCGCCAGAAAGCCTCCAGCCCTACGCCCATCATGCTCAACAACAAAACCCGGTTGATCACCGTATGCCCGACCAAGATAATCGTCTCGCCGGTATGGCGCGCGACTAACTCACGTACCGCCTCCATACCCCGCTCGCGCAGCACCTCCAGCGACTCACCGCCAGGAATGCGCATTGTCGCGGGTGCATCCTGCCATTGCCTGAACTCGAAGAGCCAACGTGCAGCAACCTCTGTCGGGGTCAGCCCTTGCCAATCCCCGTAGTGGATATCCAATAGACCCGGATGCGGTTGCACGTGCAGTTCGAAGTGCTGCGCAATTGCAGCTGCGGTCTGGTGCGCGCGACTCAAGGGGCTGGCGTAGATTGCTGCCGGTTGCCACAGGGCAGCGATATGGCGCCCGGCGCGTTCTGCCTGCGCCAAACCGGCTTCATCCAAAGGAATATCCGCCTGTCCTCGAAAGCGCTCTTGGCGATTCCAGGCGGTTTGCCCATGCCGAACTAGCACTAACAGCGTCATGCATTGACCTCCGCGCGAATTTCCTCATTACAGCTGTTCCACAATGCCCCCCAGGCTGCCGCACGCGCCTGATCTAGAGCCACCGTGTGAGATAACGCCAGACCCGCACCAGCCATGTGCACCGTGACGTGCTGTGCCGTGTGCAGCGGTTGCGTATCGATAGCCAAAATCCGGCGCCGTGGGCAGAAAGTAATCAGCCACCCATACGCTGCACCCTTGATACGCTCTTCTTCAATGGCAATTACCGCTTGAGGTGTGACTGCCAGCAAAGCGGCAGGGGCAAAGGCGCGCCGGAAGATGCGCAATACTGGCCGCATGAGGCGGGGTTGCCAGACAAACCCCAACAGTCGCTCTTCGGGCAACAATGCGTACAGGCTGAGGCCGTTCCGAAATTTGAACGATTGCGCTTCCAATGCTTGCAGCTGCGAAGCGGTTTCTGCCGCGAATTTGGGCGCTGTATTGCCTGCCGCAGGGCCATAGGCTTGACGCAATACCTGCTGCAGGGCTGCGTGGAGCAACAGCTCGCCAACGGTATTGTATTCCACCACCATGCGCACGGGAACACCGTTCATGCTCCCTTGCAGTTCCAGGCAGCCGTAGAGCAGAATCAAGCTGTGTCGGAGCATCACGATATCTGCACTGTTGATGTAGAATGCCTCAGGGGGTGCGCTGGTTTCCGGAGCAGACTGCACCTGTAGCACGCCGGTCTCCGTAAAACCTAGCGCTTGAGGGGGGACAAAACGCCGCCGCTTCTGTAACGACTGCGTATGCTGGGGGATCATCACCAGAGTATGGGGGAGCATGCCAGCAGGCAGGGCTTGCTGCGCTGCCCGCTGCCAATCGGCGGGCAGCTCTTCCAGATTCACCCGATATGGAGTTTCACGCATACTGGTTCAATTCTGCACCGGCAAGTGCAATCCCATCCCCGCTGCTGCATGCTCACATTTCAGCGGGTCGTGCGCCGGTATTGTCCATACAAACCGCACGCGCGTTCAATATCAGTCTGTACCGCTGCGCGTCCCTCCCATTCACCGGGAATGACTTGTTGCTGCTGCAGGTCCTTGTACACTGTGAAGAAGTGCGCCATCTCCGCCAGAAAGTGTGGGGGCACGTCGGTCAATTCCTGATAGGCATTGAAGAGTGGATCGGTAGCCGGCACTGCGAGTACCTTATCGTCATGCTTGCCACGGTCCAGCAAACGGAAAATCCCCAATGGTCGCGCCTCGATGATGCAACCGGGCGCCGTTGGTTCGTTGGTCATCACCAGCACGTCCATCGGATCGCCATCATCGTAGAGCGTGCGTGGGATGAAGCCATAGTCGCCGGGGTAGTGTAGCGAGGAGTGCAATACGCGGTCCAACTTGATAAAGCCACCCCGTAAATCGTAGACAAACTTGTTGCGTGAGCCTTTGGAGATTTCTACCACCACATAGATGACATCCAACCCTGTTCCAGGACCCGGTGTCAATTCATGCCATAGATTGCTCATTGTGTCTCCTCTAACTCAGCCGGGGGAGCGCAGCTGTGGCGCTCCCCCGAAAGGTCCCGCTTAGTGCACGAACGCTTTGCGTCCCGCATACAAAGCAGTGTCGCCCAGGTCTTCCTCGATACGCATCAACTGATTGTACTTCTCCACGCGCTCACCGCGGCAGGGGGCGCCGGTCTTGAGATGTCCGGTGCTGAGGGCTACGGTGAAATCGGCGATGAAGCTATCTACCGTCTCGCCGCTGCGATGCGAAACCATCGCGCCCCAACCGGCTTTGCGCGCCATCTCGATTGCCGCGATGGTCTCAGTCAGAGTGCCGATTTGATTGAGTTTGATGAGCACCGCATTCGCGACATTCTCTTCGATGCCACGCGCGATGCGCGTCACATTTGTGACGAAGAGGTCATCGCCCACCAGTTCGATCTTATCTCCAATCATCTGATTCAGCAGTTTCCAGCCTTCCCAATCATCCTCAGCCAGACCATCCTCCAGGACGACGATAGGGAACTGCTCGACCCATTCGGCATACATCTTCACCATCTTGGCGGCAGAGACCTTGCGCCCTTCTGTACGGAGGTTATAGAGACCCTCTTCATAGAAGCCACTGGATGCTGGGTCGAGGGCAATGGCGATCTGCGCGCCGGGTTGATAGCCTGCTTTCTCGATGGCTTGCAAGATTAGTTCAATGGCTTCGACGTTGGCTTTGAGCGCGGGCGCGAAGCCCCCTTCATCGCCGACCCCAGTAGTGTAGCCCTTAGCCTTGAGCACACCCTTGAGGGCATGATAAGTCTCGGCCCCCCAACGCAAAGCTTCGCGGAAGCTGGGTGCTCCTACGGGAGCGATCATGAATTCCTGTAAGTCGGTACCCTGCCAGTTGGCATGGACGCCGCCATTGAGAATGTTGAACATGGGCACCGGCAGAGTGCGCGCCGTGACCCCGCCCAGATAGCGATACAGCGGCAGCTCTACCGAATCCGCAGCTGCGCGAGCGACAGCCAGGCTGATTCCCAGGATGGCATTGGCGCCGAAGCGGCTCTTGTTGGGGGTGCCGTCAAGCGCCAGCATGGCCATATCAATGCCAGCCTGATCGAGCGCATCCATCTCCAACAGCTCTGGACCCAGGTCCTCGTTGACGTGTGCCACTGCCTGCAAGACGCCTTTGCCATTGTAACGCGGCAGCTCCGTGTCACGCAGTTCCAGCGCCTCATGCACGCCAGTAGACGCGCCCGAGGGCACAGCGGCGCGACCGTGCGCACCGTCTTCCAACCACACTTCCACCTCCACGGTGGGATTGCCGCGCGAATCGAGAATCTCGCGAGCCCAAATTTCCTGAATCATTGACATCGTTGCACCTCCGCTAAAAGATTGAAACCGTTCCCACATTTACAACGACTATGGCGCTACTTTGTGTCTGCGTTCATGAGAGCAGCAATCCGCAGCGCCAACGCCGCCAAACGTTCGATATCCGGATCCAGCAGCTCGGCGAGCGCCGGATGCACCTCACCATAGCGCTGGAGTTTTTCTGAGCGTGTGTCGCACAAATCAGTCCAGCTGGCGCTCATATCTGCGCGGATGTGGTTGACCAGGTCCTCTTCCTTGCACCCCACAGCAAAGGTTTCCGCCAGGGAAGAGAGAGTTTCGAGCGCTTCGGAAATGGCGATGCGGGCTGCAGCGCGATTTTCCGGTGGTAAGGCTAAAGTTCGATGGTAAACCAGACCGCTTTCTTCTGTACCTGCTAACCAGGCATCGGCGCGTCGCAGTCGTTCTTCCAACATCTGCAGCGTGATGTGTAGTGATCGTGCCTGCGCTGAATTGAGAAACCCGTTCATAGCAACAAAAAAGCCTCTACCGCATTCCATATGGGTAGAGGCTATCATCCGGTCAGTCCGGCAGTTTTTTCAAGCGAGCCTCATCGCTTGTGATTTTCAGTGTAGCACAGAAAACCTGAAAAGCAAGCCTAAGGTCAGAACGTCAGAACGCGTTATCCATGCTGCTGCTTATCCTGGTGCCCGCCGCCCTCGGCGCCTCCGCCGGTAGCCCCATCGGTGGGCGTTTCCTCATCTACGATGACACGCTCGTCAGCGAAACCCTGCCCGCCCTGGCATTCAACACCCAGCGCTACGAATTCCTCGTCGTCTGGGAAGTCGAGATCCTTGCCACGGGGACGGCAGCGCGCTCAAATTGCACTGCTGTCTAGCAGATAGCGCCCCCGATGCCGCCAGCTTCGATATCACAGCCCACAACGAAAACACCGATCCCGAACACCCCGCCATGATGCAAGTCCAGACGCGGGTACTCGTGCTCGATGCCGCGCCCTTGCATCCCACCACCGCCGTCACCAGCGGGCAAGCCTTCGATGCTGCCGCCGCTGCGGGGGTCGTGGCCGCATTCACACGTTCACGCGCCCAGCAACGGCGAGGCAAAGAGCACGAGCGTAATGATGCCGATGAAGATGGCTAACGCCCACGAAAAAGCGTTCTGGAAGCGGCTGTTGACCCAGTCACCCATAATCCGCCGGTCATTCACCAGCTTGAGCACCATCAGCAGCAGCACCGGGAGCAGAATCGCGTTCATAGATTGCGAAAGCCACATGAGCGGGAAGAGGGGGATGCCCGGAATCAACACCGTCAACACACTCAAAGCGATAATACCGATGTACAATCCGTAAAAAATGCGGGCATCGCGCGGCTGGTGGTCCAGACCACGCTCCCAACCAAAAGCCTCGCAAATAGCGTAGGTCGTTGAAAGGGGCAAGACCGAAGCCGCGAGCAACGAGGCGCCGAGCAAGCCAATGGCGAACAAAAACCGCGCCCAGGCGCCCGCCAGCGGCGCCAGCGCCAGCGCTGCCTGCTCTGCCGTTTCCACGGAAATGCCGACCACATACAGCGTCGCCGCGGTACAGATAATGATGAAGGCTGAGACGATATTACCCCAAACGGAGCCCACCATCACATCGAGCCGGGTGAGATGGTATTTCTCGAGACTGACTCCCTTGTCAGCCACGGATGCCTGAATGTAGACAATACCCCAGGGTGTGATGGTGGTACCGATGGTCGCCAACACCGCCAGGATGAAGCCGGTATCCCACTGCACCGTAGGAATCACTGCCTGGCGCAAGATCTCGCCCCAGGGCGGCTTAATCATAAACGCCGAAATGACATAACTCAGCGCCGAGAGACACAGCACGAGCAGCACCTTTTCAACGCGCTCATAGGTGCCACGCAAAACGACAACGCCCACCAGCAGCGCCGCCAATGGCACCGTGATGTACCGGCTAATGCCGAAGAGCTCGGTGGCGGCAGCAACACCGGCGAACTGCGCTACGGTGGTGCCCACATTAGCCAGCAACAGACAGACCATCGCAAATGCCGTCATTTTCACGCCAAAGCGCTCGCGGATGAGGTCGGCGGTGCCCTTTCCCGTGACCGCACCCATGCGCGCCGCGGTCTCCTGAACCACGACCTCACCCACGGTGATCAGCAACAACAGCCACAAAAAGCGATACCCATACGTCGAACCCGCCATCGAATAAGTAGCAATACCAGGGGCGTCATTGTCGGCGCTGGCGGTGATCAATCCCGGTCCCAGAACCGCAAGCATGAGACCCAGGCGGGAAAAAGCGAGCTTCAACTGAGCTTGGTATCGTCTCATCTCCACATCTCCTCAGGTGAAATAGGGTTAGAAAAACCGCGGCAACCGCTTCTTCCAAGCCGTTGGCAAGACCGCATCCAGAGCATCATCCACCGTCACAATGCCCAACATCACCCCGCTCTCCTCCTCCACTACCGGCAGCGCCAGCACGTTGTATTTGGCAACCAGATACGCTACATCGCGCTGCGAGGTCAGCGGCGTGACTGTAACCGGGTCAAGTTCGATCAGGGAATCCGTCGCAGCATCAGGTGGCGCCATCACCAAATCGCGCAAACTGACCACCCCGTGCAATACATCCGCCTTATCCAACAAATAGACGTAGTACATCACCTCATCATCCCGGGCGTCCTCCGATTGGCGCAGGTAAGCCAGCGTCTCACCTACAGTCATCTCACATGGCGCATAAGCAAATTCCGTCGTCATGATGCCGCCTGCGGAATCCTCCGGGTAGGCCAATAACGCCCGCACATCCTCAGCATCTGCATCCTCCATCAGGTCCAACAAGCGTTCAGTCGTCTGCGTCGGCAAGTCCGCCAACAGGTCCGCCGCCTCGTCCGGGCCCATTTCCTCCAACACATCGGCTGCCCGCTCCGGAGACAGTTGCGAGAGGATGTTCACCTGCACTTCCGCCGGGCTTTCCTCCAGCATATCTGCCAGGATCTCATTATCCAGCCCCTTGACCAGAGCCTCGCCGGTCCGGTGGTCCAGGTCGTTCAAAATCGCCGCGATATCCGCGCCGGGCAGGTGGCTGATCTTGTCACGCGAGATGCGCAGGCGCAACGGATCATCATCCGCCTGCAACGGCGCCACATCCTCCCACGGAATCACCTGCGCCGGCAACGGGCGTTTGAACCGTGACGCAACCCCCTGCGCCACCCCCTCCAATCCCAGGCGCCGCAATAGACCCTGCCCGCCCACGTCCACGCCCGTCACACAGAATTGATCGCGCAGCCGGGCCAGCTGCACGTCATTGACCCGCACCACCCGCCGCCCATCAATGTCCACAACCTGGCGATCCAGGACGCGGCTGGCTAGATGGAGCTCATCCCCTTTGGGGATGTACGGCACGACCTCTTCGGTGGGCACCTTGAGAATGATACTAGGGAACAATCCACTCACCTGCGAGGCAGGAATCAACCGCTCCGCCCCATCGGCGGCTTTCGTGGCAATGGCGCGTACCGTAGGGAAAGATTGATCGAGGTTTCCAACCAGCACATCATAACACTTGCCGATCGGCTGGCTCCAGGCATCCCAAACCTGCTTTCCCTGCAACTGGCTTAAGTACAACATAGAACACCTCCCGTTTCCATGGTACAAGTCCTCAAGTGTGCCGCGCCCAGAGACAGGCGCGCGTCACCATCAAGAAACCCAACGTTTGGACGAGCCGAGAGTGGCCATAGGCTCTCGCACTCGCAAAAAAACTACAATAGCAATCTTGGCTAGACAGGCGCTAGACGCGACTTGCGAGAGGCCAAATAGCCTGATTATTGCAGCGATTTTGTCGTTCTGGCTCTAGACTCAGGGCAAGCAGATGATCTCTGGTCTGTTTTGCTGCTTTTTTTCCTTTCCGTGTTTTCCGTCGGTTGTACTCAACCGCGTGTTCCGTGGTTTCTATATCTCTAGTTTGTTTTGCCACTGTAGAAAAAAACTACAGTAGCAAAATTAACTAGAGAGCAGTTCCTCAAGCCCCACTAGGTACAATTCGGGGTTACGGCGAAAACGGCGTTGGAGCACCCGGTTGTGTCGACGTCTATCTAGTTCCTTGCGCAGCGCGCTCCAGTCCGCGACTTTCACTGTCGCTAAGTCGGCAGCCGAGAAGGAACGTGCTTGCGTGACAGCCGCGGCTACCAGACGCGCCGCACCGCGCACCACTAAGGTTGGAGAACCGGTTTTGCGTCCCGTCGTGCGGCGTTCATGATAGCGGTGCGTGCCGAAAACATGCTCCAGGTCATTGTTAGTACGAGGCAGTCCTTCAATCATGTAACAATGAAACAAGCCGGGCCAGTAACTTCGCGTCACCTTAATAAAGTGTTGCACCGCAGGCTCTAGCGCACCAGCTTGCGCCCGCCAGCGTTGCATGGCACCGAGCAGGCCTTGATAGTGTCGGCGTACTTGTGGGCCAGTTTCACCCGCGGCATTGTCGAGAATCTGCGCGGCACGGTGTACCCACTGATACATGATCTGGATCTCTGCCCACAAAGACGCCGTTTCTGCCAGACTGTGCTCCAGAATCGTTTTCAGCTTCTGGAGTTCTACTGGGAGCCCCTTTTTTTCTCGGCCCGTTCCAGACTCGCGCCGATCTGAGTAAGCCGCTCCCGCAGGCGCAATCCCGCCGCGTCCAAAGGTGCCCGACCATCGTCAGTCAACGCACTGCGTACGGCTTGGCAGTAACCCTGGGTAGCCACACTGGCAAGATCTTCACGCTCTTCCACTTGTCGTTCAAGCGTGCGAATGCCACGTACCCGTTTCTTGAGTTCTTTTTTCGCATGCCGATCGGCTTCATAGAGCGGCCGCACCGCTTCCCGCAAATAGTGAAAATGACACAAGCCGTGCGCTACGCCGGGCAACGCTTTGGCTACCGCCTTGCGGATCGACTGTTGCCCGTCACTCACTACGCCAACTACCGGCACCGGCAATACCGTAACAACCTCCTGCAACAGCGCCGCCAAATCGTCCTGCGCCGCAGACAGCAAGGCCCGGGCTAACAGGATCTCGCCGGATAAACAGTCCCGGATGACCCACAATACTTCGTGCCCAACATCCGGCTGCAACCCATCTATGGCGAGAATCACGTGCTTTTGCTCCGTGAGCCGTTGTTGTAGTTGTGCACTCTGGCGCAGCGAAAGCGTCACCAGTTCGTCATACCGCTCCAGTTGGTTAATCACACTGCGGGGGCTAATGACCACACCCTGCCGCTGGAGGCGCTCATGCATCTCGGATACCGTGCGATGTTCTTGGTACCGCCAGGCCCCAATCTGGGCGATCACATCCAACCCAAATTCGTGGTGCGGGAGTGCCCAGCGCCCTTCTTCCTCCGGACGATACGGTACCTGATAGTGCTCACACTCTGGATTGACACACCACCGCACCTGCAACTGCAAGTGCACCACTTCCTCAAGCCCCGTCACCGTGTGGTGATTGTCATACGCATGCCACATCAGCTCCCCACAATATGAACAGTGACGCTGATTACATTCCAAGACTTCGGTGCGCTTGGCTTCTGGGCGTTGTGTTCTCCGCGGCATCGTCTATCCCCCCCCTTCACTTTTTCCGCTATTTTATCCTCGTTTAACCTCCCGTCTAGTTAGTTTTGCCGCTGTAGTTTTTTTTTCATCGGCTGAGTGCGGCGGGGAGGATTTGGGCGCAGATGAACGCAGATGGCAGAGGGAGAGTTTTGCCACGAATTTCACGAATTGCACGAATGTTGGGGAACGTGATGAAGCCACTCCTCAATCCCCCAAGCGCTGTAGGCTGTACGTTGTACCCAACGCCCCAGCCCCTCAGCGCCGCAATCCCCAATCCGCAATCCGCAATCGGAAATCCGCAATCCAGAAATCCCCAATCCGATTCAGATTCGCAGCGTTCCCCGAAACCCCCTCACGCTGTAATACGATTCCGCGCCGTTGTGGTAGATGAAGACGGTGTTGTAGCGCCGGTCGCCGAAGAGGGCGCCGCCGAGGGCGCGGATTTCCGGCGGCGTCTGGAGCCAGCTGGAGGTCTTGGTGTCGAACGCTCCCAGCTGTTGCAGGGCGCGGTAGGCGTCTACGGTGAGCAATTCCACGCCCATGGCGGATGCCAGCTCCAGCGCGGAGGTCTCCGGCGCGTCTTTTTTGCGGGAGAGCCGCGCTTCCCGGTCGTAGCAGAAGCCCCTGCGCCCCTGCGGGCTTTCCGCGGCGCAATCGGTGAAGGTGAGCGCGCCGGTCTCGGCGTCCACCTCCACCACATCCGGTTCGCCGCCGGTGCGCTCCAGCTCGTTCAGCGACCAGAGGCGCTCGGGGTGCGCTTCCAGGCGCGCCTGCACCTGCGTCCAGGCGCTGCCGGGATGGCGCTCGGGGTGCTTCTCGAAGCGGGCGCGCAAGGCGTCGAGGAGCGCGGCGCGCTGCTCGGGCGATAGTTCGGGGTGCTCGTTCGCGTTCATCTTTGGGTTCCTCCGGTGAATGAAAAGCAATGGCTAATCGGGCGGTGGAAGCTCAATCCACCAGCGCCAAGCCTTCAAGACGAAGGGCTTCGAAATCGAAGCAGGCATAGCTGCGGTAGAGCTCCTGGCGTCCAACTTCCCGCACCTGCCCCTCCGGCGTGACCAGGACCTGCACGGCATAGAAGGCGTGCTCATCACAGCCCATTTGGTGCGCGTGGTCGAACAGCTGGACCAGGTAGCCCTCGGCGGTCGTCTCCACGTGCGTTTCGGCGATGGCATCCACCAGGTATTCGACATCCGCGTCGGGGTCCAGGTCGAAGCGCGCCCCAAATCCCGTGAGCGCCATGGCGAAGCTCAGCGCTTCCTCCGGCGATTCGACCGGCGCGTAGAGCGCCTGGAAATCGGATTTCTGGATGAGGTAGCGGTAGGTCCCGTCCTGGTAGACGACGAAGGTGCGGTAGCGCGTATCCATGCCGTTGGGCTGCCTGAAATAGACGGGGTCGGGCGCCTCATCGCCGGCGTGGATGCATTCGATGATGGGAACCGGGGGCTGCAACCCGCCGAGGTAGAATGCGGGTCCGTGCGCCTCATCGCAGCCCAGAGCGAGGAGCTCGCTGCACGTTGCGGGCACCTGCCCCTCGCAGCCCGAATCCCGCAGCTGCTGCACGTTGGCGCTCCAGTCGAGCGCTGGATATTCGGTGATCGTGACCGTGCGGGTGCAGCTCGCCAGCAGCAAACCCAGAACGATGAGCGTTCGCCGCTGCCATTGGTTCATGTTAGTTTCCTCCTTGAGTTAAGGCGAGAGGGTGGGGGGGAGAGTGGGAGAGGGGGAGCGCCGGCGGGCGTAGGCGCGGATGAGGGTGGCGCCCAGCAACAACAGCAGCAGGATCACCACCTGGTTGAACCAGGGTGAATAGGCGAATTCCCGGAGTTCCAGCAGGCGAAAGAGCCGGAGGTCCTCGATAGGCTCGCCGATGAAGACGACGACGATGAAGTAGTCCCATCCGGCGTGCAGGCCCATGGAAAGCCAGAGCTGCCCGGTCTTGCGATAGGCATAGGCAAAGAATAAGCCTGCGGCGAAGAGGAAGATGATGTAGGAAACACCGAAACCCGTGTTGAAGCGGTGCAGGTAGACGAAGATAGCGGAGGAGAGTACGACACCCCAGAAGGGGTTCAGCCCCTGGGAGAGGATTTGCAGGTGGAAGCCTCGCGAGAGCAGCTCCTCGCTCCAACCCAAGAAGGCGAAGATGAGGAAGGTGATGACCAGGTTGCCGATGACGAAGCCCGGCGGCGCTAGCTGCCATGCCACCCCGGTGATTTGGATCTGGCCCGTTACCAATTTGATGAGGAAGTAGCTACCCACGAGCAGGCAGGAGATGGCGAAACCCGCGAGAATATCGAGCAGCGCCCGGCGATCCCACTTTAGCCCCAGGTCCACCAGCTCGGCTTCCGCGAATAGCTGCATCGCTACCGCTACGGAAAGGGTATACATCATGAATTTGGCGATTTCCCAGAATACCAGCAAAACCTGGTCACTGCCGGAGCTGAGCGCAATGCCTTCTGCAATGCTGCCTGCAATGAGTTTGATAAGGAACAGCGCCAGATAGATGACATTTTGCCCCAGGATGATTCCGAAAGCGCGTAGGATGGTGCGCCGCGGCGGGAGACGAAAGATGGCGGCGAGGGCAGAGCGGATGCGGCTCTGGCGGATTGGGACGTCAATCTCGGTGGCGGACATGCTAGC
>JAKJAC010000048.1:0-360 GCA_022707705.1 Chloroflexota bacterium
ATCGGAGAAGCGAACTCCAACAGAAATTCATTTCGAATCATGGCACGTAGACGCTGCATTCCATTCCTCCAACAAAGCCTCATCAGGAGTCAAAATGCTCAAAAGCATGACGCTTGACGACCTATCTGAATTGCCGTCTGAACCCTACCAACGCCAGCACATAATAGGCTGCCGTAAGCAGCAGGGCGCCCCCAAACAAAGGCAGCAAGTCGCCCAGACCTCCGCCGCTCTGCAATTCAGAGAAGATTTCAATCCCCCAGGCTTGCGGCGTAATCAGGCTGAGCTGCTGAACCCACGCGGGTAGGTTCATACGCGGGAAAAAGCTTCCGGAAATCGCCGAACCAACCAGGGTGACGGCGG
>JAKJAC010000048.1:370-16168 GCA_022707705.1 Chloroflexota bacterium
CCGCCTGTCCCGCACTCTGTGCCCACGCGGAGACGAGCGCTCCTACCCCGGTAGCGCATATCACCAGCACGACCAAAGCCAGTGGCACCAGCAGCGGATTGCCCCAATACGCGCCGAGCAGACTGGTCGCACCCCAAAGGACCGTGACTTGCAGCAACCCGGTCAACACGATGCCTGCCATCTTCCCCACCAATACAGCCAGGGGCGCCGTAGGTGTTATCAAGAGCCGCGGCAACGTGCCCCATTCGCGCTCCGCCAGCAACGTGCGCCCGCCTGACGTGACAGCAAACATCAGAAAGATAATCGCAAGGCTGGCAGAAGAATAATCAAGCCAGTTGAAGCTACGCCCTCCAGGTGTGCTGACGGTCAAACGCACCGGCAAAGCGCTCGTCTGCGGAGTCCCTATAGGCGCGGCATCAAAGGCGCCAGCAGACAGCAACGACTCCGCATTCGCGCCGCTCGCCAGCTGCGCCGTCACCAGGCGCGTCATAATCGCCAGCATTCCCTGGGTCTGGATATTCATAATCTCGATGCCCTGTGTGACCACGCTCTTGACGATAGCGGTGCTGATGCGCCAATCAGGACTGGCGTAGAGCTCAATGGTCACAGGGGCGGGGGTATTTTGCGCTTCTGAAAGCATGAAAACACGCCCGATTTCCATTTTTTGCTCGTCGGTCAGGGCTTGATACCCCGCTTCATCCATCGCCGTCAGGTCAAGCCCAAGGGTCGCTTGTACCTGCGCTCCCTGTGGGAAAACACGCTCGCTGAAATCTTCCGGAATGATGACCAATGCAGCGACTTCATCCCGCTCTACGCGCGACCGCGCGGCAGCTTCATCGCTGACCTTTTCCAAGGCAATCAGCCCTTTGACTTCATCAGAATCAAATACATCCACCAATGTCTGCGAGAGCGTGCCGTGATCTCGATTGAGCAGCAAGACCGGCACGTCAGAGATATTGCCACCGCCGCCGCCCCCAAATGCCGCGCCAATCGCCAACGTCAGCAGCAATGGCGTCGCCAACATCGTTACCAGCATTCCCACATCGCGAAACGCCAGTCGCACTTCCTTCAATGCGAGTATCCATAGTTTTTTCATAGCAACCAGGCTCCTATGCCCACCTCACCGTAAATGACGGTTCTTGAGAGCGAAGACTGCGCCCACCTCCCAAGAACAACTTTCATCAATCCCGCAGCGCTCGCCCGGTAAGATGTAAGAACACCGTTTCCAGATTAGGTTCACGGATATCCACAGTGCGGATGCTCAGCCCTAGCTCGGTCGCTTTTCCCAGCGCCAGCGGCAGCGCCCCCTGCGCCGAGTGCACATTGAGCGTCACCTCACCGTTGCTGGCGCTCGCCTGAAGGACATCCTCACAGACGGTCAGCGCCTCTGCCAGGGTCGCACCGCCACCCTCTTGATGCAGCTTGAGGATGAGCGTCTCGTGCTCTCCCACCTGCTGCGTGAGTTCATCCAGGGTCCCAAGCGCAATCAGTTTGCCGTGATCCATAATCCCGATGCGATGGCTCAATTCCTGCGCCTCTTCCATGTAGTGCGTGGTATAGAGCACGGTAGCGCCATCGGCATTCATGCGCTTTACGTAATCCAGAATATAGCGCCGGCTTTGTGGGTCAATCGCGACCGTCGGTTCATCCAGCATGATCAGTCGAGGGTTGCCCAACAACCCCACAGCAAGGTTGAGGCGCCGCTTCATGCCGCCGGAGAAAGTCTTCACGCGTGACTTCGCTCGATCGGTCAAATCCATCAATGCCAGTTTCTCATCAATCTCGCGCTTGAGCTCCGCACCACCCAAGCCGCGCATCTCACCCCAAAACCGCAGATTCTCTTCGGCGGAAAGGTCATGATAGAGCGCCAAATCCTGTGGCGCAACCCCGATGACCTCGCGCACCG
Organism: Chloroflexota bacterium; assembly: GCA_022707705.1. GTDB lineage: Bacteria > Chloroflexota > Anaerolineae > B4-G1 > SLSP01 > JAAZNO01. The sequence continues at coordinate 2,277 of JAKJAC010000048.1, forward strand.
CCATGGGCTCGCGCTGCACATCGTGCCCATCCACAAAAACGTTGCCGGAAGTGGGCTTAAGCAATGTACTGATCATGGAGATCGCGGTTGTCTTTCCCGCACCGTTAGGACCCAACAGGCTGAACACTTCGCCTTCGTGAATCTCGAACGAGACCGCGTCTACTGCATTCGGTCCGGATGGTGTATAACGCTTCACCAGATTTTTCACTTCGACTAGAGCCATGGTTCACTCCTCAAAATCGCGATTAAAACATCAAAGTTGATTCCACTGCTTGCGTTTTTCACGGTCCAATTTGGCTGCACCGCGGAAAACCCGGAAACGGAAAAGCACCCACCAATATCCTTTGGCGGATTCCTTTATCGCACCAGGATGAGCGCCACCGCCGCCAGACTTACTACTCCCCAGATGAGGCGGTTCCAATCCCAAATCCGCCGCCCGTTGAAACTGATCAAGGGGAAGAAAGCCACAACCGTTTCCAGCACCGCCAGCATACGGCTGAGCGCTAACAAGACAGATAACGGTGAGCTAAGCCCGGGTGCGATATTCCAATGCAGCGCCGCCCAACTCCCCCAGGCAAGCAACAACGACACCAGTGTGCCTGCCAACGCCATCGGTCCGATTTTGGGCAAGAGTTCGCGGTAGCGCCAGCGCTCCTCCACAGGATAAAAACTGCCCGGAAAGGGGAAGAAGCCCCCGAAAAGCAATGCAATTGCCGCCACCAAAGTCATACTGGATTCCCAGGCGCGGAATCGCACTGCCAGTCCCTGCAAGCGGGCGGCGCCCCACATCGCCAGCGAACGCAATCCGAACAACAGCAGAAACGCTGCAGGGATGGTCCACAGATCACTGCGCCCCCATCCCCCCGAGCGCCAGACAGATAACCACAGCAACAACACATTGATGAGCCAGGTGCCGAACCATTGCAGTGCAGGGCTATCAGGTTTTTCTGCGCCGGGTTTGACCCACAGGAAATGCCCCACATCCATGAAATGGAATGAATGCCACCAGTAGGGAATGAAATTCAAGCCATAGCGCCGCAGTTGTTCACCCATGGAAAGAATCGTAAAGCCGCGCGTGGCAAAGACTTTGCTGGAGCTTGTATTGAAACCCTCCACACATGCAGAAACCTCATCACATCCCTGCGCGGTGAAGAAATCCAGCGCGCCTTCAATCAATCCCTGTCCCGCGCCCAAACCCCGCGCCTCAGGGTCGGTGAAGAGCCAATAGACAAAACCTACCTTGCGCCCCTTGGGCAGGGTGAATGTCTTTAACACGGTCCCGCCTACGAGGCGTCCTTCATGTTCCGCCACAAGCACGTCCTTGCTCCATGAAAAGAACAGCCATGTGGGAGGAGAAAACGCCCGGCGCATCACCCGTTTTGCCTCGGATTGCTCGTCATCACGAATGGGTCTAATAATCACGTTCTGATCCATCTTCTGCTCGTCCATGACAAAGAGTGATGCCTACAATTCCTGGTCCTGAAAACGCCAGAGAGAGACGGCGCTGAACACGACGATGCAGACGCTCACAAAAATCACCGGTCCCCAAGAGAAAGGCGCAACGCCCGCCATCACCGAAGGGACAACTGCACCGCTGAACGCTTCCCCGGGCGGCAACGAAAGTGTCCATGGCAGGACATATCGCAATACAGGGACCATGTTCAGAAGGTACTGTTGACCAAAGGCGAATGCCATGGGGATGGCGATGACGGCAGCACGGCTGTTGGTCAACACTCCCAGCATGAGCGTCAGCGTCAGGTAAAACCACAGATTGAGCACAAAGATGCCCAAGCCCGCCAGGAAATGCAGCGGTGAGGCAACTGGCGCTCCTGCAAACACAAGTTGCACAAAAGCCAGCACGCCCGGGAAAAGAACCATCGTCGCTGCCACCCCCACAGCATTGGGGACAAGCTTGGAGAGGATGAAAGCGGTCCGGGAAGCAGGTTTGGAGAGCACCCAGGCAGCTGTCCCGGAGAGTTTTTCACCCACCACCACGTCCTGCATAATGATAATCACGGCAATAGGGGGAAATAGCCCGGCGAAAATTGCATAGAATGATAGCGCATCCTGCACATTAAAGCCCTGAGCACTCCACAACATGCCCGCCAGAATGAAATTGATGACCCCTGTCCAAATCAACGTCTGCACCCACCAGTTGTTTGTTTTCCACCAGCTGGCAAAGCCCTGCCGCATCAGGTTGTGCAAGCCACGGCGCCAGCCTTGCTCTTGTACAATCTCAAATTCACTGTTTCCCGCCATGTGCTCCCCCCTCGACAATGTTGGTAAACACCTCTTCCAACTCATAACGCTTGCGACCAAAGCTGGTCACAATCAAGCCAGTATCCACCAAAATCGTCCGCAAAAGTTGCTGTTCAGCCGTGAGCTCATCGCTCACCGCCACAGTCCAGGTGCTCTGCCCCTCCCGTTCACTTGCCTGCAGGTCGCGTACCCAGGGCAGGGCTGCAATCCGCGCACGCGCAGGTTCGGTCGAACCTTTGAGGGTCACGGTATAGACCACGCCACTGCTGCCTGCCAACAGCGTCTCGATGGGACCATAAGCCGCCAACACGCCGTGATTGAGAATCGCCACAGTGTCGCTCACCTTCTGCACATCATCGAGGATATGAGTGGAATAGAACACGGTAGTGTGCTTGCGTAGGCGCGATAGAACCTCCAGCACATCACGGCGCCCCAAGGGATCGAGCGAGGCTGCCGGTTCATCAAGAATCAGCAAATCAGGATAGTTCACCTGAGCCTGTGCAATGCCCAACCGCTGCTGCTCGCCGCCCGAAAGCGTCTTGACTTTGCGGTCAGCTTTGTCCTCCAATCCCACCAGGTCCAGCATCTCCTCGATCCGTTGCCGAATAGCCTGCTCAGGACCTTTGAAAAAGAAGCGCGCCGTGAAATCCAAGGTCTCCCGCACCGTGTGGTGCTCGTAGAAGCGCGGTTCCTGTGGCAGATAGCCGATGCGCGCACGAATATCAGGACTTTGGCGCACACTATCCATACCGAAGATCGTAGCGCTGCCGCTCGTGGGGCGGATCAAACCTAACAGCAGCTTCATCGTCGTCGTCTTGCCCGCACCATTGGGTCCTAGAAAACCGAAAATTGAGTTAGCAGTTACGGTCAAATCCAGAGGCTTGAGCGCCTCAACACCCTCATAGGTTTTGCTCAATCCATTAGTTCGGATGACAACAGTCTCGTTCACCCCAATCCTCCCGTTCACGCTGCTGCGCGACGTACCAGCGCTTTCTCACCGAAGATAAAGAAGGCCATGCCGGCTATACAAAGCCAGCCAAACCAATCCCCCAACTGTGTCGCAATCGTCTTCCCGCTCCCCACCGGCACATCAGCCACTAGCGTTGCCTCGCCGCCCTCTGGGGAAACCGCCAATGCCAACACGCGTCCGTGTGGATCAACCACTGCGGAATCATAACCGCCATCAGATTTTACCATCGCGACACGATTCTCAACCGCGCGGAAAACGACATGCGTATAGTGTTTGTAAGCAATGCCAGACCAATCGTTGGAGGGCACGGCGATAATCTGCGCTCCCTGGCGCGCCAGTTTCCGCGCCGTATCGGTGAAATCGAGGTCGTAGCAGATAATCGTTCCCAACACCCCCATGGGCGTCTCATATACAGGATACGTGCCGCGGGTGGGGCTGGTTTCGCCGCCGAAAACAACCGGATGGTCCTTGCCAAAAACACCCAGAAAATCCCCCGCAGGGCTGATGACGGTCGCCTCATTGCGGAAGATGTCTTCAGTCACATCCACCACATAACCGATGACCAGATAAGCGCCCGTCTCACGAGCTAAAGCCACCAACCCCAAGGGGTCCTGCACCTGCGGATCGTACTGCAAGGTTCCTTCGGGCCAGACGATTATTTTCGCGCCCTGCGCCGCAGCCTCACGCGTCTGTTCTACCATTCGCGCGTGGAGCTGTGCCACGAGTTCCTCACGTCCGGTGTTCGCCGAGATGATGGGGGAAGCATCCGGTTGAATTGCCGCCACACGCACGGTTGTTCCTGCCGGCATAAAGAACAACACCAGGCTCAAGCCAACCCAAACCACGACGGTCACGCCAGCAATCATCAACCAACGCCGCGTAAGACGCAATGCAGGCGTGGGCATATCCGGCTCGAGTAACCACCACCGGTCCAGCAAACGCATTGCACCCAAGCCCAGCGTGTAGTTGACCAAAACAACGAGTGCGCTCACGCCAAAGATGCCGAAGATACTTGCTGGCTGAATCAGCCAGGGCTGACTGTGCAGCGTGTATGCCACAAATCCCCATGTCCCGGCGATAGGGACGAAGATGCGGATCATTTCGATGCCCACCCATGAGACCAAATTCTGTGGCACAAACCACCGGAAGCCCGTGCGCGCGTGAAAGCGACGGCTACCACTATCCGTGAGCAGCGAAATGCCAGCTACAATCAACGGCAGGTATTCCATGAAGTTGCCCGTTCCGCCGAAAACCGGCCCCAAATAGCCCCACAGCCACAAACCGTTGAAGACCGCAGAGGCGACGGATGCCAGTTTTGGCGGCATGAAACGGTATTGCGCGAGTAGATACGGCACGAAACTAAACCAAGCGAGAAACCACAGATTGAAAGGCGGAAACGCCAGTACCAACAAGCCCGCGCTCAACGCCGATAGAATTACCCCCAAAACCACACGCCCTGCAGTTGAAATTCGCATTTTGTTCAACACCATCCCTTTATCCTTGACTACACTCTCACCGTCTAGTTCGAAAGCCATGGTCACGCGTGTTCACGCGCTATTCCTGCAAGCCCTTGCGCCAGAGAATCAAGTATAAGCCGACCGCAATCAGCACGATGGGCCAACCCTGGCCCAGGTATGCCAATACCTCCAGCGCCGGTCCACCAATGAGCTGCAAAGCGCCAATGAAAGCCATGATCCCACCGGGAATGAGGGGCCACCAAACCACTTTGCGAACGAACAACGCCGAAGTCAGCGTGATAAGCCCCCATCCCAACGCAAAACTCAGCAGGAAGACCCCACTCTCAGTGTCGCCCTCCAATCCACTAAAGGGACCTTCGAGCAACAATGCGCCTAAGCCGATGCCGCTGAGAATTCCACCAGGAATCAGCAAACCCAATTTGCGGGTAGTGCACCCCCACACCAGGAAGAGCAATCCAAGCCCTGGTAAAAATGCTAAATCCAGATCCCAATCCGTCAGATTGCTCACCAGCATCCAAAGTCCGATACAAACTAAAACCACGCCCCAAGCCAGGGTGTGGCGTTTTTCGGTGTTCTGAACCGGCATGTTGTCACTCATCATCAACCTCCCCTACAGCAGCTACGCTTGAATAGCAGTTCCGAATAACGATGCTACTATACCACCTGCAAGCGTAGAAAGGATGACCCAAAGGTCATGACCGGGTCATATTCCGGGAGTATGACGTCACGCTCGTCATGGGAGACCGTGTAAAAGTATCAAGAGGACAGTCACATTGCGATGCCGAATGCGCTTCGCGACAGGTCCGGCACAGCAACACCAACCCCTAACGGAATAATGCCAACTAAAGCCATTGCCAGGCTTACAGATAACCCAGCTCGCGCGCCTTGAGCGCCGCCTGAGTGCGGTCACGGGCATCGAGTTTGGTGAGGATATTGGTAAGGTGATTCTTCACAGTGCCCTCAGCAATGAAAAGCGCGGCAGCAATCTCCTTGTTGCTCGCGCCTTGCGCTACCAACCGCAACACTGCGAGTTCCCGTTCGGAGAGCGTCTCGACCGGCGGTTCAGCGCGGGGAGCGTGCTCTGCCAGGCGGGCAAACTCCGCCACCACCCTCGCGGCTACCGAGGGCTGCAAAAAGGATTCACCCCGCGCAGTCGCACGCACTGCCTCGAAGAGTTTGGTCGAGCTGGCATCCTTAAGCAGGTAGCCCACAGCTCCAGCGCGCAAGCCCTCAAAAATGTCCTCATCGTCGTCAAAAGTGGTCAGGACAATCACCCGCACTTCGGGATGTAGGGCGCGCAAGCGCCGGGTCGCGGCAACCCCGTCGAGAACGGGCATGCGCAGGTCCATCAGTACCACTTCTGGATGGCAGGTAGCAGACAGGCGCAAAGCTTCCTCGCCGTTGGTTGCTTCGCCCACCACCTCGAAATCCGGTTGCGTGGCGAGCAACGTGCGCAAGCCCTCACGGAACATCACCTGATCATCTACCAACAAAAGACGAATCCGACCCAAGCCCCACCTCGTTTACCAACACGATGCACAGACAGGCACTCATGCCTGAAACGGAATGCGCGCCTCCAGCGTGAAGCCCGCATCTGGTTCAGACGCACAATGCAGATCACCTCCAAGCAATTGCACGCGTTCACGCAATCCCACTAAGCCAAAACCGCCAGTTGGCGCATCACTGCCAACGCCATCATCTCGCACCCGCAAGCGCACGTCCTCTGTGGTGTATGCCAGCGATACTTCAGCATGGCGCGCCTGCGCGTGCTTGCGCACGTTGGTCAGCGCTTCCTGCATCACACGGTAGAGCGCCAGTTCTAATTGAGGTGGCAGCGAGTGTAGCTCGCCCTGCACCTCAAAGGACGTCGCAATGCCAGAGGTTTGCAGGTCCTCGACCAGCGCCGCCAGAACAGTCATCAACGACTTGCCTTCCAAGGGTGAGGCGCGCAAAGCCGCCACAGAGCGTCGCACCTCATGCAACCCCTCCTTGGTCAGCGCTTGTGCCCGCTCAAGAGGCTGCAGCACCTGAGAGGGGTCGCTCTCCGACAAGGTACGGGCGACTTCCAATTGCACGTTGATGGCGGTGAGGTAATGCCCCAGGCTATCATGAATCTCGCGAGCCAAACGGTTACGCTCTTTCGCCGTCGCCAATTCTTCCGCCTGCACAGCGTATTGCGCTAACGTCTGATGAGCTGCCGCCAGGTCCTGCGCCAGACGCTCCACCTGTTCCCGGGCGCGGGATTCACTCATGGTCATCTGCGTAAAAATCACGACAAAAACCACCCCAGGCGCAAAGGAGAGCGTAGCGGTAAGACCCATCTGCCAACCACCGAGAATGCCCTGCGACACACCAAAAATGAGCGCCGTCAAAGCACCGATAACCCACACCCCGGCGCCATTGAACAGCACAGAACCATGACTCACCAACGGCAACAGCAGCAACCAGAATGCACCACTAAAATGGCTCAGCACCCAAATTCCCATGACCAGGGGAAATTGCAGCGCATAATAGAGGATTTTGGTTCCTAAGGAGGCTGAGACGACATAATTCTCAAAACCATACGTGCCAATGGCAGTATAGAGTAACCCCACTACCGCCAGCGCGAGAATCTCGAACCCGGTGAAAGTCACGTCCGCTGCGGTGAAAAAAGACACATACGACGCAACGACTACGACAACAAAAGCCCAATCCCCAGTTTGTAGTAACTGGCGAGGTTTAGGGTGAGTCAACCTATCCTCCTACACAATCCAGGCAGAATGACGAAGGTATCGTGAAACCCAAGGCGACCCAAAGCGTAGCGGAGTCTCATCTACGAACAAATTCTGGCAGCGCAGCGGCATAGATGCCATTGGCAGCAATCATATAGAGCACCCGTGGCTCCTGAGTAACCACAAGGGTCTCCAACTGCCGCAGCTGCCCCTCGGGGACACGGAACTGGTGCAGGTAATTTCCACGCTTGTCGAGCACCACAATACGTTCATTCTGGCGGTCCCCCAGAAAGATCTGCCCCGTCTCAGGGTCGGATTCGACATACATCACCGAGGGAGACAGGTCTGTATCAGGCACTCCCCGCATTGAGAACGAAAGGTCCTCAGCCCCGGCAAAATAGGTACGCACCGAACCATCGCCCAACAACAGGTAGAGCCTGCCATCAAGGTTCAAATTGAGAGCGGTCTGCAATTGCGGCGCATTACCCGGCGAAAAATAGGGGCGTGGAGGGCTATTGTAAAGGCCATTGATAGGCGCATAGCGAAACAATTGACCCTGTTGGCGATCGAGCAGATAGAGTTGGTCCCCATAGGTAGCCATCATCGTCACTGCCCTGGTAGTATGTTCGCCCTCTAGCTGCTGGCGCGTAATCCCTCCCGGTCCCAACGCCGGTTCATAAATGTAGAGCACACCGTCATCACAATATATGAAAACAGCCCCATCGGGATAACCAGTTCCAGGCGACATCCAGGCGATATCCACAAGATGCTCGACTGTATTACCACCCACAAGCTGCCCGCGGCGCAGAATCGATGTCGGCGCAGCAGAACTCAGCCGGAGCCCATCTTCCGCCAAAGGCATTCCGATAACTTCATCTGTCACGGGATTCAGCAAGTAAATCCAAGAGCGTGTGATCAACAACCGGCGCGGCGCAGGGGAGACCCCCAGTTCCGCAATCTGAGTGACTGCAAGTACGGCAGCGTTTTCCAACATATCCAGGTTAAGCCTGGCTTCATCACGCAGCGTTTTGGCTCTTTCGTTGCGCGAGTCAAGCGCCAGAACTTGCTCTGCCAGGTTCAAAGTGCGCTGCCAATCCTCCGCCGCCTGACTGCTATACGCTTCTTGCCAGGCAGTCTCTGCAGTTCCCAACAACGCTGCAGCCCGCGAAGCTCCGCCAAACCGGAAATAGGTCGTGAGGGTAAGGAAAGCGATGATGAGCAAAAATCCCAGCACCACGCTACCGAGCAACAAAGGGTTTTCCTTGGGGGGCAGGCGCAATGCGCGCGCGCGCTTCGAGGGCACCTTACCGGGCATCAGCGCACGCCCAAACGTTTTCACCAGAGGTCCAAATGACTGCCGAATAGAAATCTGAGGCAACTTGAGCCTGGGCAACGCCACGTGCGGCAAACGCAGCACAAAACGAGGGCGCTCCTCAGCTTCCGGTTCATCAATCTCTTCCGCTTCTTCTGGCAACATCGAGGTCGCTGCCCGCGTTTCCACAGGACCTGCCACCGGTTTAGCCGCTCCAGGCGGTGTAATCCCGATCGCCGACGCCTCCAAAGGTTCTGGCGCCGCCTGAGATGCAGGTTTGCGCCCCAGCAGCGTCAGACGCCTGGGAGAAGCAGATGCGGACGCTGGAGGTACGGGAACAAGCGGCTCCGTGAAGTGTGTTGCAGAAGCAGGAGTTACTGCCCGCGATGCCGGCAGTGATGGAATCTTCGGCGCTGATGGCGCCGGAATCGCAAGTGCAGGCTCGATACGGGGAGAGGATGGCACAGGCGTCGCCGGCGCGAGACCGGTAACAGGTGCTGCCCCTGATGGTTTGACGGAGCGTTCAGGATGGGAGAGCGGCTTTGGGTGCATATAGGTCTCGCCAGAAGCCACAGGCTCCGGGAGGCAGTGGACCACAACCGCGCAGCCTGTCACGCGATTCTCGCGCATCGAGCGAAGAACCTGCTCGATGCTCTGCTCAGGTTCACTCACAGCCAGGGTCTCCACCCACAGGGAGCGCGCCTGGGCTTCAGCAACGCTGGCAGTCGCAATCAGCAAGGCGCTGCCAGGCGCAACGGGCGCGTAGCCCACATGAATTGCCGGCGGTAATGCAGCTCCCAAGGGAAGCATAGGCAGAGCAGTGCTGGGAAAAAGCTCTACACGCCCCTCAGGGTGATATAACAGCACATTGCCGGGTCCCACCTGCCCCAAAAAGAGCTCTTCTCCAGAGAATACCGCGCAGGTGATGTTGCCCGATGCCGATGGCGTTTGCGGTGTGCGACCGCCTTCCTGCATGACATAGCGATTTGCCTCAACCAAAGCGCGACGCAAGCGCGCGACAATGCCACCATCCGATTGCCAGAACGTGCGCGCAGCAATAGTGCGAGTCTCACGACTGCGATGCGCCAACGCCGGTCCGAGGTCTACCAACACGATGAGCTGTTCGCCCACATCCGGTGACGTGCCTGGGGGTGGCGTCTCTGAAGTCGCTTCTGGTGCAGAAGCCTGTACCCGTGACCCTTCATGGAAACGCAGTATCTCACTATAACGCCGCATATCGCACCTCTGAAATCGAGTTCACACCAGACGAGAACTCGCAATCAACTTTTCCAACTCCCCAAAATCCACTCTGGAGGTCATATCCAGGGACAAGGGCGTGACGGTAACGAATCCTTGCGCAACCAACAAATGCACGTCAGAATCCGGTTCCGTCGCGATAGGCGCGGACATCAACCGATAACCGGGGCGCGCGCTGCCGCCATTATCACGTTCCGGTGCGGTAGGTTCGAAATACCGTCGCCGTAACAGACGCGCCAGGCGCCACGGCGTTTCGGGGGTCGCATCAGAAGGCAGATTTACGTTCAGCACATCCACATCGAATGGCATACGCCGCTCCAGGAGCAACCGGCTGAAACGAACCGCATAAGCCTGCGCCGCCGCATAATCCACCATCTCGCCGCCGTTCAGGTGCTGTGAAATCGGCATCGCCAGCGAAATCGCCAATGCAGGAATGGCTTCAGCAGCCCCCTCCAGCGCAGCTCCCACCGTGCCGGAAATCGTCACCTCAACGCTGAGGTTCTCGCCGTAGTTGATGCCAGAGACTAACAAATCGGGCTTGCGCTCCGCCAGTTCCAGCAGTCCATGCGACACAGCCAACGCTGGGGTGGCATCCACGGCATAGGCACGGACCCATTGCCCTTGCACCTGCCTATCAGCAGGGGTGAGGCGTCCCGTTACATGATGCGGCATGGAGCGTCCTGCACCTGACCATTGGCGGTCAGGCGCGACAACCAGCAATTCGCCCAGGGGCAGCAAGGCTTCCACCACCGCCCATAAGCCCTTGGATTCAATGCCGTCATCGTTGGTAATAAGAATGAGTGGTTTTTCCATATTCAAAGATAAGGATACCACGCAATCAAAGCCCCGCAAGCTGCTACAGAACGTCATCTTGCCATCCAAGGCGTTATGTCTATAATCTCCATATTCGGGAGTGTGGGCAATCAAGGGTGTCTGTGAACACCCACGCTGCAAAGTGACAGAGTATGAGCGAATCCATTCGCATTCGAGTCTGCCTTGCTGTCGTTGCGCAAGGGAAAATCCTGCTCGTGCCCCATTTCGCGACCACTGCAGGCGCAGTGCAATGGGTTGTGCCCGGAGGGCTGGTGGAGTTCGGCGAGTCCCTGCAAGAAGCTGCAATGCGGGAGTTCTTCGAGGAAACCGGATTGCAAGCCCAGGCTCTAGAGTTGCTCGATGTGAGTGAGGTGATTCTGGCTGATAAGCCCTATCACAGCATCACCATTTCGTTCTCAGGCAGGGTTTCCGAGGGAACATTGCGAGCAGAACCCAATCACCCGTATGGCGAGAAAATGCCCAGGTGGTTCTCTGCTGCAGAAATCGAGACGCTCAAGGTTCATCCGGAAGGGACCATCGCGAAAGCGCTTGCCCCTGGAGGCGCAACCGTATCGAGCGACCAAACTAATCAGCATGATCAGATTTGATGTGACAGCCGCCCGGACCATGATGTTTCGCGATAAAGCTCGGGTGTATTGATTCCAAAAACGAGGTAGAACGCTATGGACAAGTTTACCCGCCCCACGGGCACGCAGGACCTGCTGCCCGCTGAACAACCCTATTGGGAATACGTCACCAGCAGCGCCGCAGCAACAGCGCGGCGTTTCGGCTACGAGCGCATCGAAACGCCCATTTTCGAAGCCACCGGGCTTTTTGCGCGGGGCGTCGGAGGCGCGACCGACATCGTGGAAAAGGAGATGTACTCCTTCCGCGACAAGGGGGACCACGCTCTCACGCTGCGACCGGAATTCACCGCCGGCGTCGTCCGCGCTTATATTGAGAACGGCTTGCATACCCTGCCTAAACCGGTGAAACTTTTCTCATTGGGTCCTATCTTCCGGTACGAGCGCCCGCAAGCGGGGCGCTTCCGCCAGTTCCACCAGTTCAACGCAGAAATCTTCGGCATTCAAGATCCCCTCGCAGACCTGGAGACCATGCTGCTTGCCTGGGACCTCTATGCCGGTTGGGACTTCAAAGGGCTGGCGTTCCAGCTGAATTCCACAGGGTGCCCGGTATGTCGCCCCACCTTCAGTGCCGCCCTGCGCGACTATTATCAGAGCCATCTGCACGAAATCTGTGAGGACTGCAAGCGCCGCCTGGAGACCAACCCGCTGCGGGTGCTGGATTGCAAGCAGGAGCGCTGCCAACCGGTGATTGCGGGCGCGCCACAGAGCATCGCCCACCTGTGTGAGGAGTGCAGCACGCACTTCACCAGCTTGCGGAGCTATCTCGACGCCCTTGGGCGACCGTACACGATCAACCCGCGCCTGGTGCGCGGGCTGGACTATTATACCAAGACCGTCTTCGAGGTATGGGCTGAGGGTATCGGCGCACAGGCAGCGGTCTGCGGCGGCGGGCGCTACGATGGTTTAATCGAATTGCTCGGTGGGCGTCCGACCCCCGCAGTGGGCTTTGCAGCCGGATTGGAGCGCATCATCCTGGTGATGAAGGCGCAGGGACTCACACCGCCCGCGCTGCCGGTTCCGCCAGTCTTCATCGCCTTCTCCGGCGATGCCGCGCGCGCGACAGCCGTCCGCCTGGTCGTGGATTTGCGCGCCGCAGCCATCGGAGCGCAGATTGCCATGGGAGGTAGCCTCAAAGCCCAACTGCGGCAGGCGGATAAGGCACAAGCGCGCTTTGTATTTATCATCGGCGAAGATGAGTTGGCGCGTGGTGAGGTGAACTTCAAGGACATGGCAACCGGGACGCAGCTAACAGTCGCCCTGGGGACAGCAGCAGCACAGGTATCACAAGCGCTCGCTGCCTGCTAGAAGTTACGGCGCAGCGCGGTAAGCAAGCGCTGGTCTATCATCCCGTAATAAATTCAAGGATAGGTGATGCAGACAATCGGTCTGATTTATAACCCCCGTGTGGAAGCCTCGATACCGCTGGCGCAAGAAATCGCAGCCTGGCTGGAGTCACGCGGCGTCAGTTCATGGCTGTGCTCCACCCACAAACGCCCCGCTGACGGCGCCTGCCTCTTCAAAAGTGATCTGCTGATTACGCTTGGAGGTGATGGCACCATCCTACGGGCAGCGCCGCTGACCGCCCCGCTAGGCATACCCCTATTGGGTCTCAATTTGGGAAGGGTAGGGTTTCTGACGGAATGCGAGCCGGAGCACTGGGTTGAGGTATTGGAGCGCATCCTGGCTAATGAGGGCAGCGTTGAGGAACGCATGATGCTGCAGGTCACGCACCTGCGCGAAGGCACCATGCGCGCGCGCGAATTCGCCCTCAATGACGCAGTAATTAGCCGGGGAGCTCTGGCGCGCACCGTTCACCTTTTCACAACGATTGATGGCGCCGTGATGACGGAATACGTTGCGGATGCCCTGATTCTGGCGACTGCTACCGGTTCAACCGCCTATTCCTACGCCGTCGGGGGTCCAATTCTCCCACCCTGGCTCGATAACATCGTGGTTGCCCCTGTTGCCGCGCACCTGAGCCTCGACCGCCCGCTGGTGCTCAATGCGCAAGCCGTCATTGAAATCACTGTGCGCGCGACGATTCCCGGTATGGTGACGATAGATGGGCGGCTCGTGGGTGAGCTGCTCGAAGGGGACTGCGTGCGCGTTGAGCGCAGTCCTCTCAAGGCGCGCTTCCTGCGGTTACGCAATCGCGCCGATTTCTACCGCACCCTGGTCGCCCGCCTCAGTCCGCGCAATTCCGTCGACACAGGGAACTGAGAATCGCAGATAAATACCACCCATTCGCCTGGAGGCAAAAAGTGCCATGACTTATAAAGCCATGACCGAAGACGAGCCGCTCTTCTGCAAACGCCATCCCAAAACTGAGACCACGTTGCGCTGTTACCAATGTGGCGCTCCGATTTGTCATCGCTGCGCGCAACGCACCCCTGTAGGCTATCAATGCCCCGATTGCCGGCGGGGACTCAAGCAACGCTTTGAGCA
>JAKJAC010000048.1:16199-22951 GCA_022707705.1 Chloroflexota bacterium
TTATGGCATTGCGGCTGTCGTCTCGCTCGTTCTGGGCACCATCGCGGGGACAGTGCTGCCACTTGCGGGATGGTTCACGATGTTTCTTTCGCCCGTTGTTGGAACCGTTATCGCAGAAATCACCTGGCGTTTGGTAGGGCGACACTACAGTTCCCATCTCTGGTGGATTGTCGCTGCAGGCATCGTGATTGGGACGCTCCCCCATATCGCTTTCCGGATATTTGGGTTGTTTGTAACGCCTGCCGAGGGGCAAGTCTTTAGCTGGATAGGTATGCTCTGGCCCCTGGTACACATCGGTTTTGCGGTGGGCGCATCTTCAGCCCGGCTGAAATTAGGGGGATAAAATGGCGCGCATTTTGATGCTTACTCCGCAGCTCCCCTATCCACCACGCCAGGGCACAGCCCTGCGCAACTGGGGTCTCTTGCGTGGACTGGCGGCGCAGCATGAACTATGGCTCCTCTCCTTCGCCGCTCCAGACCAAACAGGGGAAATCCCCGAAGCGCTCAGCAGCCCTCTCAAAGAGCTCGCGGTCATTCCACAGCCCACACGCGCCCTTTCACAGCGACTGCGCGACCTGCTCACCTCCAGACGCCCCGATCTCATCTTCCGCCTGCGTAGCGCCGCTTTTGAGGCGCAGTTGCAGACCTGGCTCAACGCACACGCCTTTGATTGGCTGCTCGTGGAGGGGCTGGAGCTCACCTTAGTGCTAGAACGGGTGTGGCAACGAGGGTCACCGCGGGTAGCTTTCGATGCGCACAATTGCGAATACCTGCTCCAACAGCGCACTTTCCAGACAGACCTGCGGAATCCGCGCCGCTGGCCCGCCGCCGCATATTCCTGGTTCCAATGGCGCCGCCTGCGCCGCCACGAAGCCACCATCTGTCGTCACGCCGACCTGGTCACCGCGGTCTCCGCCGCCGATGCAGCAGCCCTGCAGCGTCTGGCGCCAGAAGTAACGCCGCTCATCATCCCCAATGGGCTGGATGTGGACGACTACGCCACCTGGACTGAAGCCGCGTCGCTGCAACAGCCCGCCTTTGTCTTCACCGGCACCATGGATTTCCGCCCCAATATCGATGGCGTGCTCTGGTTCGCTGCCGAGGTATGGCCCCGGATTCTCGCCGTCTTGCCGGGGGCGCACGCCTACATCGTTGGAAAACGCCCCCATCCCCGACTGGAAGCGCTGCGTGAGATACCCGGCATCGTCATCACAGGGGCAGTGCCGGACACCCGCCCTCACATTCGTGCCGCCATGGTGTATGTTGTGCCGCTGCGGGTGGGCGGAGGCACACGCTTCAAAATCCTGGAAGCCGGGGCGATGGGAAAAGCCATCGTCTCCACAAGTCTGGGAGCCGAAGGTTTCCCCAACGTCGAGCAAGCTGTAACTTTGGCAGATGACCCCGTCGCCTTTGCGGATGCCTGTATTGCCCTGGCGCAAGATGCGACCCGGCGCGAGCAGGCAGGCGCGCAAGCCCAGGCTTTCGTCCGAGCCTATGATTGGAAGGCAGTGTTACCGCCACTCATTGAGCGGTTGAAATAGGCACATCGCAACCAAGCCAGAATGTTCTGTGCGCAGTTTTGGAAAAATAGGAAATACCACAGAGCATATCCGACATAAGAGGGCTGGACAGCATCGCGGGAGCGATTATACTGCATCAAAAACCAGCCATCAGATACACAAACTGGCTGGCGTGTTGAGTTTTGCAGGAGGCAAGAACGATGTCAAAAAAGGATTTCACCGGTCGCGGAAAGGTCGCCATTGTGCGCACCAGCCCGCAAACCGTTTTGGATGACTACGCCCGGCTAATGGAACTTGCAGATTACCGTTCTGTGTTGCCACAACAGCACAAAACGCTGCTCAAGATCAATATCTCCTGGCAGACCTGGTATCCCGCATGTTCTACGACCCCCTGGCAGCTTGAGGGGGTCATTCGCAAACTTCAGGCGGATGGCTACAAAGACCTGCTCGGCGTCCACAATGATACCGTGGTCGTAGATACCGGCGACGGCGAGCGCAACAACAAGCACCGCTACGTTACCGATAAATATGGGGTACCCTGCGCCTACATTTATAAGCCAGAAGCTAAATGGGTTCCCTACCAACCCAAAGAACCCTTCCTTGTGCTCGATAGCATCTATCCCGAAGGCGTCACCATCCCTGAAGTGCTGATTGGGAACAACATCATCCAACTACCCACGGTGAAGACACACGTCTTCACCACCATCACCGGCGCGATGAAGAATGCCTTTGGCGGATTGCTGGGACGCAAGCGACACTGGACGCACAGCGTTATCCACGAGACGCTGGTGGACCTGCTGATGATTCAGCAGGATATCCATCCCGGGTTATTGGCGGTAATGGATGGTACCTTTGCAGGCGACGGTCCCGGACCCCGCGCCATGCGCTGGCACGAGAAGAATATCCTGCTCGCTTCAGCAGACCAGGTCGCGATTGACGCCAGCTCTGCCATGCTGCAAGGTTTTGATCCCATGAACATCCCCTTCATCCGTATCGCCCACGATTTGGGGCTAGGCGTGGGCAATTCGCAGGAAATCGAATTTGTCGGCGACGTGGATGCGACCGAAGAGCGTTGGGACTTCGTCCAGGAAGACACGTTTGCTAGCCGAGGGCAGAAGACAATCTACCACGGCGCGCTCAAACCTTTCGAAGAGGTGCTGTTACGCGGACCTATCGTGCCGTGGTCGTATTTTGCCAGCAACTTCTATCATAATGTCTATTGGTATCCCGTCGTGGGGCGCAAACGGGTGCAGGAAGCGCTCAAGACACCCTGGGGGCAGCTCTTCAGCAGCTATGGCGCCGATGCCGGGCTTGAGGGTGCTGTGCTCCCTAGTGTGGAGACGAAGACCTTGCTCCAGGGGGCAGCAGTCATGGCGGGTGCGGGGCTGGCGCTCGGCGGGTTGGTAGGTCTGCTCGTCCGCCGTCGCAAGTCGTAAGCGGAAACCTGTTCCAACACGGAGAGCCGGGGCGAAGACTCCGGCTCTCCGTGGCAAATTCCCAGATTCAGCCGGAGGCGCAATGGATATCGTGATGATTCTATTCCTCAGTTTTATTCCCATGCTGATTTATGCAACGGTTCTCTGGTGGCTGGATCGTTTCGAGAAAGAGCCACTTTATCTGCTGGCGCTGGCTTTTCTGTGGGGCGCCGTACCCTCGATCATCCTCTCCGTGATTCTTGAGGTCATCTTCGACATCCCCATCACGATGCTCTCGGGCAGCGCCCTGGCTTATGACTTACTTGGCGGCTCGATTGCCGCGCCATTGATCGAGGAAGGCACGAAGGCGCTGGCTTTGGTTGCCCTCTTGCTGTTTTTCCGTCACGAAATAGACAGCCCGCTCGACGGATTAATCTACGGCGGCATGGCGGGATTTGGTTTCGCTGCCGTAGAGAATGCCTTCTACCTCTTCGGAGCTTACTCTGAAGGCGGGATGGGGGATGTCACCTCACTGGCATTGATGCGCGCGGGTCTCTTCGGGTTGAATCACGCCATGTACACCGGCTTCACGGGTCTGGGTATCGCCCTGGCGCTGGAAGTACGCTCATTCTGGCTCAAAGGGTTATTGCCTCTGCTGGGGTTTGGGCTGGCAATGGGCGCCCACGCTTATCACAACACCTTTGCCACTTTCACTGGGCACATGGGAAGCATGATGCCGCTCGCCCTTGCCGTGCTGGGAGACTGGGCAGCCATTCTCTTTCTATTCGGCGTGATTATCGCATCGCGGTTTCTGGAACAACGCCGGATTCGCCATTTTCTGGAACGCCGCACCGCGACGATGCAGTTCCGGCGCGAGGAGATTGCCATGCTGACTTCGCCCTTGAAGCGGTGGTGGGCGCAGGTTCAGGCGCTGCTGACCGGCAATCCGCAACACTGGCGCAGGGTGGTACGCTATTTCCGCACTATTACGGAAGCCGCGTTTGCCTTCCACCGGGCGCAACATGGCGATGCCAAGGCGGGAGTGCGTCTGCAACGGTTGGAGCAGGAGCTTCTCGCCCTGCGTACCGCTGCCTGAACACACCACCCGGTTAGCTCCATAGGAAGATCAAGACAAGAGACACAACCGATGTTCAAATCCACCCGCTCAGATTGTATGCCCTACCGGCTTTTCAACAGCATTCAGCACTATAGCTGGGGCAGTCGCGGCGCGGATGCCTTTATCCCGCGGTTGTTAGGAATCCAAGGTGAGCTCGAAAAGGCTTACGCCGAGCTGTGGATCGGGACACACCCCAATGCCCCCTCGCAGGTCATTCAGGGCAGCGAGCGCATCTCCCTGGCGACCCTCATCGCCCGCGATCCGGATGGGATTCTGGGAACCGGCGTTGCAGAGCGTTTCAATCACCAGCTGCCCTTTCTCCTCAAGGTGCTCTCTGCGGCAGAGCCACTTTCTATCCAGGCGCACCCCGATAGAGCTCAAGCCCAACGCCTTCACGCCAGGGATCCCAAGCATTATCCCGACGCCAATCACAAGCCTGAAATTGCCCTCGCCCTGGACCGCCTAACCGCGCTGGCGGGGCTGAAATCGGCGGAGGACTTGCACAGCACGTTGCTGACCTATCCCGAAATCGCCGGGTTTATCGGGGAAATCAGCGCAGACTCACAAGACATCTTTTCTGCTGTGATTCGGCGTTCGCTCGACGTCCCACAGCAGCTTAGCGTCGCCTCCCAACAGCTGGCAGAACGATTGAAGCAAACGCCGGCGCCGCGAACTGAGGTCGAGAACCTGTTTCTGGCGCTGCGCCCGGTCTATGGCGATGCCGATGTGGGGTTGCTCGCGCTCTTTCTGCTCAATGTGGTGCATCTCGAAGCAGGGGAGGGGCTGTATGTGCCCGCCGGCGTGCCCCATGCCTATCTGCAGGGCAATATCGTGGAATGTATGGCAAATTCCGATAATGTCATCCGTGTGGGATTGACGTCCAAGTTCAAAGACGCTGAGGCGCTGCTGGAAGTCCTCACCCCCGACGCCGGGACCCTGCCGGTGCTACGCCCTGAACCAGAGCTGCCGGAGATGCGCTATACCACGCCAGCCAAAGAATTCGAGCTGCGGCGCCTGGACCTGGAAGCGGGGGCGCAGCTCAAGATGCCGGCACGCGCAAGTGTGCAAGTCTATCTCCTAACCGAGGGGCAAATTAGCGTGAGCTGGAACGAGGGTGCGGAACACTATGCCTGTGGGGAAAGTTTTCTCATCCCCGCGCGCCTGCCGGTCTGGCAGCTCACTGCATTGGAAAAGACAACGCTCTTCAAAGCCAGTGTTCCTGAATGAGGGTGTTTTTCGGCGCAGATTAGAGCGCTGCACCGAAAACACCCTCATTAGCGGACTCAGTCCGAGAGCGGATTCAAGTCCTACTTGTGATACTTCTCCCCATTGAGCAGCGTCATGACGCGGTAAAGTTGTTCTAGCAACACTACCCGCGCCAATTCGTGCGGCAGAGTCAACCGCGAAAGCGCCAGTTGTTCATGGCAAGCCGTCAGCACCTCAGGCGCAAAACCCAACGGACCGCCGATGAGCAGAGCAATATGCCCGACTTGCTCCAACTGCTGCCTCAGCCATTGCGCAAGCGCCAGACTATCACGCTGTTCCCCTACGGGCGTGAGCGCCACCTTGCGCTGCGCCGCCCGCGATGCCTCAAGTAACAGCACGCCCTCGCGTTGAAGCGCAACGATATCGGGCACGCTCCCTACCGAATCCTTCAGCTCCACCAACCGCACCGTTACATAATGTTCAAGACGTCCTAGATACTCGTCTTGGGCTGCCAGCCAATGACGCGTGCGGATTTTACCTACCGCAATGACGTCAATTTGACCCGGAAAACGCGCCATGATTCCGCGGGTATCCCTACAAACCGCCGCGGGTTACTGCCGCTTCCTGCACCTGCGCCAGCAGGGATTCGGCGCGCGTAATGATCTGCGCGACTTCTCGTTCCCAAGTGCTCTTGAGGCCCTGGTCTTCGATGGAGGTGGCATTGATGCGCACGTTCAACGCAGCGCTCTGGATGCTCGCCATGGACATCCAGGCAGCGCTCGCCGCATCGGAGACCGCATTGATGTTCGCCTTGCGGGCTACAGCGAGGGCTAACTCCAGCACTTTGAGCGCATCTCGCGCGGTAGCCAACGGAACTTCAGCCGCGCCAATCGTCGCCTTCTGCACTGCGGCATTGCGCGCTGCCTGTTCCTCCTCAGTACCCTTGGGCAATTTGAACGCCGCCATAACGGCATCAAAAGCAACAGCATCCTCATCCATCCGCGCGGTGAGCGCAGTGCGCAACTGCTCTGCCTTGACAATCAACGCGGTCATTTCTTCCTCGACAGCGGCATACTTCCGTTTGCCAACCGTCAGTCGCCCCACCATCGCAGCCAACCCCGCGCCAAGCGCACCTGCCAGAGCTGCCACCGAACCGCCGCCTGGCGTGGGCGTATTCGCCGCCACCGATTCAAGGAAGCCCAATGGCGCACCCTCATCCAGCGCCGCGAGCTTCCGCTCGATGATTTGCTCCGGGGTAAAGAGGTCAAGCTGCATATACCATTGCGCCGCATCCACCAAAGCCTGCTCGGGCACCAATCCGACCAACTCCGTGTGAGTGACCGTGGTGCCATAACGCGCTGCCTCACGCTTCACCGCTTCCAACACCCGGAACATCGGCGTCTGAGTGAAGTCTGTGAGGTTCATGGAAACCTGCGCCTGCCCCGCCACCATCACCCCCATGCCCTTGACGAAACGGAAACCGCCATTCGAGCT
>JAKJAC010000049.1:0-10898 GCA_022707705.1 Chloroflexota bacterium
ATGCAGGAGCGGTTGGAGGCGGTTGGGGGCGGCGCCTACGTCTCACAGTTGATTGCTTCAGTCCCTTCGGCGATTAACGTGGAGAGCTACGCCCGCATGGTGGAGCAGACCAGTGTGCGGCGGCGTTTGCTGGATGTGGCGAGCGAGATTGCCAGGCTTGCCTACGATGAAGAGCAGGGCATCAACGATGTGGTGGACAAGTCTGAGAGCGCCCTGTTCTCTGTGAGTCAGCAACGCGTGGCACGCGACCTTCGCCCTGTCCAGGAAGTCGTCGGTACCTACCGGGAATATCTCTATAATCTGTATGCTCACCGCGGCGAGCTGATGGGGGTAACCACGGGATTTCGGGACATGGACCGCCTTCTGGGCGGTTTTCAGCGCTCGGACCTGATCATTCTGGCAGCTCGCCCTGGTGTGGGTAAAACCTCCTTGCTCCTGACCATGGCGCTCAAGGCTGCTGAACGGGGCAAATTGGTCGCGTTTTTCAGCCTGGAAATGTCAGCTGAGCAGCTCGTGCAGCGTATGATTTCGTCCATTAGCCGGGTGGATGCGCAAAGGTTGCGCATCGGTAACCTGCAGGATGACGACCTGCCGCGCGTTGAGGAGGCGATTGGACACCTGGCAGATTTGCCGATTTACTTTGATGACACCCCGGCGCTCACACCGCTCCAACTGCGCACCAAATGCCGGCGCTTGCACTCGGAACACGGCCTTGATATGGCTTACGTGGACTACCTGCAGCTGATGACCTCCGACACGCGGACCGAGAACCGCGTTCAGGAAGTCTCCTACCTCTCCCGTATGCTTAAAGCCTTGGCGCGCGAACTCGATAGACCTATTTTGACCGCCTCGCAACTGTCCCGCGCGGTTGAGCAGCGTCAGGATCGCCGCCCGGTGCTCTCTGACCTTCGTGAAAGCGGTAGCATCGAGCAGGACGCGGATGTCGTGATGTTCATCTACCGCGATGAGTTGTATCACCCGGAGACGCAGCAGCCCAACATTGCCGAAGTCATCGTCGCCAAGCATCGCAGTGGTCCGGTCGGCACCGTGCAACTCTACTTCAACCGCAACCTCACCCAATTCGCCGATGCGACGACCGCTCCCACTTCCTCGGAGTCTAGTCCATGGTAGAGCCTAAAGACGTAATGGTGCACTTCTCGGGCTTCCCTGAGGGCAAGGCGTCGGTTGTGCATCTGCCCGAGGCGTTTTTCACCGAGATCCTGCCCCACATGGATGACCTCGCGGAGCTGCAACTCACCCTGCTGGTGCTGTGGCGGTTGGCGCAACAGCGCGCCGCGGTAGCTCCCTGGGTTACGGAAGCCGAGTTGCTGGGTGATGCCCTGGTGCAGCAGACCCTGGGCGTGGAAGATACTGCCATCCTCCTGGCGCAGGCGCTGGAGCGGAGTGTGACGCGTGGCGTTCTGTTGCGCGTTCCCTGGCGGCGCGCTGATGGGGTCGAAGAAATCCGGTATCTGGCAAATAGCCCCCGCGGGCGCATCGCTGCAGAAGCGCTGCGGCGCGGCGTGGTGCCACACCGGGTGCGCAATGTGGCGCGTCCGAACATCTTCGCCCTCTATGAGCAGAACATTGGACCGTTAACGGCTTTGATTAGTGAGGACTTGCGCGAAGCTGAGACGACCTACCCTACGGCTTGGATTGAGGATGCTTTTCGTGAAGCTGTTCGATTGAACAAACGCAATTGGAAGTATATTCGTGCTATCCTTGAGCGCTGGGATACCGAGGGAAGAGATGAAAGCGATAGACGCGATAGTGAAGCAGATGGGCGCCGTTACGTCGAAGGCGAATTTGCCGATTTCATCCAGCACTGAAGACGCCTCGAACGCGCCATCGCCGTTGGGCGCGCCTGATTGCCCGGTTTGTGGCGGTCTTGGCTATGTGCGCCGTGATGTGCCGCTCGACCATCCTGATTTCGGGCGACTGTTCCCCTGCAGCTGCCGGGCAGAAGACCTGCGCGCTCGCCGGGTGCAGGCGCTGCGGATGATGAGCAACCTCGACTATCTGGAACGCTTCACCTTTGCCACCTTCCGCCCTGAGGGGCAGGGCTTGCCGCCGGACCGCCAGGCGAATCTGCGCCGGGTCTTTGAGCGCACTCAAGAATTCGCGCAGCATCCTGAAGGTTGGTTGGTGTTGCGTGGCGGTTATGGTTGCGGCAAGACGCATCTCGCGATTGCCATCGCGAACGCCTGCGTGGAGCAGGGCTTGCCGGTGCTCTTCATCACCGTCCCCGATTTGCTGGACCATTTGCGTGCGGCTTTTGCTCCGGCATCGCCGCAGAGCTATGATGAGCGTTTCGATGAAATTCGGAACGCCCCGCTGCTGATTTTGGATGACCTCGGCACGGAACAGGGCACCCCTTGGGCGTTAGAGAAACTCTTCCAATTGCTCAATTTCCGCTACATGAGCCGTCTCCCTACCGTCATTACCACCAACCATGAATTGGAGGACCTCGAACCACGGCTGCGCTCGCGTCTGGCAGATATCGCCCTGGTGCAGATGGCGACGATTCTGGCGCCGGATTACCGGCAGGCAGGCACGGGGCAGGCGCATTCCGACCTCAACACGCTCTCTCTCTATGCCGATATGACTTTTGATAGTTTTGATTTGCGGCAGACTGAGCTTGAGCGTGAGCACTCGGATAACCTGCGACGCGCGATGGAGATTGCGCATGCCTTCGTCACGGCAACCTCCGGTTGGCTCACGTTGACCGGTCCCTTTGGCTGCGGCAAGACACATCTGGCGGCAGCTATCGCCAATGAGCGAGCGCGCCTTGGGCATACCGCGCTCTTCATCGTTGTGCCTGATTTGCTGGACCATCTGCGCGCGGCTTTCAGCCCCCAGAGCACCGTGCCCTATGACAAGCGTTTCGATGAAGTGCGCCGCGCTCCGTTCCTGGTGCTGGATGACCTGGGCACTGAGAGCGCTACACCCTGGGCGCAGGAGAAGATTTACCAGCTCTTCAATTATCGTTACGTATCCCGTTTGCCCACCGTCATCACCACCGCCAAGCCTATCGAAGCGCTGGACGCCAAATTGCGTACGCGCATGTTGGATATCACCCGCAGCACGATTTTCGGCATCACGGCGCCCTCGTATCTGGGAGGCGCGGCTAAGGTAAAGCCCAAAACGTCCCGTCCTCGCCGCGCGACGGGGGGTGGAAAAAGCTAGTTGTATTTTTAGAACATCAGTGCTATAATGGAGCTATTCTGAGATTCTGGGTCAGGACGACCTTGGTAATGCCCCACATGGGCTAATGAGGTTTTCCTGTACTTTGTATCTTCACACTGGGGTAATCTATCTTCTTCAGGAGGAAGCCATGGCTGATGAAGGACGAAAAAAAGTATTGGATCAGACCGTTGCACAGGTAAAGCGCCGTTTTGGTGAGGGCGCCTTGATGCGCTTGGGTGAAGCGACGCATTTGCAGGTCGAAGTCATCCCCACCGGTGCATTGGCGGTGGATATTGCCTTGGGCGTGGGGGGCTTGCCCCGCGGGCGCATCACCGAGATTTACGGTCCTGAAGGCTCGGGCAAGACCACGATTTGCCAGCATCTGGTCGCCGAATGCCAGCGCGCCGGCGGCATTGCCGCTTTCATTGATATGGAACACGCTCTGGATCCTACCTATGCGGCGCGCTGCGGTGTGGATGTGGACAACCTCTACATCTCGCAGCCCGATACCGGTGAGCAGGCGCTGGAGATTGCTGAGGCGCTGGTGCGGAGTGGGGCTGTGGATGTGGTGATCATTGACTCGGTGGCGGCGCTCGTGCCGCGCGCTGAGATTGAAGGCGAGATGGGCGATAGCCACCCCGGGCTGCAGGCGCGGCTGATGAGCCAGGCGCTCCGCAAGCTTTCGGGAGCTATCAAGCAAAGTAACGCGATCATGGTCTTCACCAACCAGCTCCGCGAGAAAATCGGCGTGATGTTTGGCTCTCCCGAAACGACCTCCGGTGGGCGCGCGCTCAAATTCTATGCGTCTGTGCGCATGGATGTGCGGCGGGTGACCTCCATCAAGGAGCAGGGGGAGATTGTGGGGCACCGGACGCGGGTGCGGGTGACCAAGAACAAGGTCGCCCCACCTTTCCGTGTTGCGGAGTTCGATATCATGTTCGGCACGGGCATCAGCCGCGCCGGCGACCTGCTGGATATCAGCCTGGAGTTGGGAATCCTGGACAAGCGTGGCTCCTATTACTATTACGATGGTGAGCGCTTTGCCCAGGGTCGTGAAAATGCCAAGCTATATGTCGCGGAGAACCCTGCCTTTGCCGATAACATCGAGCGCCTGATTCGTGAACGTCTAAAGACGCTGGATGAAGTCCCCCTCAAAGTCGGTGTGACTGCTGAAGGCGACGTAGACAGCGAGGATATCTAGACAGCGCTGAATTCGCGGCAGAGCCATGCTCTGCCGCGAATTTTAGCTCATCATCTTGGAGGGGCTATGCAGGCTTTGAGTGGCTTGAGTCCAGTACTTCAGGCTTTGTTCGGTACTCTGTTTACCTGGGCGATGACGGCAACGGGAGCGGCGGCGGTATTCCTGGGGCGTGAAACCAGCCGTAAGTTGCTGGATACCTTGTTGGGCTTTGCCGCGGGGGTGATGATTGCAGCGAGTTACTGGTCGCTGCTGGCGCCCGCGATTGAGATGGCTGAAGGCGGACCCTTGCCCGCCTGGATTCCCGCTGTCACCGGTTTTCTGGCAGGCGGCGCTTTTCTGCGTCTGGTAGACCGCATCTTGCCCCACTTGCATATCGGTGAGGACACGCCCGAGGGCGTCAAATCTCACTGGAAGCGCACCACCTTGTTGGTTCTGGCGATCACGCTGCACAACTTTCCCGAAGGCTTGGCGGTTGGGGTAGCTTTTGGCGCTCTGGCAGCCGACTTGCCTGCTGCATCGCTTTCCGGCGCCATTGCGCTGGCATTGGGTATCGGCATCCAGAACCTGCCGGAAGGATTGGCGGTCTCTATGCCCCTGCGCCGCGAGGGCATTTCGCGTGCCAAAAGCTTCTTCTACGGGCAACTTTCGGGCATGGTCGAGCCTTTTGCGGGCGTGCTGGGCGCAGCTGCCGTGGTGTTGGCGCGCCCCATTCTGCCCTACGCGCTGGCTTTTGCGGCGGGCGCGATGATTTTCGTGGTCGCTGAGGATTTGATTCCCGAAGCGCAGCAAGGCGGGTATGTACATCAGGCAACCCTGGGCGTGATGCTCGGTTTTGCCGTGATGATGGTCCTGGATGTTGCGCTGGGCTGAGCATCCACCCTTGCCTCGTTAAACAGAACGAGCGCGACGCGGTTTCTGCCGCGTCGCGCTCGTTCCATCTTCTCTGCGTTAGCTTATCAATGTCACATTGAAGCGGTCCAGAATGCGCTGCAGTGGCGTGAAGATGGTCACCTGCTCCGAACCCGCAAATAGCAACCCCACGGCGCGCTGGCTCATATCCAGGATGCAAGAGCCAGAATCCCCCGGGTTGCTCATGCGCCCCGCAATAATCTGATCCGTGAAACGCGCCGTGCGCCCCTGATAATCCACATTCACCGTGACGTTAATCTGCTGTACGCGTCCCTGCGTGGTCCCCGTTGTGCGGCCGGTCTTCTGGATGGGCAATCCCAGAAGCGGTTCTCCTACCCCTGTGGGCAAGCCGATATCACAAATCTCTGCCTGCACCAGGCTCAGGTCATCTACACGCGCCAGCGCGGCATCCATGCGGTTCTGCCCCGCCGTCTTCTGGACCGTTTGCAGCCGGTGGCTGGACCCCGTGAGACTCGCGAGCAGATTGAGGATTTCGGCGACTTGTTTTGCCACCGAGCACTGCCCTGGCTGTTCACCGTAATCCAGCGCTTCAAACTCCGCCAGGGTCGCAATCTGGTCGCTCGAAGTCCCTCCATCGAGCGGACCCGGTTGCCAGATAGGGTCTCCGATTTGTGCATCGTTGCTGTTTGCCAGAACGTGATTGTTGCTGAGGATGTAGGGAATCCCGGCGCGTTGCACGAGCAGCCCAAACGTGCCGGCAGTGATGCGGTAATGCCCGATGGAAATGCCGGGCATGGCGGGTCGCTGTCGCGCTCTTGGATCACAGGGCAGGTAAGCCCGGATGAACCCCGCCTCAACCACATCGGTCGGAAGGCCATCCACGGTTTTGGGAACCAGGTCCTTGGGCGCGAGCTCCGCGGCGGGCACCTTCTGGACCACCGAGACAATCAGGCTCAGCTCGTTAGTTTGCTCTTCCCCACGGATTTTGTAGCCCAATCCGCAGGCAACCACATTCTCCCGCGCGAAGAGCTCGGGCATCACTTCGCTATAGATACCACGCGCCTGGGCTAAGACCTCGCCGTTCTCCATCGCTGCTCCTTTGGATAATCCGAATGACCTCGCGCCCGGAATTCAGCCTTACAGCTCGGGGTGAGCCGGCTCATCCTCTGCTGCGACTTGAGCGCTGGGCTGTCCAATCGCTTCCACCTTTACCGGCACGCCTTCCAATTCGTCGGGAATGCGGTCCGCCGAGCGTAGGGCCTTGAGGGGCGTCTTATGGGTCACATTGACGATCAGGCTGATGGCTTCAGACCGTGTCACAGTGCTGCGCAAGCCAATGCCTACACCCACCACATTGGCTTTGGCGAGCAATTCCCGCTCGTAACGCTCCTTGACCGTTCGCACGTGTTGGTATTCCATCTCGTAATCTTCCACCGCCGTACTCGGCGCCGCCGTACCCGGCGCCGCCGTACCCGGCGCCGCTGCTTCCTGCAACGCCGCCGCTTCCTGCGGCGCCGCCGCTTCTTGCGGCGCCGCTGGCGCCGCCTTTTCCGCCGGTTCTGTTTGGGTTTTCATGGTGACTTCTTCCTGCCTTTGAACACCTGGCGTGATGCCACGCACCCACAAACGAATCCCAAGGACTAGCAACCCTGCACCGCAGGTCCAATAGCCCCAACCCGGCGCCACTGGCGCCGCCAACAGACGCTCCAGCGCCGGCAACAGGCGTGGGAAAGTGATAAACGCCGGGATGCCGGTGAGCAGCGCCCACAGCAGCATGGTCCATGCACTCAGGCGCGGGTTTCGCCAGAGTCCGCCCCGTTGGCGCAGGTTGAGCGCGGTGAGCACACCAAGAGCCAACAATCCGCCCACTCCCCACCAGAAGGGCACCCGCCATCCCGGTGTGTGCCAGGCGGAGCGGATGAGATCGTAGGGCGGGAGCGTATTGACCAGCAAAAGCGCGCTCAGCGCTGCCGCGCCCAGGCGCCAGAGTACGTGCGCTCTGGAGACCAGAAAGGGCAGCAGCAACGCCAACCCGACCAGTGGCAACCGGAGCGTATAGAGATTGACGGTTAGGGCGAGGGTTTCGATTTCTGGCAGGATTCGCAGAATATCGAAGAGATCAAAGGCATTCCACGCCAACGCCGCGGAACTGTGCGCGACCCAGGGACCAAAGATACCGGCAAGCGCGACACACCACGCGGCAATTTCAATGCCGCAACGGGGCGCGTCTGATCCAGAAGGCCAGTTGACTGCATCACCTTTCATGGCTGGAGTAGGGCAAAATCATCGAAGGCGGTAGTGGTCGTGCCACCGCGCACCGCATCGGTGAAAAGCGCTACGCCTCCTTCAAGAGTGCTCTCATCCGTATATGAAACCGTCAAAGTATCGTTGATGATGAGGGTCAGCGTGGGTCCTTCGCAACGCACTTCCAGCGTGTTGCGGTCGCGTCCGGTGTGGATGACATCCGCCGGCGCCGGTCCAACCAGAGGTGTTGGCGAGCCATTTTCCACCTTGAGAATGAGATAGTAACCATCGGCGCTGATGGCAAACAGAGTGTAGTTCTCCTCGTCTTGCTGCCGGCAGATAGCGCCCATCCAGTTATCTTGCGTGCCTTCGACATGCCGCACCGTTACCTGGAGGATGACATCCGCAAAACTTCGCCCCAGGAGTTGGGTGTAGACGCCAATGCCTCTGCCTCGGTCTTCAAGGTAGAGTTCCCCTTGTTGCACAGTCGCTGCACTTTCGGGGGCGTCGAAGAGCGTCCAGGCATCATTCGTTGTGGAAAAGCTATCATTGATGATTTCAGGTGCTGTGCCGGGCGTTCCCGTGGGGGTAGAGGGTGAGGTCGGCGCGCAGGCGGTTAGCCACAGCAACACTGCGAGCGCCAGAAACCAGCAATGGCGGTGTTCCCGGCAAGTCATGCCTTGGCGCTCTCTTGGTAAACAGGCAAGGCAATACTGAACGTCGCGCCTGTGTTAGGTCCGTCGCTTTGCACCCAGATACGCCCGCCATGCTTCTCCACGACCTCTCGCGTAATGGAAAGCCCTAATCCCATCCCCTCATAGCGACGCTTGGTGCTGCCATCCACTTGATAGAATCGCTCGAAGATGCGGGTCTGTTCGGAGTAGGGAATGCCAATGCCTTCATCGCGGATGGTGCAGGTGATTTGGTCATTCTCCTGCCGGGCGTTCACCCAGATGCGCCCACCGGGGCGGTTGAATTTGATGGCATTATCCAGCAGATGCCATAACGCCAGTCCCAGTTGTTGTGGGTCCAGGTTGACCTGGGGCAGTTGCTGGTCTAAATCCACAATCAGCTCCACGTGATTGCGTTCGGCTTTCTGCCGGACTGCCTGCAGAGCGCGCAGGAAGACCGGCAGAATCGGCTGCGGGTTCCGTTCCAACTGCCCCGTTTCAACATTCTCCAGGGTAGTAATGGATTCGACCAGACTGGTGAGCCGGTTCGTGTGCGTCTGCATGGCTTTCAATGCCTGCTCCATATTCGGTTCCAACTTGAAGCCAAAGCTGACATCGAGAACCAGGTCCAGATAGCCCTTGACGATGGCAAGTGGTGTGCGCAACTCGTGCGAGACATTCTGAATGAATTGCGATTTCATGGAATCCAACCGCCTCAGGTCCTCATAGGCGGTCTCCGCGCGTTCACGGGCGACCAACGCCTCCTGAAACAAGCCGGCATTGTGCAAAGCGATGGTCACCAACGGAATCAAGGCGGCTAAGGTATCGCTATCGCTCTGAGTAAACTGCTGCACCCGTGCGCCGGACACGCAGAGAAACCCGGCAAGTTCATGGTCCAGGAAAAAGGGCGCGGCAATATGCGATCGAATCCACGAGGTATCGGGAGTCCAGACCCATCCTGACGACAGTGCGGTATCGGTGATGAGAAAGGGCTTCCGCAGTCGCGCCGCCTGTTGCAGGTTAGCGGTGTGCTGGAGTTCCAGGCGAAAATACGCTGGCGGTCGCGGAAAGTTACCCAGACTGCGCTGTTGCGCCAGGATGGCATCTCCATTGTGCATCAATAGAATATCGGCAGCATCGCAGGGGGTGAGTCGGAACAGGGCGTCGAGCACCTGCGCAAGGACATCGTTGACTTCTAGCGATGCCACCAGCTGTTGCCCTAGTTCGCCCAGCGTTTCAGCCAGGTTGCGCGCAGCGCGCTCCGCGTTGAGTAACTGCGCGTTATGGATGGCGATGGTGGCAACGCTTGCCAGGTAGCTGAGCGCCTCCTTGCTATCCTCGGTGAATTGGATTCCTGGTTCGAAGCTATCCACCGTGACGTAGCCAATCATCGCCTCGCCGCGGAGCAACGGCGCCGCTAACGTTTCGCAAATCTCATGCACGCGTCCAAAGCGCCGCAACCCTTCTGCTACGGGGGTCGGGAATTCGGTGGCGCTGGTATTCGCAATATTGTGGACATGCACAATCTCACCCTGCCGCAGTCTGGGAATAAAGGTGCTGGCAGGGGGAATCTTGACTTGCCGTAGCTCCGGGGCATATCCCACAAAGGCGCGGAAGGCGAAGGCGTCGCCTTCATCCATGAGCAGACTGCCGGCGCTGGCTTCTGGAATCAGCGTTACCGCTTCTTCGACGATGCGCTGGAGCAACGGTTCAAGTTCGAATTCGGTGAACAGGGTCGGCGTGAGCGTGGTGATGGCTTCCAACAACCTTTTGTGCCCGCCACTGGAGGGCATAGCCTTTTGGCAGAGCGTCTTCAGCTGCTCTGGGAGCGCGTCCATTGACTCTCGAGTGACCTGCAAGTACGGAAATGTGCTGCAGGCGGTCCACGGTTGCGCCGGGGGCGTTGTACCCAGAATGGCTATTGGTAGATGCGGCGCCGCGCTCGCCAGCAACTGCGGCAACAGCAGCGCTTCCTGATCTCCCAACGGCAGCGCCACCAACAACAAGTCGGTCGAACCCTCATACAGCGCTGCGTGAAGGTCGCTCAGTTCCGAGACGACTTCAACGGCAATCCCGGCGGTTTCTAGTGTGGCAATGAGCGTTTCTCGTAGAGCGTTGCTTTTAGCGATGAAGAGTCTATACATCCTGAGTTATTTCCTTTGGTATGATCTAACTCTCTGGACCATCAAAATAGTGCATCGTAACTCTATTGTAACATGAATTCGCGCAGATGTGAAAGTCAGCGAATAGGGCAAATCATTGAGGTTTTTTATTGCGAGATATTTTCGAGGCCGTGCTGCGCGCCCTCGAAAATATCTCTCTACAATCGGGGCTTCAGCCGCACTTGCTGCGGCAAATGGAGGAACGCTGAACAGTCGCGATGTGTCGCCATACTCCCTGTGCCCTGTGCGACAAAAAAGACCAGATTCGGGATTCTCCCGAACCTGGTCTTTTTGAGCGTTCTACGCAATTACGCGAGGCCGGCGGCTTTCCGCAGGTTCTCGGCTTTATCTGTCGCTTCCCAGGGAGCATCAATATCCGTGCGCCCAAAGTGACCGTAAGCCGCGGTCGCCTTGAAAATGGGGCGGCGCAGGCGCAGGTCGCGAATGATTGCTGCGGGGCGCAGATCGAAATGCTTCTTGATCAGCTCAATGATTTGGTCATCCGGGATTCTTCCCGTTCCAAAGGTCTCGACTGAGAGCGAGAGCGGGTGCGCCACGCCGATG
>JAKJAC010000049.1:10908-22215 GCA_022707705.1 Chloroflexota bacterium
CAGGATTTGCTTTCCCGATGGCATAGGAGAGCGCAACCTCGCACTTCTCGGCCAGCCTTGCGCACACGAGGTTCTTGGCGATGTAGCGCGCCATATAAGCTG
Organism: Chloroflexota bacterium; assembly: GCA_022707705.1. Lineage (GTDB taxonomy): Bacteria > Chloroflexota > Anaerolineae > B4-G1 > SLSP01 > JAAZNO01. Next base: position 11,011 of record JAKJAC010000049.1, read on the forward strand.
CCGAGCGATCCACCTTCGTCGGGTCTTTGCCGGAGAAGGCGCCGCCGCCGTGACGCGCTACCCCACCATAGGTATCCACGATGATTTTGCGCCCGGTAAGCCCCGCATCGCCCTGCGGACCGCCAACAACAAAGCGCCCCGTCGGATTGACGAAGATTTTGGTGTCTGCATCGAGCATGTCCTCGGGAATCATGGGTTTGATGACGTGCTCGATGACATCGGCGCGGATTTGTTCCTGACTGACGTCCGGTCCGTGCTGCGTGCTGATGACGACCGTATCCACGCGCTTGGGTTTGCCGTAGGCATATTCCACCGTGACCTGGCTCTTTCCATCGGGGCGCAAATACGATAACGTGCCGCTCTTGCGCACCTCGGCGAGACGGCGGCACAGTTTGTGCGCCAGCGAGATGGTGAGAGGCATCAACTCAGGGGTTTCATTGCAGGCAAAGCCAATCATCATCCCCTGGTCGCCGGCGCCGATAGCCTCAATCTCGGCATCCGACATCTCGCCGGTCTTGGCTTCCAGTGCCTTATTCACGCCCAGCGCGATATCCGCAGATTGTTCCTTGATGCTGACGATCACACCGCAGGTCTCGCCATCGAAACCGTACTTGGCGCGATTGTAGCCGATGTCGAGTACCACATTGCGGGCAAGATTGCCGATATCCACATAGGTCTCGGTGGTGATTTCACCCGCGACGAGGATGAGACCGGTGGTGACGGAGACCTCGCAGGCAACCCGTGCCTCCGGATCATCCGCGATAATCGCGTCAAGGACGGCATCGGAGATCTGATCGCAGATCTTGTCCGGATGCCCTTCCGTGACCGATTCCGAAGTGAAGTAGAACTTCGGCGACGTCATGAAAGTCGTGCTCATACAAATCCTCCTGTGACCCGTTTAAGTTTATATGCGCAAGCATGGGGGTGGAATCCTCACCCGGCGCATTAACGATGCCATTATACACCAATTCGCGCAAGCGAGGTCGAGACACCTTATAGGCGGCGTGACACGCGCGCCTGGCAAAGAAGTGTTATTGGGACGCGGCGCCGTGCACGGCGCCGCGTCCCAATAATGTAAAGAAAGACCCTCTTCGCCTGGCTGCAGACCTTCTTTCGGTTTTCCCCAGGTAGCTGTCAATGTCCCGCTTGGTCCTGCAACCACTCTGGTGAGACGCACCTGCATCTCACCCACCAGCCTTTTACCGCTCCGGGATCTTCCCCGCTGCCTTGCGCTCTTTGATGACGTTCTCCGCGATATTGTCGGGAGTAATATCATAGCGCTTGAATTCCAGCGTGAACGTGCCGCGCCCCTGCGTCATGCTACGCAGCTCTGTGGCATAACCCCGCGCCTCCGCGAGTGGCACCTGGCCATCCACGTTGCGCAGCTGCCCGCGTGCCCGCATCGCATTCACCAACCCGCGGCGCCGCCCGATATCGGCAACGATGCTGCCCATGAAATCCTCCGGCACATTGATATCAATGCGCATAATCGGTTCCAGCAGCGCCGGATTCGCCGCGCGCACCAGCTGGCGCGCCGCCATACCGCCGCAGATTTCGAAATCCATGGAGGCGGAATCCACCTCGTGATAGCGCCCACCGGTGAGCGTGACCTTCACAGCTTGCACGGGGAAACCGGCGATGACGCCCTGCTCCAGCGCGCGGCGCAACCCCAATTCCGTGGGGCGCCAGAAATCCCGGGGCAGATCGCCCGGAGGCGCCTGGCTGATGAAAAACACGCCATTGACTGCTTGTTCGGCTTCCTCGTCAGTCAGCGGTTCGATGCGCATGGTCACTTCGGCGAAGTGCCCGTGCCCACCCGATTGCTTCTTGTACGTGGTCGTGAGCTCCACCGCCTTGCGCACCGTCTCGCGGTACGAAACCTGCGGCGGGCTGACCACCGGCACCAACCCGAACTCCGTCCTCAGCCGGTCAATGGTCACATCCAGGTGCAACTCGCCCATTCCCGATAGCGTGAGTTCCCCAGTTTCCGCATCCGTCTTCTGAATCAGCGTGGGATCCTCGTCGCTCAAGCGCATCACCGCCTGCTGCAGCTTCTCCCGATCCTTAGTGGATTGTGGCGCCAGCGCTACCGCAATCACCGGTTCCGGGAACTTGAAGCGCTCCAGGATGATGGGCTGCGCTGGGTCGCAGAGCGTGTCGCCGGTCATGGCTTCCTTGACGCCCACCAGCGCGACCACATCGCTTGCCGCCATCCACTCCACCTGTTCGCGGCGGTCGGCGTGCATCCGGTAGATGCGTCCCACGCGTTCCTTGCCGCCCGTGCGGGGGTTGAGCAGCTCTTCACCCGCATTGATTTGCCCGGAGAAGACGCGCACCCAGGTCAGGTGCCCCACATGCGGATCGGTGACAATCTTGAATGCCAGCGCGCAGAAGGGCGCTTCGAAGGTATCCGGGCGCTCGATGATTTCTTCCTCGTCCAGCGGATTGTGTCCCAGGACGGGGCGCATATCCACCGGCGCCGGCAGATAGGCGACCACCGCATCCAGCAGTGGTTGGACGCCGATGCGCCCGCGCGACGTGCCGCAGAGCACCGGCACCAGGTCGCCGTTGATGACTGCCCGGCGCAGGGCGGCTTGCAGCGTGTCGAGGTCCAGTTCTTCGCCCTCCAACCGGCGCATGAGCAAATCTTCATCAGTTTCCGCGATGCTATCCAGCAGGTGCTCGCGCGCCTGCGCTACTTCCTCTGCCATCTCCGTGGGGATGGGGCCGACCACCGGTTCATCCTCGCCTTCTACCCAAATCAACGCTTTCTCGGCGAGCAGGTCTACTACACCGCGGAAATCGCCTTCATTCCCGATCGGCAGTTCGATGGCGATGGCATTGGGCGTCAGGCGCTCTTTCGCTTCTGCCAGCACACGTGGGAAATCTGCGCCGATGCGGTCCAGTTTGTTGATGAAGATCATCCGCGGCAGATGTTCGTTGTTGGCGTGCAGCCATACCGCCTCGGTCTGGGGTTCCACGCCGCCAACACCGCACAGAATAATCACCGCGCTATCAATCACGCGAATCGAACGCACGACCTCAGCCGTGAAGTCAATGTGTCCCGGCGTGTCAATGATATTGATGCGATTCCCCTTCCAGCGGCAGGCGGTCGCCGCGGACATGATAGTAATACCCCGTTCGCGTTCCTGCTGCATGAAGTCCATTTGCGTATCGCCCAGGTCAATATTGCCCTGGCGGTGAATCTTCCCCGTAAAATACAGAATGGATTCCGTCGTTGTCGTCTTGCCCGCGTCTACGTGGGCGAAAATCCCGATAATGCGCACATTTTCAATTGGCGCTTCTTTTTTCTTACTCATTCAATCACTTCCCTATAAGCTAGCCATAAGTCACAAGTTACTAGAAACAAGTTAGAAGCCATAATTCCTGATTCCTGGCAGCAAAAAACCTCGAGCCGTAAGCCCGAGGTTCTCTGACGAAAAACCCGGTAATGCCTCACAACGAAAACGGATTCTAGCACAAAGCGCCCTCGCGTCAAGGAACCTTCAACGCGAAACCCTCCGCTCCCTCCCCTGAAAAGTGTTTTTGGAGGCACGCCGTACTCGGCGTCCGTAATGCCCGACCTGCCGGATTTGCGTGCATCCCTCGCCCGTTTTCCTGAAAAGTGTTTTTGGGGGGCGACGCCGTACTCGGCGTCCGTAATGCCCGACCTGCCGGATTTGCGTGTGCCCCTCATTCGTTTCCTTGAAAAGTGTTTTTGGCTGCACGCCGTACTCGGCGTGCAGCCAAAAACATAAAAAGAAAATCCTCTTCGTTTGCTTGCACAACCTCTTCCAATTTCCTTCGAAAAATCTCCTCTACAAATTCTCGCCGCCCGCAATGCCCAATCCATCGGAATCGCGTGCGTCCCTCACCCGTCTCCTTGAAAAGTGTTTTTGGCTGCACGCCGTACTCGGCGTGCAGCCAAAAACACAAAAAAAATCCTCTTCGTTTGCTTGCACAACCTCTTCCGATTTTCCCCAGAAAATTTTCCCCTACAAATTCTCGCCGGACGTGGTATGATTAACCCCAGGCGCGGCAGGCAGGGAGACGCCTACTTCTTACTCCCTACCTCAACCCAGAAATCAGGAGTATTCTGAACATGATACCTTACATCGTGGCAGTGTTAATCGGTTATGCTTTCGGCTGCATCCAAATGGCGTACATCTTGGGCAAAGCGGTTCGCCGCATCGACATCCGCCAGCACGGTACCACCAATGCTGGCGCTTCCAACGCAGTCATTGTATTGGGCTGGAAGTACGGCGTCATCGTGGGTGTGGGCGACTACGTCAAAGGCTTGCTGCCGGTGCTGATTGTGCGCGCACTCTATCCCGAGCTGCCGCCCCTCGCTTTCGCCGCCGGTGTGGCAGCGATTCTGGGGCATATCTTCCCGGCGCCCTTGGGCTTCCGTGGCGGCAAAGGCATCGCTACCTTGCTCGGCGTGCTGTTGGGGCTGAACTTCTGGGTGGGATTGGTCGCTTTACTTTTCCTCATCGTCGTCACCGTGCTCTCCGATTTCGTCGCGATTGGCTCGATTGGCTTGTATCTGGCGCTGCCGTTCCTGGCATGGTTGCTCTTTCATTATCCCGCTGTCTACGTCGCGTTGGCAGTGGGCTTGATGCTCCTGGGCGTCTACAAGCATTTCTCCAACGTGAAGAAGATCGTGAACAAGCAAGAGGTTGGGCTGCGCGCGGTCATGCGCCCTAAGCAATAGCCCCCTGGTGCGAGCGGACCAATGATGCTGGGGATGCGCCGTGACGGCGGCAGGTGGTTGGGCTTTGTGGCGCTGGCGTTGGTGCTGGCGGGCTGCGGCATGTCTTCGGCAAGCACCGCGCCGGAGCTGTCGCCCTCACCCACCGTCATGCCCTCTCCCACGCTGACCGCTACCCCTGCTCCCACCGCTACGCCAGCGGCGACGCTCACCCCTTTCCCCACCCTGACCCCCGTCCCGACCGTATCGTTGGGTTTCCTGGTTGGCGAGGTCGTGACGCCGACCGCTACCGTTGCCCCGCCTGCCACAGATGCCACCACGCAGGCGCCCTTAGGCTTGCCTTCACACGCGACCCTGCCCGGGCGCGTCATTCCCGAACCCTTTGGCGTGAACATTCACTTCACCCAACCCGACCCCGGCGAGGCGAATCTGCTCGCGGCGGCGGGCTTCCGCTTCATCCGCATGGACCTCTTCTGGCACACCATCGAGCGCGAAATCCCCGGGCGCTATGACTTCTCCGCCTACGATACCCTTGTGGAGGTCATGGCGGCGCGGAATATCCGCATCGTCTTCATCCTGGATTACGGCAACGACCTCTACGGCGGCGGCAACGCCCATCACTTCGATGAGGGGCGCGCCGCCTTTGCTCGCTTTGCCGCCGCTGCCGCCCGGCATTACCGGGGCAAAGGCATCGTCTGGGAGATTTGGAACGAACCTAACCTGGAGCATTTCTGGCATGGACCGCCGGACCCCGCCTACTACAACCGGGTCGCCTCTGAGGTCATCGCCGCCATCCGCCGCGTGGACCCCACCGCGCTGATTATCGGACCCGCCACCGCCGGTTTCCCGTGGGACTATCTGCAAACGCTCGCCGACCTGGGGCTGTTCAACAAACTGGATGCGGTGAGCGTTCACCCCTACCGCTTCAACGAACCGGAGAGCGCTTGGGAGGATTACGCCCGTCTGCGGGGTATTCTGGATCGCGCCAGTCCCGACCGCAAAATCCCCATCATCGCCGGTGAGTGGGGCTATTCCACCGTGGAGGGCGGTCCCACCGAACAGGAGCAGGCGCAATACGTGGCGCGTCAGGCGCTGGCGCACCTGGCTTACGATGTGGATTTGAGCATCTGGTACGACTGGCGCAACGACGGCGAGGACCCCTATAACATGGAATTCAACTTCGGGTTGGTGCGGCGTGACCTTTCGCCCAAAGCCGCTTATGCCGCCGTGAAGGTGCTGGTGGAGACCTTGCGCGGCTATGCCTTCCAGCGCCGCATTCCTCTGGATGGTCCTACCGACTTTGGACTACTCTTCCGCAACGGCGAGCGCGCCGCCCTGGCGCTGTGGACCAATGCCACGCCGCGCACCGTCTCGCTGCCCGTGCCCTGCAACGAAGTCACCGTGATTGAGATGAGCGGCAAACGCAGCGCCGTGCCGGTCAGCGAGGGGCAGCTGACCCTCAGACTGGATCGTGCGCCGCGTTACGTTCTCCTCTGCGACTCGGAAACCACCCTGCGCCTGGCGGTATGGCGCCCCTTGGATTCGATCCATGTCCTCCAGAGCGATGGGGTGGGGCGCGTGCTTGTGGAGGTGGATAATCCTTTCCCCTCAGCCCTGCAGGGCGAGCTCGAGGTCCGCGCCAACGGCAAAGTCGTCGGTCAAACCTGGGTGCAGGTGCGGTCGGGAACCTCGGAGAAGTTCAGCATTCCCGTGGAACTGCCCGGTGCGCAGGGGCAGGTCGTGGCGGCATCTGTCGAATTCATCACCCCCGACCTCCTGCCGCTGCAATCCGCCGCCATTTGGCTCCACATCCCCCGCGACAAATGACCGCCGCACCCTCGTCCACCACCCTGAGCGCCACAAACCCAGCCCGTTACCCTGAGCAGCCTGCCCTGGGCGAAGTCGAAGGGTCTCCCCCCATCAGCGTCATCAGCGTTCATCTGCGTCCTGTTCCATTCCCAACATCAATCCATATTCCCAGAAAGGATCACACCATGGAATGCCTGACCTGTCTTTCAAACGCCGGCGTGCGGCGGATTTCCCCCGGACCCACCATCTTCGAGGGGCGCTACTGGTTCCTGGAGCATGCCTATCCCACCGCTCTCAAAGGTTGGCTTGTCATCGTCCTCAAGCGTCACGCCGAGGCGCTCCACGAGCTCACCGCTGAGGAATTTGCGGAGCTGGCGGCAATCCAGGCGCAGGCGACTGCGCTGCTGCACACCTTCCTGGATTGCGAAAAGGAGTACGTCATGTGTCTGGCGGAGAGCGAGGGCTTTTACCACATCCACGTGCACGTGATCCCCAAACCGCGAGACCTGCCGCCCGAACTCAAAGCCACGCGCATCTTCGGTTTGCTGGGCAGCGCCGAACGCACCATTCAAGCCGTGCCGCCGGATGAGGTTGCCGATTTCTGCAATCGCCTGCGCGAAGCCTGGTGCAGCGAGGCCTGACCGCCATCCTGCAAATCACTATCACAAGCGCCGAGCCCTCTGCGTCTCCCTCTCCAAACGTGATATTTTGCCGGCGCCAGTCGGCAAAATATCACAAAAAAGACCAACCCTCTGCGCCTCTCCCAAGAAAGACGTGGCGTTTATGCGGCGAGACACTCGCCGCATAAACGCCACAGTAAAAAATCACAAAAGCGTCTTAGGGCTCCACAGCCCCAGCAACTTTCCCCGCACCCCTTCGTGGAGCTCCTTCCACGAAGTCACCGGCAGCTGGATTGCCGCCAGCGCGCCTGTTGGCAGCGCCTCCGCGATGCCCGTCAGCAGCTCCAGAAACAGCTCCAGCCCCGGATTGTGCGCCACCAGCATCACCCGCGCGCAGCTATCGGGCACAGCGTGCAGCACCTCCAGAAAATCCTCCGGCTCAGCCTCATACAGCTCCCGCGTGCTGCGCACCTCCCCCTCATAGCCGCTCGCCTCCACCACGCGCGTGGTCGTATCGCGCGCGCGTCGCGCTTCGGACGTGATGATGAGGTCCGGAAGCAGCTCGCGCTTGCGCAACAATTCCCCCATACGCGGCGCATCCTGCTTCCCGCGTCCATTGAGCGGGCGCTCGAAATCCGCCAGAGTACTATCCGCCCAACTCGATTTGGCATGCCGCATCAGCAACAGCACCTTCCCACGTTGTCTTGGCTCTTCCATGGCTCACCTGCCCCTCGCGCACATAATTGTTGACAGACCCCCGGAGCTCGCCTATAATGAATTGAGGATCACAGAAGACACACCCGCTGATCCAATCGGCATTTTACCATGCGCCCAGAATCCACACAAACGCCTGAGTGGGGCTGAAAAGCGGAAGAGATTCCGGTTAACCTCCCTCCGGAGGTGACCTGTTGTGGAGATACGAGGCGCGCACAGATAACCCATGACTCAACAACACGACATGACTGATACACCGCAATGGACATGGAGCGATGGCTGGATACTGATGGCTATCTACCTGGCGAGCAGGGATCAGGGAGCCGAGCTTTACGAGATCATTGCTGCGGCAGACGCGACCAACCATGCGATCCCCACAGCAGGCGAGCTTTCGAGCGCCCTGACAAAGTTCGCAAAATCGGGCCTGATTCGGCAACACGAAGGTAAGTATTCGATTGCTGGAGACTATTTGTCTTCTATTCAGAAGGCTTACGACAGCAGAGGTGGTCTGTTTACCTCTGGCGATAAAGGTGTGAAGTGGCTGCGGAGGACCTGCCTGTCCATTTGGGGGACAGACGGTATCGAGTTGAGTGATACAGAGGTAGAAGCTGCCCATAATCGGTATACAGAGATGATCCAGAAGCACTAGAAAACCAAAACAGTGTTTGCAGTGGGAATTCTGCTGCACCCGCCAGTGGGGTTTGGTAGTGCACAAACTGCCTGAGGGGAACAAATACGTATTTAATTCCGACTAAGTCTTGCAAAAGCGGTCTGTTTCGGACAACGAACGTGGGTGCCTACACGGAAAGTTCTCCGTATACTACATAGTTGGGCCCATCAGGAGGTACGGACATGCCAGACGGTCCTTCCAGGCGGCGCCTTCTTCTCGGGATTAGCGTTGTTCTCGTCGTCGTGGTCGCCCTCGTGGTGACGATCGGTGTGGTGCCACCTGTTCGTGCAGGCGACGTACCGAACATGACTCCGGAGCGTGCTGTGCCTGCGTTCTGGGTGGCCGTTGGTCTTCACCTTCTCGTGGCGCTGGTGTTGACTCTTGTGCTGGCGCTCTCTAGGCGCCGCAGTGCCGTATCCACTTCCGTGCTGGTCATCAACACGGTCGTGATACTTCTGGTCGCGTTCGCGCTGGGCGATGCAGCCAAAGCTTCCCTGGAGATCGGCGCTCCGATGCAGGTGGTTACGGCGCTGTTGCTCGGTTGCGTTGCGGCTGATGCGTTCGCTGGCGCGTTGGTGGTTACGTCGGCGCTGACACGGTCGGTGAGGGCCTAACAAGTGCTTCCAGCCGACTCACGCATGCGATAGGTTGAACTGAAGCCGCTCGTTCGCGGCTGAAGCACTGGATGTTGGGTGGGCAACTTGTGTCACAGAGGGAAGAATGTTACCAAAGATTCTACGGAAAATTCTGCGGGCATTTGATACAGCTGATACGCAATTCTTGGCAACACTCCAAGATGCGGCGCAGAAGACCAAGTATATCAAAAAGCTACGCTATGCTCGATTCCGTTCTGCTTTGATACTTGGGATATTCATAATGTTGGCATTATGCCTTGCCGCCTTTTCGGATGCTGAAACCCCAGGGTTGATGTGCTGATAATCGTATGGGAAGGTTTTGTATACCTGGACGCGGATAACAAGCTACGGGTAATCCGTGTGATTGATCTATTGTAGGCTCCGGCAAACCCAGATGGAATTATCCCGGAATGCTAACCGCAAAATGATAGTTGGTCGCGTTATTGTGAGTGGTTCTGACCAGCGCTGAGCTTCTCCGTTGAGCCGCCCAAAATAACCTTTGATGGAGAATTGAGAGATGGATAGTGAACGAACTCTGAAGGTCAAACCAATGCCTTTCTGGATGTCGCTGATTTTCTTCGGAGTTCCTGCTTTGATTATCGGTTTAGCCTTCTATTGGGGCATTCCCCTTCTTGCCCGTAAGGGCATCCCTTTCTTTTGGAGTTACAATCTTTTAATGGGCATCCCAGCGATGCTTATGTTCTTTGCTGCATTCGTTGCATATCGCTTGGAGGGACGCCCATTTACCTGGGAAGGTATTAGATTGCGATTGCGCCTGAAATCCATCAAAGGAAAAGAATGGTGGTGGACAATAGGACTCCTTATCGTTTTTGGCATAGGTCCTTTTGTGCTAAAATCCGCCAATCGATGGTTAGCCTCAACACTTTTATTCACGCCGCCCAATTTCCTACCCGCATTGCTCGATCCTCGGGTAGAGTCTGCAATCGCCTTGAGCAATGATTTTTGGGGCGTTCCTCTTCGTGGTAATTGGCCGGTATTCTGGGTACAGTTGCTTGTGCTTATCTTCAACATATTTGGAGAGGAACTTTGGTGGCGAGGATATGTATTACCCCGGCAGGAACAGGCGCATGGTAAATGGGCTTGGGTGCTTCATGGCATCTTATGGCTACTTTTTCATGTTCATCAGCGGTGGAATTGGATAGGCATGTTGCCCGGGGCATTGCTGATCCCTTTCGTAGCATCAAAATTGAAGAATACAACTCCAGCAATTATTGCACATTGGGCAAACAATGGATTGCTGCTGGTAGTTATCATTCTCGGCATCCTCGGGATTGCACCTTAGTAGGACCTAACACGGGCTGCAGGCGACAGCGGCGTAGCCGCTGGTGGTACGGAGCCTGATTTGTAAGAGTCGGTGCGATAATGGGAAGGTGTCTTGCAGCCACCGTCGCTGCGCCTTAACCCTACCGTTGAACTAAGTCGTTGGTTTGAATCTCCAAGTGGTTGGATTGCAGAACGCGCTTGGCTTAGTTCAACTCGGGATTATGCGGCGCGTAGCCGCCGCATGAATCCTATTCGTTGGGCGGCTGTTTAGCAAATTGCGAATCTCACTGAACTTGGAGGAAAACAAGAACCATGAGCATGACATGGATACTGCCTTTATATGGAATAATAATGACTGCATTTGGCTTGTATGTCTTCGGAATTGGGCTTTGGGGGCTTGTCAAAAAGCGCCCTCTTGTCTTTGCCGCACGTCAACTAATGTGGTTTCTTTTTTTATGTTATCTTCCCGCTACTATACAGTCATTTGTGCCCCTTTTTGGGTTCGGGGAGCGCAGTGGTGGGATTTTTAGTGGTGGTTTTTGGGTTGTTTGGCCTATTTTCCAAGTGGCAATCATGATACTGCTCGCCTTCGTTTTCTGGCGTCAAATGACGGGATATCTGATTTTTGGCGTGTCCGATGAGACTTTCCGTAATGCTTTAACAAGCGCCTTAAGCAAATTAGAACTCCCTTTCCAAGAGACAATTTCCAAGATAAGACTTACAGGAATAGATGCGGATTTACAGGCAGCAGTAGCGGCTTGG
>JAKJAC010000049.1:22272-22568 GCA_022707705.1 Chloroflexota bacterium
CACTACACCAAGAAAATAGCAAACGCAATGGATGAGTATTACAAAGCGAATGTGGTAAAAGTCAACAACATCGCCTTCATCGTATATCTTTTATTGGGGATTTTGATGATCGCCTTTGTGATTGCGTTTGCCATTTTTGGGATGAGTTTATGGTAGTACAAATCACAGCATGGGTGGGGCAACATAGTTCAAATGGTATGGCCGGCAAGGCTAATCCAGTGAGATCCCGCCCAACGTCGCTTGCACGCGACGCCGCTTGCGCGGCTTCTGGCGAAGGGGAAACGTACACAAACGGG
>JAKJAC010000004.1:0-19975 GCA_022707705.1 Chloroflexota bacterium
GCAGGGGGGCAGCTCTACCCCATGCAGAATATCGTCAATGTATGGGATAGCCTTCCGGTAAGCCTTACTGCGGCCGGCAGCTTCCAGAGCTGGAACAACAGTGACCCTGCCACCGCTCTCACTAACCTGGGATACGGCTTCCATATGCTCTATTATGCCATCGCAGCGCCGGGCGACTATATGGGCAAGATGGTGAAGACCGGAACCTGGGATGCCTTTAGTATTGATGGTCGCAACATGGATGCCCCCAACTTCGACTTCACCGTCTACGAAGCGGGGGCTGAGGTATTCTTCTGGGTGGACACCTATCAGGGGCGTGCAGCCATCGTCCCCCCGCCGCCTCCCGCACAGGCTGCTCACGACAACAATGTCTGGTGGGATGAGCTCTACCATGACTCGCTGGATACGCTTTACCGCACACCCGGCGGCGCCGTAGAGACTAACACCGCTGTGACACTGCGCTTCCGCGCCGCCGCCAACGACCTCACGGCGGTGAAACTGCGCCTGTGGGACGACCGTACAGACATGCAGACCTTCCTCAACATGGCTCTGGCTGCCACGGATGGTACTTACGATTGGTGGGAGGCGACCATTCCCGCGACGGCAACGCCGACCGTCTACTGGTATCGCTTCATCGCCATCGATGGCACGGCAACTACCTATTACGAGGATAACGGCAAGGGCTTTGCCGGCGGCTTTGGTGGACCGGGGCAACCCTACGCGGAGAGCCCGGATAATAGCTGGCAAATCACCGTGTATGACCCCAGCTTCCATACACCGGATTGGGTCAAGAACGGCATCATCTACCAGATCTTCCCGGAGCGCTTCCGCGATGGTGAACCCACCAACAACACGCCGCCCGGCAGCTTCCACTACAACATTCCTGGTGGGTCTATCTTCCGCTCCAACGGCACCGACTGGAACACGCCTATCTGCGACCCGCGCGACCCCAGCGGTCCCTGTCCGGATATTTACGGGCAGAACTTCTACGGCGGCGACCTCCAGGGCATCACTGCTAAGCTCGATTACCTGGCGGAATTGGGTGTCACAGCCATCTACATGAACCCCATCTTCGCCTCACCTTCAAACCACAAATACGACACCACCGATTTCAGCACGATTGACCCGGCTTTTGGTGACCTCGCTACTTTTCAGACGCTCACGAGCGAAGCTGCTGCCAGAGGCATTAGCGTGATTCTCGACGGCGTCTTCAACCATACCTCCTCAGATAGCATCTATTTCGACCGCTACGGACGCTATGCTGAAGTGGGAGCGTGCGAAAGCAACACGTCCCCTTATCGTGATTGGTACTACTTCACCGATGTCACCCCTGGAACGGGTATGTGCGCCGGCTCCGATGGTACCCCCCTCGCTGCCAACTACGAAAGCTGGTGGGGCTATGATAGCCTACCCAAGCTCAAAGCCAATACACCTGCCGTGCGCGATCTCATTTGGGCGCAGGGAACCAGCTCCATCGGTCCCTATTGGATTTCCGAGGGCGCAGATGGCTGGCGCTTTGATGTGGGTGCCGATGTTGACCCCGGCACAACGGGTGACCCCGCCAATGATTATTGGGAAGGTTTCCGCAATGCCGTGCGTACCGTCAACCCCGAGACATATGTGGTCGGTGAGGAATGGGGCAACTCCACTGCCTGGTTGCTGGGCAACGAATGGGATGCCTCGATGAACTATCAGTTCGGCACCAGCATCAAGGGCTTCTATCGCCACACCGCCTTCACTGATAACGACCACAATAGCGGCAGTTCCGCAGGCATCATCGCTCCGCTCAAGCCCTCGCAACTGGAGGAGCGCCTGCGTTACCTGGAAGAGCGTAATCCGTCGGAAGCCTTCTACGCGATGATGAATCTGCTGGACAGCCACGACACCAATCGCGCGTTGTTCTTTATGGATCACAATGCGGCAGTAGGCACGGATCCCGCGCCACTCCAGAGTTCCACGTATGACTGGAGCGATGCCATGACCCGCCTGATGGGCGTGGCGTTGCTTCAATTCACCCTGCCGGGTGCGCCCACCATCTACTACGGCGACGAAGTAGGTCTGGTTGGACCCACTGCCTACTCCGGCGGCAAATGGGAAGATGATCCTTACAACCGGCTTCCCTTCCCCTGGTTGGATGCCACCGGCACGCCGTACTACACGCACCTCCAGAGCGGCGGCGCGGGCTGGACCACGCTGCTGCCTTACTATCAGCTGCTCACCGCGACCCGCAAAGCGCATGAAGCGCTCCGCACCGGTAGCTTTGACACGTTGCTGGTGGATGACACCAACGACATCTATAGCTATGGGCGTCTGGCAGCGGATGACGCCGCGGTGGTCATCGCCAATCGCGGTGCGACGCAGAACGTCACGGTAGATGTCTCCGGTTACCTGGCAGTTGGCACGCAGCTCGTCAACGCACTGGACGACGCGCTCTACACGGTCGCCGCTGATGGCAGCGTGACCGTGCCCAATGTGCCCACACTGAGCGGCGCGCTGTTGGTCCTCACGGGCACGCTGGCAACCGCGCCGGCAGCGGTGACTGATCTGGCAGTTGTCGACGAGCGCGGCGGGGAGCTGGACCTTAGCTGGACCGCGGTGGCAGATGCGGATAGCTACGATCTCTATCGCAGCCTCGTCAGTGGAGGCGGCTACGAGTTCGTCGCGAATGTGGTTGGCACCACTTACACTGACACCGGTCTGCAAAATGCCATCACCTACTACTATGTTCTGGTTAGCAAGAACGATACCACGTTGCTTGCCAGCGGTTACTCCAATGAAGCCAGCGGCATGCCCCACTACACGATCAACTGGGCTAACCTGCAATGGCCCCCAACGATTGCGCATATCGTCGGAGTCGCACCCACAGAGAATATCTACGGGCAGGTACGGATAGATGGGATAACGGTTGATCCGGGCGCCACCGCGGGACTCTGGGCGCAGGTAGGTTTCGGACCGGATGGCTCTAATCCCGACGGCAATACAGACTGGGTTTGGTTTGATACAACCTTCAACACGCAGTCTGGAAACAACGACGAATTCAAGGGGCAGTTGGTGCCGGAAGCTGTTGGCGTCTACGATTACGCCTACCGTTACAGCACTACTGGCGGGCTAGATTGGCTCTATGCTGATCTGGACAGCACCGACAACGGCTATGATCCGGCTCAGGCTGGTGCCCTGACAGTCAATCCCGCCGCCGATACTACACCGCCTGCCATCCCGCTGAATTTGCGCGTGACGACCTGGACTGCCGACAGCGTCAGCCTGGAGTGGGACCCGGTCACGGATGCCGATCTCTATGCCTACGACCTCTACCGCGAAGAAACTGCCAAGGGAACACCGGCATGGTTGGCGCGGGTGATGGCGCCTGAAGTCACCTATATGGACACTGACGTGACCATGGGTGAGACCTATACCTATACCGTCCAGGCGCTCGACACCGCTTTCAACCGTTCGGCATTCTCGAATGCTGTTTCGGCAACGCCGATGCCGCGCATGGTGGAGCTGCGCTTCATCGTGGATGTGCCCGCTTTCACCCCACCGGCAGATACCGTCTACATCGCGGGTAATAACGCGGCTGTCTTCGGCGCTTCCTGGAATCCCAGCGCCCAACCTATGACCAAGACCGGTCCAACCACCTGGCAGTACAGCATCACCACGGATGAAGGTCTACAGCTAGAGTATAAGTATACCCGTGGCTCTTGGGATCTGGTGGAGAACTGGGGCACGTTGGTCGGCACGAATAACCGCACCCTGACGACCAACTACGGCGCCACCGGAGTGATGACGGTGACCAACACTGTTCACAACTGGCGTGATGTACTGGTGATGGCTACCTACCCTGAGGATGGCGCCACAGACTGGGAACCCACACAACCCATCAGCGTCACCTTCAGCCGGGATCTGAACGCCGCTCTGATCACTTCCAGTACCTTCATCCTTGAACAAATTGCCAGGGCGCCCATTCCGGGTACGTTCAGTGTGAGCACCTTCACGCAGCCCTACACCGACCCAGACTTCGGCGATGGTGTCATCACCGGCACGCTGGTGCTCTTCGATCCAGATGTTGACCTGCCAACAGGTAGCTCATTCCGGGTGCAGTTAGTGAAGAGCGGCTTTGCCTATGGTGATGGTGCGATGCAGAATGACTTCTTCTTCACCTTCGGTCCGCCGACTGCGGTAGGCGTTCATCACACCAGTGCCCAGGGTTATCTCCCTCTGGGATTGGCTGCCGTGACCGCCCTCGGCGCCGGCATCGCGCTGTTGCGCCGCCGCAGGAAATAGCGGTGGTTTGATGTGCGTCGCAAGTGTGGTTCGTGGGTGGCAACGTCCGCCCACGAATCACACTACCATCACCTGCAGCGCTGTGATGGCAGGCGTGTGCTACAAACGCTGTTCGTGAATATGCAGGAAGATGATGGAAGATCTGCCAAGATCTCAGATGGTAACGCTCATTCGCCAACGCGGCATACGGGATGCCATGGTCTTGAATGCCATGCAGCATGTACCGCGGCATCGCTTTGTGCCGGAAGAGCTTCACTGGGAAGCCTATGGCGACTATCCATTGCCCATCGGTCATGGGCAGACGATTTCCCAGCCCTACATTGTGGCGCTGATGACGGAAGCGCTGGCTTTGCAGCCCGGCGATAAAGTATTGGAGCTCGGGACAGGCTCCGGTTATCAGGCTGCAATCCTCGCTGAGATGGGGATGGAAGTTTACACTATCGAAATCGTGCCGGCGCTGCATGAGACAGCCCGCGCACTACTTGCAGAGCTGGGCTACGAAAACGTGTATTTCCGCCTGGGAGATGGCAACGCAGGTTGGCAAGAATACGCACCCTACACAGGCATCATCGCTACGGCGGCGCCGGTAGGAATTCCACCCGCCTGCACCGAACAGCTTGCCGAAGGCGGGCGATTGGTCATCCCTGTGGGTCCTCGCGGGGGGTATCAGACGTTGTGGAAGCTCACCAGACGGGGTGATGACTACCACCGTGAGAATCTTGGCGGCGTGGCTTTCGTACCGCTCGTTTAAGTAAGCCTGCGTCGGCAATGCCTGGAAGAACAGATTACCGCGTCCACAATTGGACGCGGTAACTTGTTTCTATTGGGCTGTCGACGCGCAAGTGCAAGTCAAGCTCAGGCAGGGGGAAAGAGGGTCAGCGGTAATTTCCCTGCAATCTGCCGGTAAGTCGCTCCTTGCAGAATTGTATCACGTGCTGCGGCAACGTCTACTATCCGTGTGCCGGAGACGGCTGAAATCCCCAATTCGAAGAACGCTGTGGAAAGCGGCGTCGTTCCCCCCAGAATCACGATGGCGGCGTCGCGGCGGCAATAAGCCAGCAATGAGTCAAAAGTGCCGTTGAGTGCCGTGCCCGTAAGCGCGACCACATCCGCCTGTGGCAACAATTCCGGCGCGCGTTCCGCAGGTTCATCGCCATCATGGGGGCGTAATTCCAATACCCAGAGTGTCTCCGCAAGCGTCCGGATGCGTTCGATGAAGGGGAAATGTCCCACAATGGCAACACGCTTCCCCGCACCGCGTTCCGCGATGATTTCCGCAGCATTAAGTTCTATCCCTGGTTGGGGACGTACAGACAATAGCGCATTGATTGTCGCGAGACCGATACTCGATTCCAGCAGGCTCTCGGAATGCGCCAGCGCCGCCAGTTGCGCAGCTGAGCGCTGCAGCAACCGCCCGGAATCGCGCACAGGATAACCCTTGCCATGGTGATGTTCATCCCCGCTCCCCAGGGTTGAGGAAAGTCCCCCGTGGAGCGTGTCGCGATGGCTTAGCGTGACCAGCGTCCAATGCGCACCGATGGCTACTTCGACCGGTCGCGCTTCCTTCGCCACAGAAGAAACTTCCTGCAACAACGTTTCGATGATTTGCATACACCCTCGCAGTGAGATGGATAACAGTGGTCAATGCTGCACCTGTGCCAGCGCGAGACGCTTCTCAACAGCTTTACCTTAGGGTGCGTGCCACTTTTTTGCATAACCGCCCTGACATGGGCGGCGCCCTTGTACTGGTTTTTCTCAGAAAGTGTTTTTTGGCGCGCGGTACCCCGCGCGCCAAAAAACACTAAAAAAGTTCCTCTTCGTTTGTTCGCAAAACTTTCCTGTACTCGGGGCTCCCTGTACTCAGGGACTCCTTGCGCCCGGTAAACCCAGTTTCTGAAGCCCGGCTTACCGGGTGTTGCCTTGTAGCCTGCAGGCTTCTGTAGCCCAGCTTTAGCTCCCGGCAGCGTCAGCAGCCCGGCAGCGTCAGCAGCCCGGCGGCATTGAACCAGAGAAAAAATGCGGAAAAATGACGCGCACCCTCTATCTTACCAACATTTGTCATTCCGCCGTTTCCCCATTATAATTTCACCTGATGAAATTGCTACTGACCCGTCATGGACAATCGCAATGGCAGACTGGCACAGCCTCCGAACCAGATGCACCCCTCAGCGCACTCGGCAAGCTGCAAGCGCACCGCCTGGGGGAATACCTGGCACGGCGCGAACGGCTCACCCGAATCGTAGCGAGTCCATTACGGCGTGCGCGACAGACTGCGGAGATTGCCGCCCTGTACCTGAACCTGCCTGTGACGTTTGATGCTGATCTGCGCGAATTCGACAACTGGGATGCAGCCAATCCTCCTTCCTCAACCACCATGTGGCAACCTGATGCAGCGACGCCGTTGCATCCCGAATATCTCGCCTTCTGCACGCGCATTCAGGAGGCTCTGGAACGCATGATTGACGGTGGCGTGGCTGATGGGAACATTCTGATCGTGGCGCACGGCGGCACGATCGGCACACTGTTGCGCCTGCTGCTCGGGGCGCCGACCATGCGCATCTGGACACCGAATACGGCTCTGCACAGCTTGCGCTGGATGGAGGAATTCTGGTTATTGCGCTATACCAATAACCAAGAGCACCTGCCTCAACCCTTGCGCAGTAGCTAGTCGCCCATTCCAGATATCGTAGCAGACGCTCCGGTGTGTGTCGGGGCTTGATAAATCGATTGATCTTAGAACTTATCCGAGAACTAGAGTGCGATGCAGTGTTCCGCTGATCTTTGTTGTTGAATCCGCTTCCTGAGGGGTATTTTTCGTTGGCGGGCGCAGCCCGCCAACGAAAAACACCCTCAAAACCGCGCCTTTAGGCGCAAACTCTGGATCGAGATGAGTTTTCGGATAGACTCTTGGTGATTGGCAGAAATACAACACGAAATTGGTGCACCATGGAAAAACCCTTACCTCGTTTCTGGCTTTGGCTTGGCATAGCGCTGGCGCTGGCGGCGCTCATCATCTTCATCTTCCAAACCCCGCCCTCATTGCTACGCAAAGCGGATTATGTCGCTGCGGCAGTTTGCCATCGTATTCCCAGTCATAGTTTTTTCGTTGACGAACACCAACTGCCCCTATGCCAACGCTGCACCGGCACTTTTGCGGGGGCGCTAAGCGGCATCCTCTTTCAATGGGCAGTCGTGCGGCGTCGCCGCACCCGGCTATTCCCCCCCCTATGGCAATGGTTGCTCATAGGAGGGTTCACTGCTATCTGGGGGCTGGATGGTTTCAATTCTTACACCACGTTGGTCTTGAGGCAAGAAACCGGCATCTTGGGCTATGCCCCACAACCCTGGATTCGCCTTTTTAGCGGCACCTTTATGGGCTTAGGGATGAGCATTATTCTGGTCTCCGCTTTCAACCAGGTTTTTTGGGGCGACGCCCTGCCCGAAGCTCCACTGCCGCGTTGGCGCAACGTGGCGCCATTGCTCGCGGCAGGTCTGCTACAAGCAGGCGTGATATACACCCTGGAACCCTGGCTACTCTATCCCGTGGCGCTCTACAGCACGGCGGGAGTCATCGCAATGATGATGTGCCTGGGAGCAATGATTTGGGTCATGGCGCTGCGACGAGAGCAGCGCTTTATGGGCTGGCGCGAAGCATGGTTGCCGCTGATTTGGGGGATTGTTTTCGCAGCAATCATCATCATCGGCATGGGCAGCGTACGGCTCATGCTTACCGGCTCTGTTGACGGTGTGCCGGGTCTCTAACCAGGCTTTGCGGCGTAAAGCACCCTCCAACAGGTTTACTTCACCTGGATTGCAGCGCATTCCACGGTTTGGCGCTTGTTTTTGCCTGCGGTAAGGCAAAGCTTCACGCGAATAATAGTATTATCAGCACTATAACCTTGTCTGACATCCCGAGTATACTGGAAAAGTAGGCTTTATAAATCGCCCATGACATAATCCTGTCATGGCAACAATCACTTACAGGAGGTTCCAGTCAATGTACAAGAAGCTGTTTATTCCAGGGCCGACCCACGTGCGTGAGGAAATTCTGCAGGCGCAAACCGCCCCGATGATCGGGCACCGCGCCAAGGAATATTCCAATTTGCAGGGCGAGGTGCGCCCTAAGCTGCAGCAGCTCCTCTACACGCAACAACCCGTCCTTATCTTCGCCAGCTCCGGCACCGGTGTGATGGAAGGCTCGATCCGCCAGGCTGTGCGCCCCGGCAAGCGCGCTCTCGTCACCGTCTGCGGCGCCTTCTCCAAGCGGTGGTTCGAGGTTGCCCAGGGCAACGGCATTCCCACGGATTACATTGAGGTAGAGTGGGGCTTGGGTTTTCGCCCGGAGCAGGTGGTTGAAGCCTTGGGAAAAGGCGATTATGATACGGTGACCCTTACCCTCAATGAAACCTCTACCGGTATACAAAACCCGGTTGCCGAGATTGCTGCCGCAGTGCGCGCAGCCTATCCGGAAACTGTCATTCTGGTGGATGCCGTTTCCGCTATGGCTGGCGTCAAAATCGAGTTCGACGCCTGGGACGTTGATTGTGTCCTGGCAAGCTCCCAGAAGTGCTTCGCGCTGCCGCCGGGATTGGCAGTTGCCGCGGTCAGCGAGCGGATGCTAAAGCGCGCGGGCGAGGTTCCTGGGCGTGGTTACTACTTCGACTTCCTGGATAACTTGAAATACTGGAAAAAGGATCAGACACCCGCTACACCTGCCGTGAGCCTGATCTACGCCCTGAACAAGCAGATGGACGACATCCTGGCTGAGGGCTTGGAGAACCGCTGGGCGCGCCACCTCGAAATGGCGGGCATCGTGCAGGCATGGGGGCGCAAATACTGGAAACTCTTTGCAGCCGATGAATTCCTCTCCCCCACGGTCACCACAATCACGAATACCCGTGGCATCAGTGTGAGCGACCTCAACAAGGCGCTCGGCGAGCGCGGTGCGACGATTTCCAACGGTTATGGCGACCTTAAGGAAAAGACCTTCCGCATCGCGACGATGGGCGATCTCACCGTAGCGGATATCAACTGGTTACTGGGTGAGATTGACGACATTCTGGGGTTAGCGTAGGTACAGATTATCAGTAATGGGCGATAAGTGAGTGGTGCGTCTGGGCAAGAGCCTCTGTTCCAACACTTATCGCCCATCGTTTTACCACTATTTTGAAGGAGAGATGTCATGCCGAAAATCCTGATTTGCGATCCCGTGGATTCCGAAGCCATCGCACAGATGCGCGAAGCCGGACTGGACGTGGATGTCAAGGATACTATTTCCCCCGAGGAATTGGAGCAGGAGCTCAACAACTACGATGGAATGGTCGTCCGCAGCCGTACCAAAGTCCGCCAACCCCTGATTGACGCGGCGCCGAATCTCAAACTCATCGTTCGCGGTGGGGTGGGTTTGGATACGATTGATGTGGATTACGCCCGCAGCAAGGGGGTCACCGTCCTTAACACGCCTGCTGCCAACTCTGCCGCTGTGGCGGAGCTCGTCATTGGCTTGATGATTGCCCTGGCGCGCCATATTACCATCGCTGACGCCGGGATGAAAGCCGGCAAGTGGGAAAAGAAGGCCCTCGAGGGCACAGAGATTGCGGGGAAAACCCTGGGACTGATCGGTTATGGACGTATCGGTCGCCTGACTGCGGAGAAAGCCCGCGCGTTGGGCATGTCTGTGGTGTGCTACGACCCCTTCATCACGGTCAAAGATGAGGGCGTGCGTGCGGTGGACCTGGAAGAGCTGCTCAAGGTTTCCGATTATATCAGCCTGCATGTGCCGACCACACCGCAGACCAAGGGCATGCTGAGCATAGCGCAATTTGCACAGATGAAGCCAACTGCGTTCATCATCAACGCTGCGCGCGGCGGTGTGGTTGATGAAGCTGCGCTCGCCACAGCGCTCATCAACAAGACCATTGCCGGCGCCGCGCTCGACGTTTACACCGAGGAACCGCCCAAGAGCGAAGGGCTATTGCAGCTCGTCGCCCTGCCGCAGGTCGTCGCTCTGCCACATCTGGGCGCCTCCACAGTGGAAGCGCTGGGGCGTGTGGGCGGCGAAGTGGCGTCCCTGGTGATTGCGCATTTCAAGTAGGAGCAGTCTATGGCAAACATCAAGGCTTTTCAGGGCATTCGCTACAATCCCGAGCGGTTTTGTGATCTCTCAGAGGTAATCACGCAACCCTATGACCGCATTCATGATGCGGAGCAGGCAGCCTATTATGCACTCAACCCCTACAACTTCTGCCGCATTGATATGGGATTGCGCGAACCAGATGAACCTGAGAATAACGTCTACACACGCGCGCGCGCCTACGCCCAGACCTGGCTTGCGGAAGAGATTCTCTTGCAGGACCCTCAGCCGGCGCTTTACGTGCTGGAGCAACGTTTTATCACCCCCACAGGTCAGCAATACGTTCGCCGGGGGTTTACGGCAGCCCTGGAGCTCACGCGCTTTGACGAAGGCATCGTCTTGCCCCACGAGCGTACGTTGAGCGGTCCCAAGGCTGATCGCCTGAATCTGACGCGCGTGACGCAGACCTCATGGGGACATATCTTCGCGCTGTATCCCGATTCGGAGAACCGCATCAACGCGCTGCTGCAACCTTTCCTGGATTCACATATGCCGGCGATTCTCACCGAGCAAGTCATCGAGCCTGCGGTAGAGCAGAATTTCTGGGTTGTCAATGACCCCGAGATCGTCGCCGCGGTTATCGCCGAAATGGCGCCCAAGCGCAACCTGATTATTGCCGACGGGCACCATCGCTACGAGACCGCACTCAACTACCGCGATGAGATGCGGGCACAGCACCCGGATGCGCCGGCTAACGCCGCCTTCAACTACGGTCTCGTCACCTTCGTCAGCATGAGCGATCCCGGATTGGTCATCCTGCCCACGCACCGCCTCATCTACGGCTACACGCGGATGCAGAGCCAGGCCCTGTTGGAGGCGCTCGCATCTTACTTCGAGGTCAAGGTGCTACCCACTCGTGAAGCCATGGAAGCAGAGCTGGCGCAAGCCACCCCTGAGCAGCCGCGTTTTGGCTTCTATGATGGCGCTTACAAGCTGCTCACGCTCAAGACCCTCGACATCATGGCGCAGTTGGTTCCCGATCGCGCCCCCAGCTGGCGCGCGCTGGATGTCGCGGTGTTGCACGAGCTCATCATCGAGCATATTATGGGCTTGAGCAAGGAAAGCGTGGCGCGCAAGGAGAACCTGGATTATCTGCGTGATCCCAACCCCGGTTACGAGCGTGTGGACCGGGGCGAAGCCAACTTCCTCTTCCTGCTCAATGGGACGCGTATGGGTCATGTTCGCGCTTGCACGGAAGCCGGTGAGAAAATGCCGCAGAAATCTACCGATTTCTACCCCAAAGTCCTCAGTGGTCTGGTAGCGTTGCCGCTCTACGGCGCCATCGAGTAGTCCGACTGGAGCTCCTGCCGGGGTTGGTGACATGCCAACCCCGGCTTTTTGATTGGAGTAACTGTTCGGCGTTCCCCCGCTTGCCCCAACAAGAGAGGCTAACGCCGCGATGGCGAGTTTTGCCTTGCTGTGGCTGGCATGCCACCGCCAGGTGGCATGCTTGCCGATGGAAATCTAGACATGCACCAGGTGTGACCGCCCTGCACACCCAATCTCGCTACCCCCTGCACCCGCTGCTTCTTTCGGTGTGTTTCGGTGAATTTCGGTGAATTTCGGTGTTCGGTTTGGCGGTTTTTGGAACACCGAAATCACCGATTTTACGGAAAAGTCTTGAGCCCGAACTCTGCGCCCGGCGCTGGAAATCTGAACTGTTACGGCCCAACAATGTATTGACACGGTCCCATTTCTGACCGTTGGCAAAAAGTTTTGCTATTATGATGCGGTAATGAGTTTTATTTTTTAATCACAAAGACCGGTTGATGACGTTTAAGAAAACAGACAGGCTTGTAATAGAAATCTGAACAGTTACTGATTGGAATTCGATTGTCTATTTTTAGTTTTATGGTAGAGTTCGCAAACACATGCGCCAGCCCATTACACCAAAAATTGGAATTGGCGATTTCCTATTGCACATTAATAGTGACAAGGTCGGCCTGTAATTATTAAAGGACTCGGACCGGCAAACCATGCCTTGGCATGTGTTTGAACCACCCCAAATATGAGAGTGGGTTTTGCTACCCTCTTCCAGATCTCTGGGGGTCAGGTTATTCTACGACTCATCCAGGGCTTGAGCCCTCGTCACTAACGGTATTTAATCACGGAAAGATACTAAACATGTCACTTAAACAAAAGACCATTTCCGCCCTTCTTTGGAGTTTTATTGATGATTTTGCCAAACTAGGAATTACCTTTGTTAGCGGGATAATTCTTGCTCGCTTGTTAACGCCGCGTGAATATGGGTTACTTGGCATGACTACGATTTTTATCGCTCTCTCGCAGTCATTCATTGATAGCGGTTTTAGACAAGCACTCATCAGAAAACAGAACTGTACTCAAGTAGATTATTCCACGGTCTTTTACTTTAATCTGTTTGTCAGTATCATTTTCTATTTGTTGTTATTTGTCTCTGCGGGGGCCATTGGACAGTTTTTCGAGGAACCTAAGTTGCCAGGCATTGTCCGCGTGCTGGGCATTGGCCTAATTATCAATGCAATGACGGTAGTGCAACATACACAGCTGGTGAAGGATATCAACTTCAGACTGCAGACGAGAATTTCGATTATCTCTGCGATTGTCTCTGGAACTTTAGGGATCATCATGGCTTACATGGGATACGGAGTCTGGAGTTTGGTGGCAACAACACTATCTGGATCATTTATCACCATGCTCTTGTTATGGCTTTGGCGCAAATGGAAACCCTCGTTGATGTTCAGTTGGATGTCGTTCCAAGAGATGTTTGCCTTTGGTTCGCGTTTGTTGCTTAGTGGTTTGATTGACACCTTATATAGAAATATCTACAATTTAGTTATTGGTAAGTATTTCTCGGCTGCGGATTTGGGATACTATACTCGGGCGGTCACGTTTAGTAATTTCCCCTCACAACATCTGACTAACGTTATGCAGCGTGTGAGTTATCCGGTTCTTACAACGTTACAAGATGATCGACGTTATCTGAAGGTTGCATATAGGAAAGTTATTCAGAACACTATGTTGCTAGCTTTTGTGTTTATGATGGGGATGGCTGCTGTTGCAGAACCAATGGTGATTGCGCTTGTGGGAGAGCAATGGCGACCCTCGATAGGATATTTGCAGCTGCTCTGTTTTGTAGGGATGTTCTACCCCCTCCATGCCATCAACCTCAATATGCTGAAAGTATTGGGACGCAGCGATTTGTTTTTGCGACTCGAATTGATCAAGAAAGCGTTGGCAGTGCCAACCATTGTGATTGGAGTGATCTTTGGAATTAAGGTCATGATTATGGGCATGATTGTGAATACGTTGATCGCCTATTATCTCAATTCTTATTGGTCGGGGAAGTTCATTGGCTATTCCGTGATGCACCAGATTAAGGATATCCTGCCTTCATTTGGCTTGGCAGCCTTAGTTAGTTCGATTGTGTACATTGTCGGTCAGGCAATTGATTCCCCCGATCTTATCAAGCTAATCTTGCAGGTAGGTATTGGTGGAGTGCTTACAATTGTGATTTCCGAAATAATGCGTTTCGATAATTATCTTTTCATGAAAGGTTTGCTATTCGAGAGGATGTCCAAATTATACTCGAGGAAACTCAACGTTTGAAATCACCTGGGTCTGGAAATTTCGTCATTAATCAAGAACAGGAAATTTAGGTTGGTTCAAAACCTCAAAAAGACAGTTTGGTACTTGAGAAAATTCTTGTTTCATTTTGCTATCGTGGTCAACTGCTAACTAAGGTAGTAGGGAAGGCATGATTTGTTACTGCATTTAGCGTATGTTTACAATCCGAGGTAACCATGATGAACGAGGTGAGAATATGCCTAACCTACCAAGAATTCGGGCACTCTGTGTTGTTGCGAATGCATGCTGTTTTTTGGGGGGTGCTGAGGTGCCTTCTTAGGTTTGATTGACCAAGATGCATTGGATAAACTGTTTTCGGGCAATTGACTGTGCGTGATAAGCCGACGTAGTAGTTTGACATTGGCTCACGGTATGCGTCTAGAGAAAGACCTTGATTGTAGCTGTATTACTGTGGTTATGAGTTTTCTCTGGAGTCGTTTTTGTCGGTTGGACCTTGTATTTGCAGAAAAACTACATTAGGTGAATCTATTTGTATGTCTAAACAAATACCACTCGTTATTTGGGGGGCATCAGGTCATGCACTGGTTGTGGCTGACATTGTGCGTCTTCAAAAATCGTACGAAATAATCGGTTTCCTTGATAATATGAATCCCCACCGCCATGGTACTGAATTCTGTGGTGCCCGGATTCTTGGCGGTGATGAGCAGCTAGAAAGATTATTGGGTGAGGGGATAAATCATATATTGTTGGGTTTTGGGGATTGTCGTGCACGCATGGAGCTGACATCATATTTGGAAACTAAGGGCTTCAATTTGCCGACTGCGATTCATCCTCACGCTGTAGTCGCTCGAGATGTAATTCTAGGGGCTGGTACCGTGGTAGCTGCTGGGGCAGTGATAAATCCTGGAACCCGAATTGGGAAAAGTGTCATTATAAACACGGCAGCTAGTGTGGATCATGAATGTAGTATCGCAGATGCAGCGCACATTTGCCCGGGTGTACGTCTTGCTGGATGTATTCGAGTAGGGCGCGCAACGCAAATAGGCGTTGGCGCGATAGTGATTGAGAAGATCACTATCGGCAGTGAGTCTGTCGTTGGTGCTGGCACCATTATTGTGAGAGATGTACCTGATCGTGTGGTTGTGTATGGTAACCCGCCCGGCATTGCGGTGAAACAGATCTAGTTTTGTCGATTCAATTGCGGAGTATTCTCAAGCTTTGGATATGGAGGAATACGATGTCTAACCAGGCTTATGATTTGCCATTTCAACAGATTGGCGCAGATGTTGTAATCTGGCCTATGGCAAAGATTGTCATGCCGGAAGTGATCAGCATCGGAAATTCAGTAATTGTCGACGATTTTGTATTCTTGGTGGGTGGGGCCAAAACGATAATTGGGGACTTTATTCACATCGCTTCGTTTACGTCAATAACTGGAGGGGGGGAATTTATTATGGAGGATTTTGCCGGTTTGTCCGGAGGAGTACACATTTACACTGGCAACGAGGATTATTCAGGTGGATGCCTAACCAATCCTGCTGTACCTGCTCCGTATCGTGTTCCTACCCGCTCTTTTGTTCGAATTGAAAAACATGCAATTATCGGCGCGAACTCTGTTGTGCTGCCAGGAGTTGTTATTGGCGAGGGGGCCGTTGTGGGGGCTAATTCACTAATCACAAAGAGTTGTGATCCCTGGACTATCAATGTTGGCTCTCCCGCTAAACCGATCAAGGTGCGCCCTAAAGAGAGAATACTTAATCTGGAAGGAATGCTACGTAAGGAAATCTTTGATGTTGCAGGACACTATATACCGAGAGACCAGCGAGGGTAATTATGGTAAAGTTGAGCATAACTGATTTAGCTGTTTTTGATGGAGTCCCTGCTTTTCCAGAGCCGTTGCATGTTGGGCGCCCCAATATTGGTGATCGTGATAGGTTTTTTGAGCGCGTCAGTATCATGTTTGATCGGCGTTGGTTAACGAATCGCGGGCCCTTTGTGCAGGAATTTGAACAGAGACTGACGCAGTTCCTGGGAGTAAAGCATTGTATTGCGATGTGCAATGCTACCGTAGGATTGGAAATTGCTATCCGTGCGCTTGGACTTCATGGCGAAGTAATCGTTCCTTCCTTTACCTTTATTGCCACGGCTCATGCATTGCAGTGGCAAGAGATTACGCCTGTGTTCTGTGATGTTGATCCTGCTACGCATAATTTGGATCCGATGAAAGTTGAAACCTTAATAACACCGCGAACTACTGGCATTATTGGCGTGCATGTCTGGGGGCGTCCCTGCGCGATTGAAGCTTTGCAGAAAACCGCTACGAAATTTCACTTGAAGCTGATGTTTGATGCCGCTCATGCTTTTGGCAATTCTTACCAGGGGCAAATGATTGGCAATTTTGGGCAAGCTGAAGTTTTTAGTTTCCATGCTACTAAGTTCTTCAATACTTTCGAGGGTGGCGCAGTCGTGACCAATGATGATGACTTAGCGGAGAGAATTCGTCTGATGACCAATTTTGGTTTTTCGGGCTATGACAATGTTGTGTATGTAGGTACCAATGGGAAAATGAGCGAGGTTTCAGCAGCGATGGGGCTGACGAGTTTAGAGTCACTCAATGCGTTCATCACTGTCAATCAGCAGAACTACGTTGCTTATCAGAAGGGGTTGGAGGGCATACCAGGACTTCACCTGATCACCTATGCTGATACTGCGAAGTGTAACTATCAATACATCATTGTTGAAGTAGATAAAGATGTGATGGGTATAAGTCGTGATGACTTGGTACGTGTGCTTCATGCCGAGAAGATCTTGGCACGACGTTATTTCTATCCTGGTTGCCATGAGATGGAGCCCTATCGCTCGTATTTTCCTCATGCTGGATTGTTATTGCCACAAACGGAACGCCTAACCCAACGAGTGATGTCTTTGCCTACTGGCACCGCGGTGGGGCAGGATGAGATTGCAGATGTTTGTGCGATTATCCGCTTGGCAGTCGAAAATGGCCGGGAACTCACAAGAAGATTGTCGGAACTCAAGGGGAACTGAAAATTCTAGAGACGATGCATCATGAATCGTGTGGAGTCGGTGTGTGTGATCACTAATGACTAGAATCTGTACATCGTTAGGCATTCAAGAGTTTTCTGATGCAGTGAACTGACTTTACAATCAAGATGATTATCGATGAATGTTGCTTGACCGAAATCTCATTTGCTGTTGTGTGTGACTACGGTTACTGGCATCCGAATTTGATCCGGGCGTTATGTCCGTTCCGTAACTAGTGAATTTTGCTGAACTTTGTTGTTGCAAAATTTTGTTAAGGATAATTCAGTACTTGCTGCGCAACCGATGGTTCTAACTACTGGACTGGTCCACCAGGCATTGGAGGCAATTGTACTTAGGGTGAGGGCGTTGGTCTTTCAAGTCCCAGGGTAGGAGATGGTTGTGTGGTTTTGTGAGGCACCGTAGCCACAAAGATTAGACTGCCAGGTATTACAGTCGTTTATTACCTGGCTAGGGTTCTTGAGAGTGACATGGTAAAGATTGAATTAGGAGACGGGGAATTATGAATATACTCATCACTGGCGCCTGTGGTGTCACATCAAGGTCGGTTGCTAGATCACTGAAGAACAGTGGATATTACTCTTCCTCGAAACTTATTGGCACCGATGTTTGTTATGACATATTTGGGCTTTACGAGGGTCTTTATCATAGGGTGTATCGAGTTCCTTGGGCAAACCAAGAAAGTTATCGCACCGTTATGTTGGATATCTGTACTCGTGAAGCAGTCGATATAGCGGTCGTGATTCCTGAACCTGAGGTGCTCTATTGGGCCGAAAATGCAATGCCGATCAAGTCATTATTGCCTCCTCCGAGGTTTTCAAGGCATGCTATTAGCAAAAAAAACCTTTATCAGTGCTTGGACGGGACAAATTTGATTCCTCGTTATCAAATCGTAGATCGTCAATCAGTCTTTAATGGGGATATGGGTGAGTTAGGATACCCTGTTTGGATGCGAGACTTCGGCTCCGGTTCAACAAGCGGCAGGGGAGCGATGAGAGTTAGTGATTTGGATGAGGCGCGTGCCTGGGCAGTGCTGAACTCGAAATTGGATGCTTTTATGGTTTCTGAGTATTTGCCAGGACGGAATCTGGCTTGTTGCTTGCTTTTCAAGGAAGATATCGTGCTAAAGGTTGCTTGCTATGAGAGACTAGAGTATTTCATGGCAAAAGTAGTGCCTTCGGGCGTTTCGGGTAACATATCGAAAGGTCGCCTCGTTAATGATTCCGAAGCTCGTGATATCTCTGAGCGTGCCGTACGACATATTTGTAGGTTGACAGGAGAAGTGATGAATGGGTTGGTTACGGTAGACTTACGTGGAGACTACCAAGATATGTTTAGAGTGACTGAGATTAACCTTCGGCATACTGCGCCAACTTCATTCTATGCTGATGGTGGCGCAAATATGGCTGAAGCGCAGATTCTTGCTACTGTTGACAGGTTAGACCAGATCGGTGAGATTGAGGTTCAGTTTCCCAGGAATAATCTTATGCTTCGAGATATTGACGGCGCACCTATTTGGTTGGAAGACTATAAGGAAATCTCGATTGGCCAAAGCGTGCCTTTATTGTAGTTTATTGGTCAAGTCATCGAATGTGTGAGAAGATGACTGTGTGTGGACAAGGGATACTTTAGGATTTTATGCTTATCTAAATGACAGAATCACCCTTTACAAATATGTTCTGCATAACTTATAATCACAGGCTGTATATATATGGCAAGTGCATTGCTGTATCCGAGGGTGATGAATACTTGATTGACTCATTCAGTTATCAAAAGCAAAAGGATTTCCGCGAAGGGCACTTGGAGTTTTGGGGGACCTATTGTGCTAGGAGAGTTACATGTTGAAAACGGTTCATGTGCATAATGACTTGAAATTCGTTGGATCAACAGACTCTTTTGATAGCGCTTACTTCGATAACACTGTTGTTATAATTGATGCTCCAGAGGCATACAGTGGGCCTTACCGCGATCAGGCGATTTTTCTGTCCAGTAATCGTCAAGATCAGTATGAGGTGGTCAAAATCTGTTCTGAAGCAGCGTTGGTAGTTCTCTATGATCTTGATGTTGTGAAATCTCAAATTGCAGTACGGTTACCCCAAAAGGTAGCAGTTGCTTGGCGTTTCTTTGGCTATGAACTCTATAACAGACGTATCAAATCTTACTTGTCGGAGACCTCTTTGACATTTTATCGAGGTAACAAGGTTAGAATGGGAATGCTCAAGCGATTGGGAGGGTATATCCCCCAATTGAAATCCATGATCGCAAATGGTTCTTCGATAAATGGGCTATTTTGGGATGCCGTTAGGCGAACGGATTTGTTTTTAGGTTTGTCAAGCTGTGAATATGAACATCTTGTCATGCATTGGAGTCTGCCGCGTTTTCTGCAACTGCCAATGATGTGGGCGTCAAATCCGGGAAGAAGTGTCTTACGCAAAAGCAATGTAGTGCTTGTTGGCAACAACAGAAGTGTTTATAATAATCACCTCGATATTATTGATCTGATTTGTTGCTCCCACTACGATACGCAATTGTCTTTTCTTTTTCCTTTCAGTTATGGCCCGGAGAATTGTTATACAAGTGAAGTGAGACATCGAGCTGAAGATGCATTAGGTAGGATTAAACTGCTCGAAGATTTTTTGCCTCGTATGACGTATCTTGAACTTATCACTACAGCAAGAGCGGCTGTTTTCAACAGCTATCGTCAAATGGCGATGGGAAACATCTTCGTCTTGCTTGAGTATGGAGTAAAAATCTATCTTAATACCAGAAATATCATCTATCACTGGCTGATAGGTTTAGGATTGAAAGTATATACTATTGAGGACTTCGCTTCTGATATGAAATCTGCCGCTGCGCTCGAGCTAAATCCGGAGGAGAAAGTGGCGAATGCGAAAGCGCTAGAGGATCTGAAATGTAGATTTGGCAGGGAGCAGT
>JAKJAC010000004.1:19985-39037 GCA_022707705.1 Chloroflexota bacterium
CTAACGCGATGCTGGCGTTGATGGAAGGGAATATCTAGTCTATCGGGCTTTTACATCGGTGTCTATTGCGATGTTGCCTGCACGCGTTTTCAACCCATTTCTGACATTGACTATTGGGTATCTAGAAGGAGCAACCGTTGAATTATTATAGTTCGGCTTCAAAGAAGATCAGCCGAATATTGTTGTACGTAAGAGTCTGTGCGACTCTTGTTGTTGTCCTGTTATATGTGCCAATTATCAATTTGGGATTACGGAATTTCGCATTTGTAACACTGATAAATGGCCTCTCGCGTCCTCAGCTAGATATCAATGAAGACTTAAAACACTCTCTTGATCTTTTCATTAATCTGGCAGAGCATGACTCTACTCAATACGGACCATATCAGTTGCGCTTGTCCGGGCTAGTTGATATGCTAGAGCTAGAGAGATCACGTGAGTTAGGCTGGCACTCCAGCCTGGACTGTGCCAAGTACGCTGAGATGGAGGGAGAATTTTCAGAGGCCGTTAGGTGCTATCTTGAGGCCATCGCTTATAAAACAGAGACGGTGGATGAATCTGCATTCCGTGGTATAGCGCGCTTGTTGGAACATCAAATTGTGCAGTCCGATTTTCAGTACAATATCTATGGAGATGGGGAGGAATTCCCTATAGGTAGGATCAAATTTGACAGATGCTCTGGGCTTGAATTGATAATTGCATATATCGGCGAACATCGTATCGGATTTGATCGTTTGGTTCCAATCGTCATGATTTGGCGCCTTGATAACAAGGATGTGTCACAAGATGATATCCTTTCGGTTATCGAGCCTTATTTTACGAGCTCTTGGCATTGGCAACAAAGCGGCAATTTCATCTTTCAATGGGGCTTGGTTACCAACTTATTATTTGATGGTGGCTTTGAGCGAACTGTATTACCACATGCAGGATTCCCATTTCAGTTGCCCAAACAACTCTACTCCCGTCAACAACAACAACATACCCAAATTCTTTATGATTACTCTCAAATTGGCAAGAATATGGCATTGTTGCTGGACGGACAAGGTGATACGCCAGTTGGCCTTGCTAGCTTACCCATCGCTATTTCTGCTAGGCCTATTTCAATGGCCTACTTTGTTACGGGTCGGTATCGTACGGATGACGAAGCTATACCTCGTATTGGATTGAGGTGGCTATTACGGGAAGCGGAAGAATGGAACGATAATATTTCGTCTTATTTGGTTCATGAAAGTGCTAATGAGTGGACACCGTATGCTGGGATTTCGTTGCCACACCCCGAAGCGGAATCTTTTCAATATTGGGTGATCAATGCAGACCCTTCTTCGCGGCTGTACGTGGATAATTTGGGCGTTTTTGAAATTCCTTTGCCCTGCTTTTTGGACTGAAGTGGGTTTAGAAGGCTTTTACCGTGGAAATGGAATAAAATGGCTACAAAAGTAAATAACCAGAGTGTCAGTAGAATTCGGAGAACACCTATAACCCAGAGAAGTCATGCCTATCTGCGCTTACCTGAACTGAGCAGTTTGGCCCTTGTCATTTCTGCAGTAATTGTGGGTCTTTTTGCTTTGATGGAGGCCAGTTTCTCTACGTTTATCCTATTCTTCGCATTTTTGTTGTTTGGATCCCTGATTGTTGGCAGAAAAGATACTGTTGCCTCTGATCTTTTCTTAGAGGTATATAGCATAGTTGCCATTTCCGCAGTTGTTCTTTATTGGATTTACATAGCGCGGTATGGCAGCCCTTATTACATTGGGGGATCTGACGATCTCGCATATGAGTTATGGGCAGAAGATGTAGTGCGAAAACTCGGTATCTTTGAATACGGTAACATTCGCGGGGTGGTGGTAAATCCTTGGCATAATTCAGTTGGTTATGTTTATCTTCTTAGCTTACTCTACAGATTAGGCGAATTGTTTGATGGTTTCCATACGATGATTCCAAGGCTTTTTAATGGGATGTGTCTGGGACTTTTATCAGTTTTCTCTTATCGCCTTGCTATGCGACTTCGGTTTGAGAGATGGAGGTCTGTAACTATAGCACTTTTTTCAGGTCTCTTGCCTATTATGGTATATAACGCTATTCATACTTTTAGGGATGTATTCATAGCTTTGATACTAATTATCGGCGTCTACCTATGGACCCCACGACAGGATTTTTCATATTCGGGTTCCTCTCGCTTGAAACGTTGGACTGTAACGATACTCCTGGCATTGGTTGTTTCTGAAATTCGCTATTACCACTCTCTAGTTATTCTAATTGTGGCATTTGTGGGAGATATATTTGCACGCGAACGCAAACCATCAAATCGTTTGCAAACTCTCTATGCATTCGCGGCAATAGTGTTGGCTACCATTGTCTTGTTTGCATTAAGAAATGACATTCTGGGAATTTTTGAACAGTTGAATGATTCACAGGAGGGTTATACAGCTTATCGTATAGGACTATCGCAAGGTCTAGGGGCATATGTTTTTGCGACCCCGCCTCCGTTGGGTTATATCTTGCGTATAGGGTATGCTTTGATTAGCCCATTGCCCACATTGAGTTTTCAAGTTGAGCGGCTTCTATTATCGCTTGGAACATTGTTCCAATATTTCTTTCTGCCCTTTTTGGCGCTAGGATTCCTTTGGGCTATAAGACAGCGATCTTTATGGCCATTGTTTACTGGGTTTACGCTGTTGTTCTTGGGCATGGCTTTGTTCACATTTGCTGAACGCCATATCGTGCCATTTATGCCTTTGGCTGTCATTCTTGTTGCCTTAGGATATGAAAGATACCGACATTTGCGAATCCCTATCTGGCTTGCACTTTACTGGCTTGGGATTGGTGTGTTTGTGCTGTACATCTTGTTGAGATAATACAATAATCGATTGCTTTGAGCAGAATCATATTTGGGGTGAATCTACATCAGTGAGATTGCTAAGAGAGGATATTTTCATGCCTGTATTGATGTTAATCAACACCACTGGGTTAGATTATGATGATCGCTTACGGAAAGAGGTTCTCTCCCTTCAGTCTCTTGGTCATCAAGTGGAGGTTTTGGCTATGGAGTATGCCAATAAGCCGGGTCAGCGAGAGATTTATGGTGGGATTTTAGCCAAAACGATCCGCCTTCGTAGTCGAGGTTGGTTTGCACGCACTAAAGGGATCTGGTTCAAATCTCTGGAGATGTATGCTCAGTTCCTAGTAGCAGTACTTAAGACTAGACCTGATGTCTTATGGGTTCATTGTTTAGGATTCACTGGGCTAATGCCATTATTCTTACTTTTGCGAAAAATCGGCTTTATACATCGTCTTGTCTGGGATCAACATGAACTGCCATCAGACTCGTTGCTTTCCAGCAAAATCTATATGTGGCTGTATCAAATATTAGTTAATGGATGCGATGCAATTGTTATGGCCAATCAAGAGCGACGTGATTTGATTCACGGCAAGACTCATGATAAACTGCGGGTTCCTATTCAGGTTTTGAATAATTACCCAGATCGATGCTTTCAAACCTTGCCGCGATCCGAGTTGTCAGAATCGGTATTGGATTGGTTGCAGGGCAAATTCTATGTTCTAGCACAGGGTGGTGCAAATCCTAATCGTCATTTGGACGAATTGACAACAGCGATTATGCAACAACTTGATGTCAAATTGATCGTTGTTGGCCCTTACCAGGAATTTCAGATTGAAAACCTCGTTAGGGCATATGGGGATGCTTGGCGTGAAAGGATTCTCTTTGTTGGGTTTGTCCCTCAGCTTGATATTGCACCATATATTGATCACGCAATCGCTAGCATTGTATTCTATGCCACTTTGTCCAGTAATAGCCGTTTGTGTGCCCCTAATCGTTTGTACCAGGCTTTAGTGAGAGGACTGCCTGTAATGGTAGGGCCAAATCTCCCTATGCAAAAGCTGGTTTTGCAGTTTGACTGTGGTGTAGTTGTAGATCACAGTGATGTGCAAAGCATCAATCAGGGAATTGACATGATTCT
Organism: Chloroflexota bacterium; assembly: GCA_022707705.1. Lineage (GTDB taxonomy): Bacteria > Chloroflexota > Anaerolineae > B4-G1 > SLSP01 > JAAZNO01. Next base: position 23,960 of record JAKJAC010000004.1, read on the forward strand.
ATCAAATCGTGAGCATTTCCATCACCAAGCGCTTATCGCCGCGGAGCAGATGATTTGGGATGAACAGAATACGGTTGTTGAATCACTAATTACCGAACGGTAACATATCGAAAAGGTTAACAAAAATGAGGATAGTTTTCCTGCTCCCTGTGGTTTCCCATGCGCGTTATCATAAACGTGTCAGCGCCTTGTGTGCGCTAGGAGCCGAACCTCAAATTCTGGCTTTCGAACGTGAATATTATCCAGGTAATCCTTGGCCTAACGGCTATATTTCCTTAGGGTATCTGCAACATGGGAATTTCCATCAACGCTTGATACCTATATTGAAAGCGCTTTTCAGAATTCGAACCGCAGCTAAATACACGGATGTGATATACGTTTTCGGTTTGGATATGCTTTTCCTTGGAGCCTTATCCAGTTTGACATTTCGTAATCGCCCCAAAGTTGTTTATGAGGTTGCTGATATTCATCCGACGTTGTTAGGTAATGGTGTAATTGCACGGTTACTTCGATGGGGCGAACGTTGTCTATTGAGGTACGTGACCGTTCTGGTAGTAACCTCTGAGGCATATATCACTGGTTACTTTCAGGGGATACAAGGGTTAAGTGATCTGCACTATAAAGTAATCGAGAATAAGCTTGATATCGAGCAATTTCCCTCTCTGCCTACAATAATGGGAATATCCTCGCGAAATGAATCAGAGACACTCCGAATAGGGTATTTTGGATTAATCCGTTGCCGGCGTTCCTGGCAAGTGTTGCGTGAATTAGCAAAATGCGGACAAGGTAGGATTCGGATCTATATGCGGGGTGTTCTCCGGTTGACAGAATCTGAAAATCAAGAGATCTGTAATACCGAATTTGTCGAATATGGTGGCCCATATGTTTATCCTGATGATTTGCCATTCATGTATGGACAAGTGGATCTGATATGGATTGCCAACTATCTTAGTCAAGGACATGTAAATTGGTCACGCGTGAATCGTTTTTATGAGGCTTGTTATTTTGAACGTCCAATGATTGCACAGATAAACACTCAGGATGGGTTGGTGGTAGATAAGTTAGGCTTGGGTCAGTGTATAGACCTCTTGAATATTGAAGATGCTGTTGATAGTATATTGCGCATTGATCAAGAACAACTTGAGGTTTGGGGCAGAAATCTATCTACAACTCCCAGAGATATTTGTGTATATACAAATGAACATGATGAGTTAATCGAGATGATGCGTTGATCTATGATCGGTGTGATGAAAGCTGAATTAGGCAATTTGTAGAGGGATGCATTGAGGAGGACTATGAGGTGTTAAATTTGCAGCGGTGGGTGAGAGGTGATTCCAGGATCGTATGTGGCACTCTGATGTTACTTCTTTCAAATGTGAAGAGGGGACATATGAAAGTTTTCAGGTACATCTAGGAGTGGTGTATGGGTACTATTGTCCTTTCCTGGCTGGTATCCCAGAACACAGAGGCGCGTGATGAGTGCGCGTAGTGTTTTTCTAGGTGATATCTGTGTTCATCAGCCATTTTCAACTGCCGGCAGTATGGAAGTGGATTTTCTGAATAGTGCGGACCTGGTTCTCGCCAATCTGGAAGGGGCAATCGGCGCTGCCTCAGCGGAAGGTAATGCCAAGGCGATGGGCGTGTGGAATTCAGTTGATGTTATGCCTGTGCTCAAGGCGCTTCACGTGCAGGCAGTGTGGTTGGCAAATAATCACCTGTATGACCTGTCGCAACCGGTATATCATACGACCCAGGCTCTGGCGGCTCAAGGCATTGAGAGCTTTGGCGCTGGCGCTAATCTGGAAGTGGCGGGGCGTCCATTTACCTTTACGCAAGCCGGTACCACAATCAAGGCATTTGCTTTCGGTTGGGATGTGATTGGCTGCCGCTTTGCCAGGACGGATAGAGAAGGCGTCAATCCCTTGGTTCCAGAGCACCTGTTACAGACTATTCGCGCTGTTCGCAAGAACGATCAGCGCTCTTTTGTGGTTTTTATCATGCACTGGAATTATGAGCTCGAACTCTACCCTCAGCCAGCGCAGCGCCAACTTGCCCATGATTTGATTGCTGAGGGGGTTGATGCGATTGTCGGCTTGCACCCTCACGTTGCCCAGGGCGCCGAATTGGTGGACGGCAAGCCCATCATTTATAGCCTGGGAAATTGGCTCTTTCCGCCCCGGCAATTGGGGCAGTTTCATCTGCGTTTTCCGGCTATTGCGCACCGTGAGTTAGCCGTAACGGTTCAGAATAGTGGCCGGAACATTGAGGATGTTCGGTTTCATTGGCATCGTTACGACCCAGAGAGCAATCAAATCTCTCTGGAAGCCACAGAGGATTGGCTGGGCCCGATTTTGAAAAGCCTCACCCCGTTTGCTGGAATGCCTCACGCCGAATACATCCGATGGTTCCGGCAGCATCGCTCGCGTCGCAAAGGCTTGCCCATCTATGCGAATTACAGAGATAATCTGGGCAATGCTTTCAAGGATAGGTTTGTGAAAGCGCGTCACAGCGCCATCAATGCTTTGGTTGCGCTGAATCTAAAGCGCGGATTGGGATAGTCACGCAATGTCGCTCTCGTTGTTTCTTCGCAATCGTTTCACCAACTTGCCCCTGCCGGTGGGGCAAGCGCTGGCGACCATCCCGTTTTCATGGCGCCCGGGGATCGGGCGCACCTATCGCCTGCGGCGGCAAGAGCTGGACACATTTGAACGCCTGCCGGAACAACAGAAACAAGCCTGGATCTTCAGCCGTGTGCGGGACATCGTTGACTATGCGGTAGCCCATGTGCCTTTTTATCGCACCTACTATGCGGAACAGGGTTTCCGGGTGGAACGCCTACAGAGCTATGCCGATATCCAACGTATTCCGACCATCAGCAAGCGCATCCTCCAGAATTATGACCTGGAATATCGCAGTCATCTCATCGCGGGGCGCCAGCTGGTCAACACCGGAGGCTCTTCAGGGCAATCCCTGGCGCTTTTCATTATGGCGAACCAGATGGGAAACGAATGGGCGCACATGCACCGCATCTGGGAGAAGCTGGGCTATGTGCCCAGTCGGCTCAAGCTCACATTTGGTGGGCGCAGCGATCTTGGTCAGGGCTTGCGCTATGATGCGGTGCGACATTCGTATCTGGTGGATATTTATGCGGAATGGGAGACGGTGCTGGCTCAAATCAAGCATCTGGTCCAACGGCGCAGGGTCTTCTACCTCCATGGCTATCCCAGCGCTTTGTATGAGTTTGCTCTGGCGTGCAAGCGACACGATGCAGAGCTGCAAGAAATGCTTGCCGCACAGCTCCAAGGCGCCTTTATGGGCTCGGAATTCCCCATGCCGTTATACCGGCAGGGCATCGAGGAAACCTTTCGGATTCCCTCGATATCCTGGTATGGGCACACGGAACGCTGTATTCTGGCGTATGAGAAGCGCGAGCCCTATCTTTATGCCCCCTTCCAGACCTATGGTTATGCTGAGCCTCTGCAGCTTAGTGACCAGGAAATCCATCTGGTGGGCACCAGTTATTACAACACTGCCTCCCCCCTGATTCGTTACGATACGGAAGATCAAATCACCGGTATGGAAATGGAAGCCGGGTTGTTGAATGCTTTCCGGGTGGATCATGGGAGGAGTGGGCAGTTTGTCGTTGACCAGCATGGTAAGAACATCCCTTTGACCGCCTTGATTTTTGGTCGCCACCATGCTCTGTTCAACGCTTGTTCCCATATTCAGGTCTTGCAATCGCAGCCTGGCAAAGCGGTGATTCTATTCGTGCCGATTTCCCCGCAACTGCAGGTAGAAGAGGCGCCGCAGCTCTTCGATTCCAGCAATGTGGCGCTTGATTTTGAATTCCGTCGTATCGAGGAACCGGTGCGCACGCCTTCCGGCAAGGTGAATCTGTTGGTGAAAGAGGCTGACCTGCAACGTCAGCAGCGTTCGCTGCAGAATTCTGGCTTAGTGGGGCAAGCGAATACGGGTCTTGGGGATTCTGTGGATAGAGAAGCTGCTTCCTGAGAGGCGGCGCCAGGATTTGGTTCTGAAATTCAGCTGATAAAGAGGTTGCACAAGTGAGACAAGTGGTCCAAAATCTCAAGAATGGCGTCACCGAACTGCTCGATGTTCCCGCACCTGCATGTCACGCGGGGCAGTTGTTGATTGCCACCCGCCGTTCTTTGATTTCTGCTGGTACTGAGCGCATGTTGGTTGAATTTGGCCAGGCTAACCTGCTGGCAAAAGCGAAAGCGCAACCGGAACGCGTGCGCCAGGTGTTGGACAAAGTCCGCACCGATGGGCTACTGCCTACCCTGGAGACGGTGTTCGCGCGTCTGGATCAACCTCTGCCTTTGGGGTACTGCAACGTGGGCACCGTTCTGGCGGTGGGCGAAGGCGTGACGGGTTTTGCTCCTGGCGACCGTGTCGTTTCGAATGGTCCACACGCCGAGATTGTCTGTGTGCCCAAGAACCTGTGTTGCCGCATCCCGGATGAGGTTTCGGATGATGAGGCTGCATTTACTGTGCTGGCGGCGGTGGGGCTGCAAGGATTGCGTTTGGCAGACCCCGCCTTGGGAGAAACGGTGGTGGTCCTGGGCTTGGGTTTGCTGGGATTGATTGTGGTGCAACTGTTGGTAGCGAATGGCTGCCGGGTGTTGGGTGCAGATTTTGACGCGCACAAATTGGCTCTGGCGCGCCAGTTTGGCGCCGGTACGGTGGACTTGAGCACCGGCGCCGACCCGGTAACCGCGGCAATGGCTTTCTCGAATAACCGGGGCGTGGACGCGGTTATCATCACCGCCTCCACCAAGAGCAACGAACCGGTGCATCAAGCGGCGCAGATGAGCCGCAAACGGGGGCGTATTGTGCTCGTGGGCGTCACCGGTTTGGCGTTGGATCGTGCGGACTTCTACGAAAAAGAACTGACGTTTCAGGTCTCATGCTCTTACGGTCCCGGAAGGTACGATGAGGCTTATGAGCAACGGGGGCAGGATTATCCTTTCGGCTTTGTGCGATGGACTGAGCAGCGCAACTTCGAAGCGGTGTTAGACCTCCTTGCCGGTAAGCAGCTGGATTTCGGTGCACTGATTTCCCGCCAGGTGCCGCAAGCTCAGGCGCCTGATGCCTATCGCTTGCTGACTGAGGACCACGCATTGCTGGGGGTCATCCTGACCTATCCCGAGAACGTGAGCACCGCCCGGGTGATTGCTATGCCACAGAAACCGGCGCAGAATTCCAGGACGGTGGTAGGGCATCCCCCTGTAGTCGGGGTGATTGGCGCTGGCAACTTTGCGTCGCTGGTCTTGTTGCCCGCATTGGCAAAAACTGACGCCCGATTGAAGACCGTGGTTGATAGCAGCGGCGCTGCCAGCGCCCTCGCCGCTCGCAAGTACGGTTTTGCCCAGGCTACTTCCGAATATCGTGAGGCCCTGGAAGACGCCGATATCACGACTGTGTTCATTGCCACACGCCACAACACTCACGCCCGCTTTGTGATCGAGGCGCTGCGTGCGGGCAAACACGTCTTTGTCGAGAAACCCCTGGCGCTCAACCGTGAGGAGCTCCTGCAGGTGCGCTCTGCCTGGGAGGAGGCTGGCGACCGCCATCTGATGATCGGCTTCAACCGGCGTTTTGCCCCCCTCGCTATGCGGATGCGCAAATTGCTGGCTAGCCGTTCGCAGCCACTCAGCGTGATTTACACCGTGAACGCGGGCGCCATTCCGCCGGAGCATTGGACTCAGGATCTCAAGGTTGGCGGTGGGCGTATCATCGGTGAAGGGTGCCATTTCATTGACTTGATTCGTCATTTGGTGGGGGCGCCCATTGTTGGTTTGGAGGCGCGCATGCTGGGCGATGTACCTGGAGTGGGGGTACGGCAGGATAAGATGAGCATCTTGCTCGAATTTGCCGATGGCTCCATGGGAACCGTTCACTATCTGGCAAACGGTAGCAAGCGCTTCCCTAAAGAGCGCGTCGAGGTGTTTAGCGAGGGGCGCGTCCTGGTGTTGGATAATTTCCAGCGGTTGCAGGGTTACGGTTGGGGCGGCTTTGCCGGCGCCCGCGGGATGCGCCAGGATAAGGGGCACCAGGCTGAAATCCAGGCATTTATCACCCGTCTGCAAAACGGCGGCGAGATGGTGATCCCCTGGTCGGAGCTGGAAGAGGTCACGCTGGCTTCATTTGTCGCTGTGGAATGCGCCGGCAACCAGCCACACCCATTATCTGAACTAACTTTAGAGTAACGAGGGTAGCAATGCACATTCAACATGTGATAGGCGCGCGTCCGAATTTCATGAAGGTGGCTCCGGTCATGGGGGCACTCTCGGCTTATGCGGCAGTCCATCAGACGCTGGTTCATACCGGGCAGCATTATGATGTGAACATGTCCGATGTCTTTTTTCAGCAGCTTGGACTTCCGGAACCTGATGCCAATCTGGGAGTGGGCTCCGGGTCCCATGCCGAGCAAACCGCTCAGGTCATGCTGCGCTTTGAGGACGTGGTATTGACTCGGCAGCCTGACCTGGTTCTGGTATATGGCGATGTCAACTCGACCCTCGCTGTCTCATTGGTATGCGCCAAGCTGGGAATTAGTACCGGGCATGTCGAGGCTGGCTTGCGCGCTTTCGACCGCACGATGCCAGAGGAAATCAACCGGGTGCTTACGGACCAACTCGCAGACCTCCTTTTTACCCCTTCCAGCGATGGGGATGAGAACTTGATGCGCGAGGGAATCGACCCGCAGAAAGTGCATCTGGTCGGCAACGTCATGATTGACACCCTGATTCGCCTTCTCCCCTCCGCCATGTCCACCTGGCGCCAAAGCCAGTGGCGTGAATGGGAGGGGCGCCCTTACCTGCTCACCACATTGCACAGGCCCTCTAATGTGGATGACCCGGAGATGTTGCAGGGTCTCCTGAATACTTTCGGGGAAATCAGCCGTGAGATTCCGGTGATTTTCCCTTTGCATCCACGCACGCGGCAGCGTTTTGATTCCGCCGCGTACACAGCTCGGTTCCCGCAGGTGCATTTGGCGCAGCCTTTGGGGTATCTCGAGTTTCTCGCGCTTCAGAGATTCGCCACTGCGGTCATCACCGATTCAGGCGGCGTTCAAGAGGAGACGACTTATTTGGGCATTCCGTGTCTCACGGTGCGCAACAACACCGAGCGCCCTGTGACGGTGACTGTGGGAACGAATACTCTTATCGGGCAAGATATGCGGCGTCTCCTGCAGGAGGTCGGGCGTGTTCTGTTTGGCGGGGGCAAGCGGGGTCAGATACCGCCCCTGTGGGATGGACGCGCCGGCGAGCGTATTGCTGCGGTGATTGTACGCGAACTGGGATAACAGAAACAGGTTCTTGGACTATGTCGCTTTTGAGTAAAATCCGAACTGCCCGCGATCTCTTGCATTTCATGGGACCGCGCTGGGCGTTATACCGGACCGGCTACGCGCTCCGGCTTCGCTCCGGGCAGCTTCAGCGACAGCTTCCCGCGTCAAACTGGTCTGCCAGACCGCTTGGTGAATTCCTCAAGGACGCCGATCTGGCGCGACCGGATGGCTATCTTCGCTACCGGCGCTCGGAAGGACCGGCATTCTTCTTTCAGCCCGATGCTCTGGACCGTTATCGCCCTTTGCTCTCCACCTGGCAGTCTGAGCCTGGTTCAGCCCGGTATCTGGCGACGGAACTATCTCAAGGGCGCTGGCAGGTTTTCGCGCATGAATTTGTCACGCTTGGTTTCCCTCCCGATTGGCATGCCAACGCGCTGACCGGGGAGCGCGCGCCCAGAAAGCAACATTGGAGCACAATCCCCGACTTCGGCTATGGCGATATCAAAGGTATCTGGGAGCTCAGTCGTTTCAGTTTTACCTATGCTCTGGTGCGGGCATATTGGCTTACCGGGGATGAGCAATATGCGCGGCTTTTCTGGTTGCTGTTCGAGGATTGGTATGCCAACAATCCTCCTCAACAGGGACCGAATTGGAAATGTGGTCAGGAGCTGAGTTTTCGCTTGATGGCTTGGTGCTTTGGGCTTTACGGTTTTCTTGAAACCCGGGAAACCTCTCCAGACCGCGTGGCGGCTCTGGCGCAAGCCATTGCCGTTTCGGCTGAACGGATTGCGGCAAATCTCGATTACGCCCTCAACCAACAGAATAACCACGGTATTAGCGAGGCGACCGGTTTGTGGACGGTCGGTTTGCTCTTTCCTGAATTCCGATCCGCGAATCATTGGCAGGCGTTGGGGCAGCAGGCTCTGGAGGCACAGGCGCGCTCGCTCATTGGTGCTGATGGGAGCTTTTCCCAACATTCGATGAACTACCACCGGGTCATGTTGCACGACTACCTGTGGTCGTGCCGGTTGGGTGCACTCCACGGGCGGCTTCTCGCGGAGGATGTGCGCAAGCGTTTGCAGCTGGCGAATGCCTTCCTTTACCGCTTTCAGGACGAGAACACCGGACGCTTACCCAATTATGGGCAGAACGATGGCGCATTGGTCTTGCCCTTGAACAGTTGCGATTATCAGGACTATCGCCCGGTGATTCAGGCTTTCCATTTCTTGAACACGGGTTCCCGTTGCTACCCTGCTGGACCCTGGGATGAGGATTTGTTGTGGCTCTTTGGTCCTCAGGCGTTGGATGAGCCGTATCCAGATGCGCCGCATTCGGATGCGCCGCATTCGGATGCGCCGCATCAGCCGTTGCAGCGCTCACAAGGTCATAACGAAGGGAGTAGCTATCAGATACTCCGCACTGAAAAGGGATTTGCCTTTACTCGTTGTGGCGCTTACCACCACCGCCCTGGTCAGGCGGATATGTTGCATGTGGACATCTGGTGGCGTGGGGTCAATGTGGTTCAGGATGCGGGGTCTTATAGTTACAATGCCCCCGCCCCATGGAACAATGCCCTGGCGCAAACTGCCTTTCATAACACGGTAACTGTTGACCACCTCGACCAAATGAATCAGGTTGGGAAATTCCTTTGGTTGCCCTGGGTACAGGGAAAAGTGTGCTGCTACGGGCAGTCTGCGGATGGTCAGTTGGCTTATTGGGAGGGGCAACATAACGGTTATGAGCGCTTGGCTTCCCCGGTCAGTTACCGGCGCGGGTTGCTCCGTCTGGGTGAGGAGCATTGGTTCGTGATTGATTTTCTGAACAGCGCCCGGCCACACGACTACCGTTTACACTGGCTTTGCGCTGATGGCTCGCATGATTGGCATGAAGCTGAGCGGGAGCTGATTCTGCAGACAACCTCCGGTCCCTATTGGGTACAAATGGGCGCAGATGCTCAACCGGCAACGGCATCGTTGGTCCGCGCCGACTCGCTCAGTCCACGGGGTTGGCATTCGACGTATTACTATCATCGTGATCCTGCCATTTCGATAGATTGCACTGTGACAGCTTCACAGGCGCTCTTTTGGACGCATCTTGGACCTGCAGTCGCACATGTGTCTCGCGTAGGCGACCTGTGGCATGTGGAGACCGGCTCTGGGAAAGCAGAACTTAAATGGGACTACGGTAAAGCTGAGGGCAAGCCGATTTTACAAGGCGTGAAACTGGTGGGCTTGTCAGTGACTGAGTTGGAGGTGTCGAAGTGCATTTGCTGTTGATACATCAGGCTTTTGTGGCTCCTGATGAACCTGGTGGAACCCGTCATTATGAGTTGGCGCGTCATCTGGTCCAACGAGGGCATCGTTGCACGATCATCGCCGCAGATTTGAGCTATCTGACTGGCACCCCCATTTCGGGCAAACGGCGCCTTGTTACGGAACAGAATCTGGAAGGCATTCGAATTCTGCGGGCTTATACGTACCACTCGCTTCACCGTAGCTTTGTCTGGCGTGTCGTGTCGTTTTTGAGTTTCATGCTCACGTCGGTTATTGCAGCCTTTCGCGCTGGACAGGTAGATGTCGTGATGGGAACTACACCGCCGATCTTTCAAGCGGTATCCGCTTTGCTGGTGGCGGGTGTGCGGCGTCGCCCATTTCTGCTGGAAGTTCGTGACTTATGGCCCGAGTTCGCGATTGACATGGGCGTTTTGCGAAACCCGTTGCTCATCAACCTCTCCCGTGGCTTGGAACGGTTTCTCTATGCGCGCGCCACGCGGATTTTGGTCAATTCACCCGCTTATCGTGAGTACCTGATTGATAAGGGGCTCGCGGCACACAGGATTAGTTTTGTGGCTAATGGGGTTGATTGTAGCATGTTCGATCCCTTGGCGGATGGGCAGGCAATGCGTCAGATTTGGAACCTGAATGACAAGTTTGTGATAACTTACGCGGGCGCATTGGGTATGGCGAATGATATTTCTACGGTCCTGCAAGCCGCTGATTTGCTGCGCGATAACTCCCGCATCCATTTTGTGCTCGTGGGAGATGGCAAGGAAAGGCCTCACTTAATGGCTGAAGCGGAACGGTTGAATCTTCCTAATGTCACATTTGCGGGTGCATACCCGAAATCCAGAATGCCAGAGGTTTTGTCTGCCTCTGATGCGTGCCTGGCAATCTTGAAGGACATCCCGATGTTCCGCACCACTTATCCTAACAAGGTCTTCGACTATATGGCAGCTGGACGTCCGACAATCCTGGTGATTGATGGCGTGATTCGTGACGTGATCGAAGCCGCGCAGGGGGGCATTTTCGTGAAACCAGGAGATGCCAGGGCTTTGGCGGATGTTGCTCTCCGGTTGGCTGAGGAACCGGAGCTGGCTACGGCAATGGGATTGTCGGCGCGCGGTTATGTACTGGAGCACTTTGACCGGGGGCGTCAGGCTGAGGCCTTTGCTACCTTGATCAGCAATCTTGTGCCGGTGTGAACTTGAGGATATCGGCTATGGGCAAAGCGATAGCTAAGCGCGTTTTTGACCTGGTTGTGGGTGGAACAATCTCAATCCTGCTATTTCCGGTGTTCGTGATGGTGGGGCTGTTGGTCCGCCTGAAGCTGGGAAAGCCCGTGTTCTTCCGCCAACAGCGACCGGGCTTACATGGTAGACCCTTCATGCTCTACAAATTTCGCACCATGACCGATGCTTGTGACGCCGAGGGCAGGCTTCTTCCCGATGCCGCGCGTCTGACGGCGTTTGGGCGTTTCTTGCGCAGCACTAGCCTGGATGAACTGCCCGAGCTGTTCAACGTTCTCAAAGGTGAGATGAGCCTGGTGGGTCCTCGCCCTCTGTTGATGAAGTATTTGCCGCGCTACACACCTGAGCAGATGCGTCGTCACGAGGTCAAACCTGGTATCACCGGTTGGGCGCAGGTCAATGGACGGAATGCACTCTCTTGGGAACAGAAATTTGCCATGGATGTGTGGTATGTGGATAATTATTCTTTAGGACTAGATATGAGAGTCCTCATCAAAACACTGTGGGTAGCTCTGCGACGCGAGGGTATCAGCCAACCCGGCGTTGCTACCATGCAAGAATTCATGGGTAGCGGCGAGACGCACGGTAGTTGAATCTACAAAGGAGACAAACAATGGAACGGAAAGTTGCAATTTATGGCGCGGGAGGATTTGCAAAGGAGGTTGCGTTCCTGGTGGAGGTCTGCGCGCAGCATGGAGAGAATCTGCGTCCGGTCTGTTATGTGGATGACGACACAACACATCACCACACATTTCTGCACGATCTGCCTGTGATGAGCCTTGAGGAAGCGCGCAACCAGTTCCCAGATGCTCTGATGGCGATGGGCGTGGGATCCCCGCAAGTGCGCGCTCGCTTAGTTGAGAAAGCGGCTCGGGTGGGCTTTGATTTTGTTACACTCATTCACCCCGGAGTCGAACGCTCGAAATTCGTTGAGATTGGGCTTGGAACTGTGATCTGTGCTGGCAGCATCCTGACCGTGGATATAGTACTAGGTCAGCATGTTCAAGTAAATCTTGATTGTACGATTGGGCATGATGTTGTCATGGATGATTTTGCCACTCTAGCTCCCGGAGTTCATGTGTCCGGTTTTGTGCGCCTCGGTAAATGCGCCTATGTGGGAACCGGAGCCACTATCATCAATGGTACACCTGGTGAACCACTCGTGATCGGTGATAATGTGGTAGTTGGAGCCGGAGCTTGTGTAACGAAATCAATCCCTGATGGATTGGTCGTTGTCGGCGTCCCAGCGCGTCCTTTGGCATCCAAATAGTGATACTTAGAAAAAAGGGAAGAAACTAATCATGGATAACGGAATTCAGAGGGTGGGTATCGTAGGGGTTGGCAGAATGGGCGAGACCATTGCCCTGGCGCTTATAGATGCACAGGTTCCTGTATTATTGAAGTCTACCCGTTCCAGTTCGGAAGTGTTGAACCAGCTGAGTAAACGCTTTTCGCGCACTCACAAGCAACTTACGGAATCCGAAATTGCCGCTGCTTTCTCAGCGACTCGAATTTTGAGTTCATATGAGGATTTGGCGGAAGCGGATTTGGTGATTGAGTGTGTGCCGGAAGATCTTTCAGTCAAGCGGTCAGTTTTCCAGGCTCTGGAAAAGGTGTGTGGTGCAGCCACTATTTTCGCTACAAATACCTCTTCATTGAGCGTCGAAGAACTGGCGCAAGTGACTAAACGCCCCAATCAGTTTTTAGGGCTTCATTTTTTCAACCCTGCTGATAAAATGCCTCTCGTTGAGATGATTTCTCTACCCTCGACCGAGCAGAATGTCAAAGATCGGGCAAGCGAGTTTTTACAAAGAATAGGCAAGCATCCAGTGCAGGTGGCCAATGTTAGTGGTTTCATTGTAAACCGGTTGCTCTTTGCCATGATAGGTGAGGCCATTCGTTTGTTGCAGGCTCAGGTAGCTTCTCGCGAAGACATTGACGCTGCCATGAAACTCGGTTCTAATCATCCGATGGGACCGCTGGAGCTGGCCGATTTTATCGGTTTGGATGTCTGCCATCAGATATTGACTCGACTTGCTGCTACTGGGAATAGTTTTTACGAATCTCCTTCATTGTTGCAGCAAATGGTTCAGCGTGGGGATTTAGGTAGAAAAACAGGGCGTGGTTTCTATGAATATGCCCAGGCATCACGGTGAAATTCGATTGCCCATGGTGATTGAGATTAATCAGCTTTGCTACTGTCATTGAAGCTCATATCATTTGTCATGGGTTCTTTTTGGGAGTATCCGGGATTTTGGGGGGCGATGATCAGAATTGGGACGCCTGATACGGGTCATCGCCTTGAAATCTCATAAACTGCATTGAGTACGATGAGAGGGACACATTTATGCATATTCCTATGTCATTACCTGAAATCAATGAAGCTGATGTCCAGGCTGTCGCCGAGGTTATCCGCTCCGGTCGTTTGGCTCTGGGACCCCATATAGAGACTTTTGAGGCGCTGCATAAAGACTATGTCGGCGTCAAACATGCCGTTGCCGTGAACTCCGGCACCTCAGCATTGCACCTGCTGGTGCGCTCACTGGGCTTGGGTCCGGGCGATGAAATTCTGGTCCCCTCGTTCACCTTCGCTGCGAGCGTGAACGCGATTCTCTTCGAGCGGGCGACCCCCGTTTTCGTGGATATCGAACCGGAGACCTACAACCTCGATCCCGATGACCTGGCGCGCAAGGTCACCCTGCGGTCGAAAGCGATTATGGCGGTGGATGTTTTCGGCCATCCGGCAGAATGGGATGCCATTCTGGCAGTAGCCAATCGGCACCACTTGCGCATCATTGATGATTCCTGCGAGGCATTGGGGGCAGAGTACAAGGGACGTAAACTTGGGCAATTTGGCGATGCCGCCGCCTTTGCCTTCTATCCCAACAAACAAATCACGGTCGGTGAGGGTGGCATGATCGTCACCAATGATGACGAGATTGCGGCGTTGTGCCGCAGCATGCGCAATCAGGGACGTCCGGAAATGGGCGCGTGGCTGGAGCACGTTCGGTTGGGATACAATTACCGCCTGGATGAGATGTCGGCAGCGCTGGGCGTGAGCCAGTTCCGGCGACTGGAGAGCTTCTTGCAGAAACGGGAGCACGTGGCGCGAATGTACACCGAGCGCTTACAGGGGTTGTCTTGGGTACGCCCGCCGGTGGTCAAACCCCATGTACGCATGAGTTGGTTTGTCTATGTGGTTACCCTGGCTGAGGGGATGCGTCGTGACCCCTTGATCGAACGTCTGCAGCAGCTGGACATTCCGACGCGAGGGTATTTCGCTCCCATTCACACGCAATCGTATATTCGTGAACTTTTCGGCGATCTCTCAGGATCTCTGCCTGTGACCGAGTCTATCGCCGACCGCACTGTGGCCCTGCCTTTCCATAACAATCTGAGCGAGGCTGAGGTGGATGCCGTGGTTGCCGCGTTGTTTGATGCCTGTGCTTGACCTGGGCATATTCTATGCAGAGACAGGGAACTGAGGGATTCTGGGTTGGGGGAGTGGAACAGGTGATTTTCTATAACACCCGGTCATTTTACTGTAGAAGCTGGTGGAAAAATGCGAGATAAAGCTCCGATTGCTTATCGCCGGGACATCGCGAAGACTCCCAACGCGGCTTTGACCAAGGGTAATCGTTTTCTCCTTGGTCATTTGCGTAACCGTTACCTGTTTTTGTTTGACCTTTTGAGCTTACCATTGGCAACGCTATTGGCTTTCGTAATCCGTTTGGAACCCAGTGATTTGTTGCCATACACCGCGGTGATTTGGATCAGTGTGGCGGCTACTGCACTGCTCAAACCACTGATTTTCCACCTCTGGGGGCTGTACGGGCATTATTGGCCCTTTGCCGGATTTGATGAGGCGCTCCGCATTATTGCTGCCGGATTGGCAGCAGAACTGCTACAAACTGGTGTGGTGTTCTCCTGGACGCGGTTGACCGGAGTTATCTCGCTCCCACGTTCTATACCTTTTTTGGATTTCTTCTTGACCTTGATTTTCTTCGCGGGACCCCGTTTTGGATTGCGTTGGCTCTATCACTGGATTCATCGCAACGAGCGCATGAATACGCGGACATTGCAGCGTGTCTTGATTGCGGGAGCAGGAGAGGCTGGTTTGCTGGTGGCGCGCGAGATTCAGCAGAATCCGGGCTTGGGTTTCCGTCCCGTCGGTTTTGTGGATGATGACCCTAACAAGCAATGGTTACGCATCAATGGCGTGCAGGTTGTGGGGCGG